>NZ_JAKOGN010000082.1:0-206 GCF_022240605.1 Streptococcus sp. DFI.7.26 | reverse complement strand
TAACTATTCTATGTTTTCTTACTCCTATGTCTATTCATCTTTCATCTAACTACCTAATACTATGCAAAAATGTAAAATTATCACACAAAACATAAACAATCAAAATCAGCCATTTCCGCACCTTTTCCTCTGTCCACTTTCAACCGTCCCTCCAAATGTAAAATGGCCTATCGGAATACATTTCCTACATCCTAACTACTATAAAA
>NZ_JAKOGN010000009.1:0-66626 GCF_022240605.1 Streptococcus sp. DFI.7.26 | reverse complement strand
TAGAGCAATGGATTGAAGCTCCATGTGTCGGCGGTTCGATTCCGTCTCGCGCCATAATTTAATATTATTCGGAAGGGTAGCGAAGAGGCTAAACGCGGCGGACTGTAAATCCGCTCCTTCGGGTTCGGGGGTTCGAATCCCTCCCCTTCCATCCTTTACGGGCATAGTTTAAAGGTAGAACTAAGGTCTCCAAAACCTTCAGTGTGGGTTCAATTCCTACTGCCCGTGTATAAGAATATGGCGGGTGTGGTGAAGTGGTTAACACACCAGATTGTGGCTCTGGCATGCGTGGGTTCGATCCCCATCACTCGCCTATTTTATATTATTGGGGTATAGCCAAGCGGTAAGGCAAGGGACTTTGACTCCCTCATGCGTTGGTTCGAATCCAGCTACCCCAGTTATACTTTGCCGGCGTGGCGGAATTGGCAGACGCGCTGGACTCAAAATCCAGTGTCCGCAAGGACGTGCCGGTTCGACCCCGGCCGCCGGTATAGTACTAAAGACAAGGTTTTCGGACCTTGTCTTTTTCTTTTATTTGTTCAATTTGTAACGCTGAGTTACTTAACAGTTACTAAAAATTGTTTTTATTGTTTTCTGAAAATACTTTGACTATTTTCCTTTACTGTGTTATAATTAACCGGTAAAGTATTTACTGGTTAATAGAAAGGAAGTTCCTATGAAAGTCGCTAATCAGATCGATGAGTTTTTAAATTCTATTTTACTTATTTCTGAGAATCAGCATGAAGTGTTGATTGGTTCTTGTACTAGTGGTTTTTCTTTAACCAATACGCAAGAACACATTTTAATGTTACTATCAAAGAATAATTATTCCAATTCTGAGCTTGCTAAATTGTTGAATGTTAGTCAAGCTGCTGTTACTAAGGCTGTTAAACAATTACTTTCTTTTGGGATGTTAGAAGCTCTAAAAGATGAGAAAGACGCTCGGATTGTTTTGTACCGTTTAACAGATTTGGGGCGTCCAGTTGCTGAGGAACATTCTCATCATCATGATCATACTTTGGCTGTTTATAATCAAGTTTTGAGCGAATTCTCTCAAGAAGAACAAATGGTTATTTCTAAATTTTTATCCCGCTTATTGGAGGATCTTCGTTAATGCGTTATATCACTGTTAAAGATCTTTCATTTTATTATGATCGAGAGCCTGTTCTAGAAGGTGTGAATTATTACTTGGACAGCGGGGAGTTTGTGACGCTGACTGGTGAGAATGGCGCAGCCAAATCTACTTTGATTAAGGCAAGTCTTGGCATCTTAAAACCAAAAGTAGGGATTGTTGAAATTGCTAAGGAAAATGTAACTGGTAAAAAATTACGAATTGCCTATCTTCCCCAACAAATTGCAAGCTTTAATGCTGGCTTTCCCAGTTCTGTTTATGAGTTTGTGAAATCGGGGCGGTATCCTCGTAAGGGTTGGTTTCGTCGGTTAAATCATCATGATGAGGAGCACATTTTAGCTAGTTTATCTGCTGTTGGGATGTTAGAGCATCGTGATAAACCATTAGGGGCTCTATCCGGTGGCCAGAAACAACGGGCTGTCATTGCACGAATGTTTGCGTCTGATCCAGATATTTTTGTCTTGGATGAACCGACTACTGGGATGGATGCTGGTAGTAAGGATGAGTTTTATGAATTGATGCACCACAGTGCCCATCATCATGGGAAGGCCGTTTTGATGATTACGCATGATCCTGAAGAGGTGAGTCATTACGCAGATCGCAATATTCACCTGGTGAGAAAACAAAATTCTCAATGGCGTTGCTTTAATGTCCATGAGAAAGATGGAGGTGAGGACCATGCTTAGTCTCTTTCAGTATGATTTTATGCAACGGGCTTTGTTGGCGATGGTTGCTATGAGTCTCTTCTCTCCTATCTTAGGTGTATTTTTGATTTTACGTCGCCAGAGCTTGATGAGTGATACGCTGAGTCACGTTTCTCTATCAGGGGTTGCTTTTGGTCTTTTCCTTGGTTTCTCCCCGACTATTTCTACAGTCATTGTGGTGATTATAGCGGCTGTATTTTTAGAGTACTTACGAACAGTCTATAAAGATTTTATGGAAATAGGGACAGCGATTCTCATGTCGACGGGCTTGGCCTTGGCTTTGGTGATCATGAAGGGTGGCGGTAAAAGCTCCATGAGTTTGGACCAGTACCTATTTGGTTCTACCTTGACCATTACCGATGAGCAAGTGCTAGCTCTGTTTGTCATAGCGGCGATTGTTTTATGTTTGACGGTTCTCTTTATTCGTCCGATGTATATTCTTACGTTTGACGAGGATACAGCTTATGTAGATGGTTTACCCGTGCGTCTCATGTCTATCTTGTTTAATATTGTGACAGGGGTGGCTATCGCCTTGATGATCCCGGCTGCGGGTTCCTTGTTGGTATCTACCATCATGGTCTTGCCAGCTAGTATTGCTTTAAAGCTAGGAAAAACCTTCCGTTCAGTCATGCTTTTGGCAGTGGTCATTGGTTTTGTAGGGATGGTCAGTGGTCTCATTCTTTCTTATTATCCGGATACACCGGTTAGTGCGACCATTACCCTCTTATTTGTATCCTTCTTTTTGCTCTCAAATCTTTTTGTTAAATTTAGAAAATAGGTGATCTTATGAAAAAACTTGCATGGCTGGTGTTAGCCTTTTGTAGTCTTCTTTTAGTAGCTTGTAGTGGTGGTCAAAATCAGTCAGGAAAATTGAAAGTCATGACGACATTCTATCCTGTCTATGAATTTACTAAGCAAGTCGTTGGAGACGAGGGAGATGTGGAGCTCTTGATCGGGTCTGGTTCGGAACCCCATGATTTTGAATTATCTGCCAAGGGTCGCGCAAAGATCCAAGAGTCAGATGTCTTTGTCTATGAGAACGAGAACATGGAAACGTGGGTGCCTCAGTTGTTGAAATCAATGGATGGCAAGAAAACCAAGGTTGTCAAAGCGACGGAGAATATGCTGCTTTTACCAGGTGGCGAAGAAGAGCATGACCATGAGGGAGGGGAAGAACACCATCATGAGTACGATCCCCATGTCTGGCTTTCTCCGCAGAGAGCCATTAAAATGGTGGAAACGATTCGTGATCAACTGGTGAAACAGTACCCAGATAAAAAGGCTAGCTTTACAGCTAATGCGGATGCCTATATTGCCAAGTTGAAAAAATTGGATGACAGCTATACGAAGAGCTTATCTGAAGCGAAACAGAAAAACTTTGTTACTCAACACGCAGCTTTCCGTTATTTGGCCCTGGACTATGGCTTGAATCAAGTTTCTATTTCAGGTTTGTCACCAGATAGTGAACCGTCTGCGACTCGCTTGAGTGAATTGACAGAGTACATCAAGAAGAATGACATCAAGGTCATCTACTTTGAAGAAAATGCTTCTAAATCCTTATCGAAAACCTTGTCTGCTGAAACCGGTGTGGATCTAGCTGTTTTGAATCCATTAGAGAGCTTGACAGATGAGCAGATGAAAGATGGTGAAGACTACATCACTATCATGGGAGCCAACCTCAAATCTTTGGAGTTAACAACAACTCAAGCTGGAAAAGAAATCGCTCCAGAAGAGGAAGAAGACACCAAAACAGTAGCCAATGGCTACTTTGAGGACAGTGCTATTAAGGACCGAACTCTTTCAGACTATGTAGGTGATTGGCAGTCTGTGTATCCTTATCTAAAAGATGGAACCTTGGATCAAGTCTTTGACTACAAAGCTAAATTAACCAAGTCCAAAACAGTTGAAGAGTATAAAGCCTACTACACCACAGGTTATAAAACAGATGTCGACCGGATTGTCATTACAGACAAAACCATGACCTTCTATAAGAATGGCGAAGAGAAGAAGTTCGAATACCGCTATGCTGGGAAGCATACGCTAAACTATACAAAAGGGAATCGTGGAGTGCGGTATCTCTTTGAAGCAACTGATCCGAATGCGGGTGAATTCAAGTATGTTCAATTCAGTGACCATCAAATTGCTCCTAATAAGGCAGCTCACTTCCATATTTTCTTCGGAGGGGAAAGCCAAGAGGCTCTTTATAAGGAATTGGAAAATTGGCCTACTTACTACCCAAGTGACCTATCCGGATTCGAAATTGCGCAGGAAATGTTGGCCCATTAATCAATTAGAGAAGGAACCAGTTGGTTCCTTTTTTGATAGTAACAGAAACTTGTCAAATTGCTAGAAAAAGGATAAAATTAGGCTTATAGAATAGATTGAATATGGGGAGATTCATGATGAAAAAGTATCGTTTGCTATTGTTGATTTCTGCTCTACTGTTTTTCCTTGGAGCCTGTGGTGATAAAAAGCAGGAGACAGGATCTGAAAGTAAAGAAAGTACAGTTCGTCAATCGAAGGATAGCTCAGCTACTAGTGAAACAAAGAAAGCTGAGAGTTCGAGTGATAAGAAAGAGAAAACAAAGATGGATATTGAAGCAATCGCTCAAGGGGATTATAGTAGTGTAGCTGGTGTCTGGCAAGATGATAAGGGGAATAAACTCGTCTTTGATCAAAATGGTTTGGTCTCTAACGAATATGAGTCTTATGGTCTTTCCTTGACGGATTATGGAACTGTTTCAGGAGGAGTCTACGGAGGAGTTACAGGAGGATTTTTGATGGAATTCATCCCTGCCGGGCTTACGATTGATGACCAAACGGACGAAAATGGAGAAGTCATCTTCCATGATGATTCTGATGTTAATAAGGACCGTCTCTGGACCGGAACTGGGATGTACAGTTTTACGGAACAAGGTTCTTTCCTCTATAAGGTTGGGAATTAGCTAGTATATGTGTAATGAAAAAGAATGAAGAGTGTCCTACTCTTCATTCTTTTTTAGATTTTAGGGAGCCAAGAAAGGTAGAAGTCTAGCTTCTCCGCTTTCAAGAGGTCTTGGTGGCTCACTCTGTCGACCTTTTTTCCATCAAGAGAAGCATCTTGAAGAAAGTGTGCTTGGGCTGTGTGAGCTGTGCTATGGATATGCAGCCATTTTTTCTCTTGAGGGAGAAAGAGGCGCAAGTGTTTGAAGAGGGGAATCCCTAGGTCATAGACTGGCTTGCCTGGACAAGTTGGATAGAGTCCTAAAACCGACCAGATATACCAGGAGGATAGGCTGCCATTATCTTCATCTCCTGGATAGGCTTGAAAGCTTGGCTGGAAGGCTTCCTTGCGAAGGGCCTGGATTAGGATGCTAGTGTATTCCGGGTGTTGGCTATAGCGGAAGAGATAGGGGATGTGAAAACTCGGTTGGTTTGAAATGGCAATTTGTCCAAAAGGAGCTTGGGCCATCTCACTCATTTCATGAATTTCGTAGCCATAGCCCGTCACTTCGTAATGCGGTGCTTGAGTGGCTAGTCGAGTTAAGTAGTGGGTAAATCCTTCCTTCTCCACCAAAGAGTTGCTTGAGGCCCTCGATGTCGTGAAGGGCGCCTAAGGTTGCCTGAATGGCAGAGCACTCTGCATAGTCGCGTCCCCAACTGATGGGGGAAAAGTCTGGTCTGAAATGGCCCTTCTTATCTTTGGCCCGGATATAACCTGTTTCTGGATCAAAGAGGGTTCGATAGGAAAGACTAGACTGGGCATATTCTTTGGCCAACTCTTCCTTGCCAAGTAGCTGGGCAGTTTGGGCGATACAAAAATCGCTATAGGAGAAGTCAATGGTGTGACTCACGCTTTCGTGATAGTCAGTGGATAGATAGCCTAATTCCTTGTATTCTTTAGCTCCTCGTCGACCGTAATGACCATTTGGGTCTTCCTTCCTAGCTGTATCTAGCATGGCTTCAAAAAGCTCCGTGTGGAGGTCGGGAGCTAGGCCTTTTTGAATGGCATCGGCAATGACCCCATCAATGAGGGTTCCAGGCATCATGCCTCTTTCGTCCGGCGCTAGCCATTTAGGGAGGAAACCGGTATCTCGGTAATGGCTGAGGAAGCCTTCGAGAAATTCCTGGTAAAGCTCGGGATAGACTAGGCTATAGAGAGGAAAGGTGGTCCGAAAGAGATCCCAGAAGCCCAAACTCGTGAAGTATTTTCCTTCTTGAATGCGGTTGTGGGCGAAATCGCGATGGACTGCTTTCCCCTCAGGGGTTACTTCATAACAAGTCTGAGGAAAGAGCAGACTACGGTAGAGACAGTGATCGAAAAATGTTCGATCCTCTCCGCCCGTATCTAAAATTTCAAATCGGTCCATTAGCTCTTGCCATTTGCGGCTCGCTTTTTCTTTCATCTCTTCAAAGCTAGCTGTAGGAAGGTGAGATTCGGCCAACTCAGGGTTGATAAAGGAAGTGCCTAATCGAGCTTCTAGGGTAGGGCTGTCAAATTCTAGGATCAAATCCTGTCCTAGCCAGTGAGTGCGAGTGATGGCTTGGTCAAATTCGACATGAAGATAGAAAGGATAGGTTTGTTGGTCGGTATGATTTTGGTCTAGGATGTGAAAATGTAGATTCGTTTCTCCGAATTCTACTTCAGCTAGTCCATTGGGGCAATGAATGGCCAGTGAAAGTGCAGACGGCCCTCTAAAGCGGAGAATGGACCCGGTAACTACTCTGTCTGAAATAGAGGTCTTCTTGAGTCGGAATGTCTGTCAGCGGGGTGAGGAGACACCAGGAAAAATCTCCAATCCAAGGGCTAGGCTGATGGGTCAAGCGAATACCTTGAAAGATAGGAAGGTTGGGGTTGAAAAACCAAGCGTCCTGTTCATGTGTCGTCTGTGGAAGGAAATAATTCATCCCAAAAGGAACTCCTGTGTAAGGAAGGGTGTTGCCGTTAGAATAAGCTGAGTGATTGTCTGTTCCTAAGCGGGTATCAATATGAGTAATATCGGTCTTCATGCGGGACCTCCTGTGTCATACTAGGGCCTTCAAGCCCTTTTCTTTCTTTATTTTAGCAGAAGCCCCTCAAATGGGAAAGTCTTTTTCAAAACTAGAAAAGTTTGTAGAAAAAGGGCTATAATTTGCGTATGTATTTCCCATCTGAAATCTTTTATACTGAATAGGAAAGAATCGATACGTGTGAGGAAAAGGAATGACTTATTCAAAAGAAATCGTCAGAGAATGGCTGGACCAAGTAGCAGAACGTGCCAAGGAGTACCCGGAGTGGGTGGATGTGTTTGAGCGTTGCTACACAGACACTTTGGATAATACAGTTGAAATTTTAGAAGATGGGTCAACCTTTGTGTTGACAGGGGACATCCCAGCTATGTGGTTGCGTGACTCAACGGCTCAATTGAGACCCTATCTTCATGTGGCAAAAAGAGACCCTCGTTTGCGCCAGACCATTGCTGGTTTGGTCAAGCGCCAGATGACCTTGATCCTCAAGGATCCCTATGCTAACTCTTTTAATATTGAGGAGAACTGGAAAGGCCACCACGAGACTGACCACACCGATTTGAATGGCTGGATTTGGGAACGTAAGTATGAAGTGGACTCGCTTTGCTATCCCTTGCAATTGGCTTACCTCCTGTGGAAGGAAACTGGTGAGACTAGCCAATTTGATGAAACCTTTGTCACAGCGACCAAGGAAATCCTTCATCTCTGGACAGTGGAGCAAGACCACAATAACTCACCATACCGTTTCGTCCGTGATACCGATCGTAAGGAAGATACCTTGGTAAATGACGGCTTTGGGCCTGACTTTGCTGTGACAGGGATGACCTGGTCAGCCTTTCGTCCAAGTGATGACTGCTGTCAGTATAGCTACTTAATTCCGTCAAATATGTTTGCAGTGGTTGTCTTGGGTTATGTCCAGGAAATCTTTGCAGCATTGAATCTAGCTGATAGTGAGAGTATCATTGCAGATGCCAAACGCCTCCAAGCGGAGATTCAAGAAGGGATCGAAAACTACGCCTACACTACTAACAGTAAGGGCGAGAAGATCTATGCCTTTGAGGTAGACGGTTTGGGAAATGTTAGCATCATGGATGATCCAAACGTACCAAGCTTGTTGGCAGCTCCTTATCTTGGCTACTGCGCGATCGACGATGAGGTCTACCAAGCTACTCGTCGGACTATTTTGAGCCCTGAAAATCCTTACTTCTATGAAGGGAAGTACGCAAGCGGACTCGGAAGTTCTCATACCTTCTATCGCTATATCTGGCCGATTGCCCTGTCGATCCAAGGTTTAACAGCTACAGATAAAGCTGAGAAGAAATTCTTGCTGGATCAGTTGGTTGCCTGCGATGGTGGAACAGGTGTCATGCACGAAAGTTTCCACGTGGATGATCCAACCAAATATTCGCGTGAATGGTTCTCTTGGGCCAACATGATGTTCTGTGAATTAGTCTTGGATTACTTGGATATCCGCTAATACTCTTAAAAAATCAAATTCAAACCACGTCAGCTTCGCCTTGCCGTATATATGTTACTGACTTCGTCAGTTCTATCTACAACCTCAAAGCAGTGCTTTGAGCAACCTGCAGCTAGCTTCCTAGTTTGCTCTTTGATTTTCATTGAGTATAAGGAGCACGTTTTCGCTCAACTGATTCTAGGAAAGAATCACAAATATATTTTTAAATTTAAGTTAGAATGAGGTTTTACTCATGGAAAATGTTGTTGTACATATCATCTCTCACAGTCACTGGGATCGTGAGTGGTATCTACCTTTTGAAAGTCACCGGATGCAGTTGGTGGAACTTTTTGACAATCTGTTTGATCTTTTTGAAAATGACCCTGAATTCAAGAGCTTCCACTTGGATGGACAAACCATTGTCCTCGATGACTATTTAGAAATTCGTCCTGAAAACCGTGACAAGGTGCAGCGTTATATCGACGAGGGCAAGCTCAAGATTGGTCCATTCTACATTTTGCAGGATGATTACTTGATCTCCAGTGAAGCCAATGTCCGCAATACCTTGATTGGACAAGCTGAATGTGCCAAATGGGGCAAATATACTCAGATTGGTTACTTCCCTGATACCTTTGGAAATATGGGACAAGCTCCTCAAATTCTTCAAAAATCAGGGATTCACGTAGCAGCCTTTGGGCGTGGGGTCAAACCGATCGGCTTTGACAACCAGGTCCTCGAAGATGAGCAGTTTACCTCTCAATTTTCTGAAATGTACTGGCAAGGGGCAGACGGTAGCCGTGTGCTGGGTATTCTCTTTGCCAACTGGTACAGTAACGGGAACGAAATTCCAGTGGATAAAGATGAAGCTTTGGCTTTCTGGAAACAAAAATTGGCAGACGTTCGTGACTATGCATCGACCAACCAATGGTTGATGATGAACGGTTGTGACCACCAACCAGTTCAACGAAACTTGAGTGAAGCCATTCGTGTGGCAAACGAACTCTTCCCAGACGTGACCTTTATTCACAGCTCCTTTGATGAATACGTTCAAGCAGTGGAAAGTGCACTTCCTGAACACCTATCAACAGTTACAGGGGAGTTGACTAGCCAGGAAACAGATGGTTGGTACACTCTTGCCAACACCTCTTCTTCACGTATTTATCTCAAACAAGCCTTTCAAGAAAACAGCAATTTGCTAGAGCAAGTGGTGGAACCTTTGACCATCCTTACAGGTGGCCACAATCACAAGGATCAATTGACCTATGCCTGGAAGATGCTCTTACAAAATGCGCCACACGATAGTATTTGTGGTTGTAGTATTGACGAAGTTCACCGTGAAATGGAAGTTCGTTTTGCCAAGGTCAATCAAGTCGGAAGCTTTGTTAAGACCAACCTTCTGAATGAATGGAAAGAGAAACTCGCGACTCAAAAAGCTCAGAGTGAGCATCTCTTTACGGTTATTAACACTGGCTTGCATGATAAGGTGGACACCGTCAGCACGATTGTCGACGTAGCGGTTTGTCCATTTAAGGAATTGCACCCGACAGAAGGCTTCAAGAAAATGGCGGCTTTGACCTTGCCAGATTACCATGTAGAGGATTTAGAGGGTCATCTTGTAGAAGCTGAGATTGAAGACTTGGGGGCAAGTTTTGGCTATACCTTGCCTAAGGATAAATTCCGTCAACCTTATATCGCTCGTCAAGTGCGCGTGACGGTTCCAGTTCACCTAGCGCCTCTTTCTTGGACCACCTTCCAGCTCTTGGAAGGAAAAGCTTCCCATCATGATGGTATTTACCAAAATGGGGTTCTCGATACGCCGTTCGTAACCCTCAGTATTGATGATGGCTTGACCCTTTACGACAAGACGACCAATGAGGCTTATGAGGACTTCCTTGGCTTCGAAGACCGCGGTGATATTGGCAATGAATACATTTACTTCCAACCAAAAGGAACAAAACCCATCTATGCGGAGCTGAAAGCTCATGAGGTCTTGGAAAATAATGCTCGCTATGCCAAAATCTTGCTCAAGCATGACTTGACCATCCCAGTCAGCGCGGATGAACAATTGGATGCGGAACAAAGAGGCATTATCGAGTTTATGAACCGAGAAGCAGGACGGTCAGAAGAGCTGACAACCATTCCGTTGGAAACAGTGATGACCGTCTTTGTGGATGACCCGCAAATTCGCTTCAAGACGCGCTTTACCAATACCGCTAAGGATCACCGCATTCGTCTCTTGGTGAAAACTCATAACACTCGTCCAAGCAATGACTCGGAAAGCATCTATGAGGTGGTGACACGGCCAAATAAACCAGCAGCTTCTTGGGAAAATCCTGAAAATCCACAGCACCAACAAGCCTTTGTCAGCTTGTATGATGAGGTTAAAGGAGTGACCGTAGCCAACAAAGGATTGCATGAATACGAAATTCTTGGAGACGATACCATAGCTGTAACCCTTCTCCGTGCTTCAGGGGAACTCGGTGACTGGGGCTACTTCCCAACACCAGAAGCCCAGTGCTTGCGAGCTATCGAAGTTGAGTTTGCAGTAGAATGCCATCAGGCTCAGGATCGTTTCTCAGCCTTTCGTCGTGCCAAAGCCTTCCAGGTGCCATTTACAGCCCTTCAAGTTGCAAAACAGGAGGGGAGCGTCGCAGCAACAGGTAGTCTCTTCAACCATCCAGCCCTCAACTTGCCACAAGTTTGCCCAACAGCCTTTAAAGTTGCTGAGAATGAAGAAGGTTACGTCCTTCGTTACTACAACATGAGCCAAGAAAATGTTCGCGTGTCTGATAAACAACAAACCATTCTTGACTTATTGGAACGTCCATATCCAGTTCATTCAGGACTATTGGCACCACAAGAAATTCGTACAGAATTGATCAAAAAAGAAGAAATTTAATTTCAAAAAGTAAACATAACAAGAAAGGAGGAGCGACAAAGTAAGAATCGATTGCTGACTCGCTCCTTTTTACAGGTAAAAGCTATGACCCTTGCAACGATTGATATCGGAGGGACTGGGATTAAGTTTGCCAGTATCACTCCTGATGGAAAAATTTTAGATAAGGCCAGCACCCCAACGCCAGAGACTCTGGAAGAGTTGCTAGCTTGGTTGGACCAGCGATTGTCAGAACAAGACTATCGTGGAATTGCTATGAGTGTACCAGGAGCCGTTAATCAAGAAACAGGAGTGATTGAAGGAATCAGTGCCATTCCTTACATTCATGGTTTTTCTTGGTATGAGGTTCTTGCTCATCACCGACTTCCTGTCCATCTAGAAAATGATGCTAACTGTGTCGGACTGAGTGAACTGCTAGCTCATCCTGAGATTGAAAATGCAGCCTGTGTCGTGGTTGGGACAGGGATCGGTGGGGCCATGATCATCAATGGCAAGCTACACCGTGGTCGTCATGGTTTGGGCGGTGAGTTTGGCTACATGACCACCATCGAGCCGGCAGAAAGGCTCAACAACTGGTCGTTACTAGCTTCTACGGGAAACATGGTGCGTTATGTGATTGAAAAATCAGGTCAGTCTGACTGGGATGGCCGTAAGATTTACCAAGAGGCTGCAGCAGGAAACGCCCTCTGCCAAGAAGCCATTGAGCGCATGAACCGTAACCTATCTCAAGGCCTGCTCAATATCCAGTACCTAATCGACCCAGATGTCATTAGCCTAGGTGGTTCTATCAGTCAGAACCCAGATTTTATCAAAGGGGTGCAAAAAGCAGTAGACGCCTTTGTGGAAAGATATGAAGAATATACTATCGCTCCAGTGATTCAAGCTTGCACCTATCACGCAGATGCCAATCTCTACGGTGCCCTTGTCAACTGGTTACAGGAGGAAAACCAATGGTAATTTTTACAGGACTTAGTTCCAAACAAGCGCAAGCTATCGAAGTATTAAAAAGTCACATTTCTCTATCAGATGTAGAAGTGGCAGTCGCTCAGTCTGACCAAGCTTCTATCTCTATCAAGGGTGAGAAGGGGCAGTATCAACTGACCTACCGTAAACCTCATCAACTCTACCGTGCTTTATCTATGCTAGCAACAGCTTTAGCAGAAGGGGACAAGGTAGAGATTGAGGAGCAGGCGCCCTATGAAGATTTGGCCTATATGGCGGATTGTTCACGCAATGCCGTGATCAATGTCGCATCAGCCAAACAGATGATTGAAGTCTTGGCTCTGATGGGCTACTCAACCTTTGAGCTCTACATGGAAGACACCTATCAAATTGAAGGACAACCTTACTTTGGTTATTTCCGTGGAGCTTATGCTGCTGAGGAATTACAGGAAATCGAAGCATACGCCCAACAGTTTGACATGACCTTTGTGCCATGTATCCAGACCTTGGCCCACTTGTCAGCCTTTGTCAAATGGGGCGTCAAAGAAGTGCAAGAGCTCCGCGATGTAGAAGATATTCTTCTCATCGGTGAAGAAAAAGTCTATGACCTGATTGACGGTATGTTTGCGACATTATCTAAACTACAAACTCGCAAGGTCAATATCGGGATGGATGAAGCTCACCTAGTTGGTTTGGGACGTTACCTTATCCTAAACGGTGTGGTTGATCGTAGCCTCCTCATGTGCCAACACTTGGAGTGCGTGCTGGATATTGCAGACAAGTATGGTTTCCACTGCCAGATGTGGAGTGATATGTTCTTCAAGCTCATGTCAGCAGATGGCCAGTACGACCGTGAGGTAGAAATTCCAGAAGAAACTCGTGTTTACTTAGACCGTCTAAAAGACCGTGTGACCTTGGTTTACTGGGATTATTATCAGGATAGCGAAGAAAAATACAACCGTAACTTCAGTAACCACCACAAGATTAGCCAGGATATCGCCTTTGCAGGTGGGGCTTGGAAGTGGATTGGCTTTACACCTCATAATCATTTCAGTCGTCTTATCGCTCTTGAAGCCAACAAAGCCTGCCGTGCCAATCAAATCAAGGAAGTTATTGTGACTGGCTGGGGGGACAATGGTGGTGAAACGGCCCAGTTCTCGATTCTACCAAGTTTGCAAATCTGGGCGGAGCTCAGCTACCGCAATGATTTAGAGCGTCTATCAGCTCACTTCAAGACCAACACAGGCTTATCGGTTGAGGACTTTATGCAACTTGATCTTGCCAACCTCTTGCCAGACCTACCAGATAATCTCAGTGGTATCAACCCCAACCGCTATGTCTTTTATCAGGATGTTCTCTGCCCAATTCTTGACAAGCACATGACACCTGAACAGGACAAGCCACACTTTGCCCAAGCAGCTGAGATTCTTTCTGACATTAAAGAAAAAGCGGGCACTTATTCTTATCTTTTCGAAACTCAGGCCCAGTTGAACCAGATTTTAAGCAGTAAAGTGGATGTGGGCCGACGCATTCGTCAAGCCTATCAAAAAGGTGATAAAGAGAGCTTGCAACAAATTGCTAGGGAAGAATTACCAAAACTCAGAAGCCAGATTGAAAACTTCCACAAGCTCTTTAGCCACCAATGGTTGAAAGAAAACAAGGTCTTTGGCTTGGATACAGTAGACATTCGTATGGGTGGGCTCTTGCAACGCATCAAGCGCGCAGAAAGCCGCATTGAAAACTACCTAGCAGGCGAAATCTCTCGTATCGACGAACTAGAAGTAGATATCCTGCCATTTAATGATTTCTACGGAGACAAGGACTTCGCAGCGACGACGGCCAACCAGTGGCATACTATTGCGACAGCTTCAACCATTTATACGACCTAATCCAAAAGGCTGTCTTTAAAGAAAATGAATTTTAAGGAGGAGAAGGATTTCCTATGAAAAGAGGAATTTCTTCTCCTTTTTTCTCCATTTTTAAGGCTATGTCATAAATTTGTAGAATTTTTTCTATAATTAGGAGTTTGAAAAAGTTTTCATAGAGTTTTATAATAAAAAATGTAAACGTTACCAAAAAAATAAAATGACAAAGGGGGGAGTCAGATGAAAAAGTTTGTTAAGACCTTGAGAGAAAATCTCATTTTCTTCTTGATGGTTTTACCAGGTGCAGCGTGGTTGA
The DNA here is from genome assembly GCF_022240605.1 of Streptococcus sp. DFI.7.26. Taxonomy (NCBI): domain Bacteria; kingdom Bacillati; phylum Bacillota; class Bacilli; order Lactobacillales; family Streptococcaceae; genus Streptococcus; species Streptococcus sp. DFI.7.26. The sequence goes on along the minus strand of NZ_JAKOGN010000009.1, from coordinate 52,329 downwards.
TTTTATTCTTCTACATACCTGTTTTGGGAAACGTTGTCGCATTTAAAGACTATCATATCACCGGAGAGGGATTTATTGATAGTGTAATGAAGAGTAAGTGGGTAGGATTTGATAACTTCAAATTTCTCTTTAGTTCTAAAGATGCTTATATCATTACAAGAAATACCGTCCTTTACAACCTTGCCTTTATTTTCTTGGGCTTGATTGTTTCCGTTGGGATTGCCATTATCTTTAGTGAGATGCGTTCCAAACGGTTGGTTAAAGTGTTTCAAACATCAATGTTGTTCCCCTATTTCTTGTCATGGGTTATCATCAGCTTCTTTACAGATGCTTTCTTAAACGTCGATAAAGGCTTGATTAACCACATCTTAACATCACTTGGGATGAAAGGAATCAACTTCTATACAGAGGTTGCCATTTGGCCAGCGCTTCTCCTCTTCTTAGGAATCTGGAAAGGCTTTGGTTATAGCAGTGTTATGTACTATGCAACCATCATGGGGATTGATCCAACCTTCTACGAAGCAGCAACAGTGGATGGAGCATCCAAGTGGCAGCGAATCCGCCACATTACCATTCCTCAGTTGGCTTCCTTGATTACGGTCTTGACCATCCTTGCCATCGGAAATATCTTCCGTGCTGACTTTGGATTGTTCTACCAAATCCCACATAACTCAGGTGCCCTTTATAGTGTGACAAACGTAATTGATGTCTATGTCTACAACGGACTTGCTAAATCAGGAGATATTGCGATGGCCGCAGCTGCTGGTCTTTACCAATCAGTTGTCGGATTGATTCTCGTTTTACTTTCTAATATTGTAGCACGTCGGATTGATAAGAATGCAGCGCTCTTCTAGAAAGGAGGATACCATGGCAAAATCAAAAATTAAAAAAGAAAAAGTTGATAATGTTGGGATCCACTCCTTCAGTAAGAAAGCAGACATCTTCTTTAGTAGTATCGTTGGCTTGGTTGCTCTATCCTGTATCTTGCCCTTTATCTTCGTTGTCATGATTTCCTTGACAGATGAACAAAGTTTGGCAATTCACGGCTTCCAATTTTGGCCTGCTAAATTCGGTACAGATGGCTATCTTTTCCTTGTTCAATTTAAGGATAAGATTCTTCAAGCCCTCTTTATTACCTTGTTTGTAACGATTGTAGGGACAGCATGTAATGTTTTCATTACAACGACCTATGCCTACGCGATCTCTCGTAGAACCTTTAAGTATAGAAACTTCTTTACTGTCTTTGCCCTCTTGAGTATGCTCTTTAGTGCAGGAATGGTACCAGGTTACATCGTTACCACTCAATTGCTTCATTTAGGAGATACCGTTGGAGCCCTCATCATTCCGATGTTATTGAGTCCTTTTAACATTATCTTGATGCGGACCTTCTTCAAACGGACGATCCCAGAAGCCATTCTTGAGTCTGCTCGGATAGATGGAGCCAGTGAGACACGGATCTTCTTCCAGATCTGTTTGCCACTTTCTCTCCCAGGGATTGCTACCATCAGTCTCTTCACAGCCCTCGCCTTCTGGAATGACTGGTTCAACGCTCTCCTCTATATCAAGAGTGAAAACCTTTATCCCCTTCAATACTTGCTGATGCAAATCCAAAATAATATGGATTACATCTCTAAATCCGTCGGTGCATCTAGCCAAATCGCTGGTGCAGTCCAATCCCTTCCTAAGGAAACTGGACGGATGGCCATGGTGGTGGTGGCAACAGTTCCAATCGCTATCCTCTATCCATTCTTCCAACGTTACTTTGTAAAAGGATTGACCATCGGTGGTGTGAAAGAGTAAGCGAACTTTTCTCACCCACCCTTCATAATGTTAATAAAGAAAAATAAAAAAGGAGTTTTTCTCATGAAAAATTGGAAAAAATATGCTTTAGCTTCTGCTAGCGTTCTCACACTTGGAGCAACTCTTGCTGCTTGTGGTAACTTGACAGGTGATAACCAAAAATCATCTAAGAGTGAAGACGGTAAAACAGTTATCAAAATGTACCAAATCGGTGACAAACCGGATAACTTGGATACCTTGTTAGAAAATGCGAACAAGATCATCGAAGAAAAAGCTGGCGTTAAATTAGACATCCGATACCTTGGTTGGGGTGACTACGACAAGAAGATGAACGTTATGATCTCATCTGGTGAAAGCTACGATATTGCTTTCGCAAACAACTATGTTATCAACGCTCAAAAAGGCGCTTACGCTGATTTGACAGACTTGTACAAGAAAGAAGGAAAAGAGCTTTATGAAGCACTTGACCCTGCTTACATCAAAGGGAATACTGTCAACGGTAAGATCTACTCTGTTCCAGTTGCAGCCAACGTTGCATCTTCACAAAACTTTGCCTTCAATGGACCACTTCTTGAAAAATATGGTATCGACATCTCAAACGTAAAAGACTATGCTTCTCTTGAACCAGTCTTGAAAGCGATCAAAGAAAAAGATCCAAACGTTGTTCCATTCGCAATGAACAAGAGCTATGGTGGACCTTCTGATGACTTCGATTACATCGCAGTAGATGGACTTCCATTCGTTGTCGATTTGCAAGGTGACACAACTAAGATCGTTGACCGTTACACAATCCCACGTTATGTTGAAAACTTGAAGACTCTTCATAAATACTATGAAGCTGGCTACATTCCAAAAGACGTAGCTACAAGCGACACTGGATATGACCTTTCTCAAGATACTTGGTTGGTACGTGAAGAAACAGTAGGACCTGCTGACTACGGTAACAGCTTGCTTACTCGTGTAGCAAACCGTAAGATTGAGATCAAACCATTCACTCAACTTTACAAGAAGAACAACACTACTCAAGTTGCAAACTTTGTCATCTCAAACAACTCTAAGAACAAAGAAAAAGCAATGGAAGTATTGAACCTCTTGAATACAAACCCAGAACTCTTGAACGGTCTTGTGTACGGACCAGAAGGCAAGAACTGGGAAAAAGTTGAAGGTAAAGAAAACCGCGTGAAAGTCTTGGATGGCTACAACGGAAACACTCACATGTCTGGATGGAACACTGGTAACAACTGGATCCTTTACATCAACGAAAACGTAACCGATGAGCAAATTGCACAATCTAAGAAAGACTTGGAAACTGCAAAAGAATCTCCAGCACTTGGATTCATCTTCAACACTGAAAACGTGAAATCAGAAATCACTGCCCTTACAAACACTTTGAACCAATTCACAAGTGCCATCAATACAGGTACAGTAGATCCTGAAGTTGAAATTCCTAAGATGCTTGAAAAATTGAAATCAGAAGGTGCCTACCAAAAAGTCTTGGATGAAATCCAAAAACAATACGATGAGTACCTTGCTGCTAAGAAATAAGCTAACAATACTTGCTTAAGTCTATCAAAAGACTTTGAGGTCTTCGCACTTCAAAGTCTTTTCTGTTGATGATTTCGAAATCGAAACCATCAGAGGAAATGTGCTATAATATAGGGTATAATCATCAGTTGTACTAGGGAAACTATACTAAGTCGTACGCTCCCCTCTACAACAAATGAACATGGAGACACATTATGGGAAGAATGATTGAATTAATTTTTACAAGGGTCTATTTAGCCATGCTGGCAACAGGAATCTTTTGGGCGCTAACCTTTTGTGGAGGCATCTTATTTGGATTTGGGCCGGCTAGTGCAACGATTATGAGTCTATATGCCGAACATGGATCTGATTACAAGCAATATGGTTGGTCTGAGGCTTGGTCGCTCTATAAAGAAAATTTCCGTCGGGCCAACCAGGTTTTCTATACATTTTTTTTAATCGAAGCTATTCTTATTTATGGCATGTATCTGATGGTTCAATTGCCCCACTTGTCCCTGTTTCAGATTTTTATCTTATTGGTCAATTTGATTTTCTTATTGGTGGCTCCCCTGACTTTTGCAGTCTATCTCAAGCTTCAAGTCCATTTTGACTTGTCCTATCTTAATAGCTTGAAGTTGAGTTTCATTGGTACTTTTCTGGATATTCGTGCAGTGACCAAGTTTCTCTTGGGGACCTTTCTGTTAGGGGTTGTTACCCATTTCGTTCCGGCTTTATTCTTCTTTGTTTTACTGGGCTTGTGGCATTTCTTTGTCAATGATATTTTTCAACCAGTCTATGAAACAATTCGCTCTAAAGTGGTTTCTTAATTATGAAAAAAATATGGTTAGCGACTCTTTTGAAGTTCTATGCCTATATCATGGTGGGGATCATCACGACCTTAGGCGTGACGGTATCCTTGGTCTATTGGCATAATCAGAAAGCAGAAACAGAACGGATTGCTCAGTTGATTTCCTCGCGCTTGACTGTTGAGGTAGAGGATATTTATAAGAGATCTTCTCAATGGGGAAAGAGTCTGGTAGAAAATCCTGCCAAGCTCGAAGGAGTTTACAAGTATTTTTCAATGACGCCTTCTGAATACGAAAGCTGGCGATTGGATAATTATTTCTCCAATTATATTCAAGTTTCGCTGCACCGTAATGTTGAAACTCTGTATTTGGAACACGATGTTATTGATCAAATTGATTTGGTGTTAAATGACTATACGACTGTGTTTGTCTCCAGTAAAAATAAAAAAGGAGGGCAACAAGTTCCAGCGGATCGGTACAAGGCCAGCTCGCAAGCCATCCCAGTCTCCTTAACGGATGTGACGACTGGCGAGGATATTGGACTGGCTTATATTAAAATCAATCCAGCGCTATTGGATTCTGTCGTTGACAATATTCAAGACACGATTCCAGTTGCCGTACAAATCTATAATCCCTTGGGCAAGGTTTTTTACCACAGAGGGGATATCAACCCTAAAGATCACAGCCAGTGGATTGTGCGAGATACTGCTTACGGCTATCAAATCTGGGTTGGGATTCCGACCTCTTACACGGTTCGAACAGCCTTGTTTAGTTTTACCTGGATGATTTCGGTCGCCTTAATCCTGGTCTTGGTCTTGTATCTCTTGCTTCAACGAATTTTCCGTAATTACCAAAAACAAGTTTTGGATTTGGTAGATACCATGGAAGCCATCAGCCAGGGGGATTCTGAGCGACGGATCAATGTGGATACCAAAGAGCAGGAGCTCCTTTTAGTTGCAGAAACGACCAATACCATGTTAGACAATATGGACAAGTCTATCCGTGATATCTATCAGCTACAACTGAGCCAAAAAGATGCCAATTTGAAGGCCTTGCAAGCGCAGATTAATCCGCATTTCATGTATAATACCATGGAGTTTATTCGCATGTATGCAGTTATGCAGGATCAAGAAGAATTAGCCGATATTATTTACGAATTTAGTAGTCTCCTTCGAAACAATATTTCAGAGGAGAAAGAAACGACCATAGAAAATGAGTTGGAATTTTGTAGAAAATACAGCTATCTCTGTATGGTGCGTTATCCAAAATCGATTGCTTATGGCTTTAAAATTGAACCCGGTCTAGAAGAGATGGTTATTCCGAAGTTTACTCTTCAGCCACTAGTGGAAAATTACTTTGTTCATGGAGTTGATCACAAGCGCAAGGACAACGTCATTAGTATCAAAGTCCGTCATGTTGGAGGAGCTGTGGAAATTCGGGTTCAAGACAATGGGAGAGGACTGGAACCGAGCCAACTGCAACGGATCCAACAAATATTGAGTCATAGGGATCCACGAGAAGAAGTAGAAGAGAGTAAGGGGCGACAATCGATTGGGATTATCAATGTCCATGAGCGTTTCCTTCTCTACTTTGGGGATCGTTACCACATTCAAATTACATCAGAAAAAGGAAAAGGTGTTCTCTATACGATTACCATCGAGGACACTTAAGAGGAAAGAATCGTGTATAAAGTCTTATTGGTTGACGATGAATATATGATTACTGAGGGGTTGAAAAAACTGATTCCCTTTGAAAAATGGGACATGGAGGTTGTTTACACAGCAGAGGATGCAGATCAAGCCTTGGCCTATGTTGCGGATTATCCAGTGGATATCGTGATTACGGATGTCAATATGCCAGGAAAAACTGGTCTAGAAATGATTGATCAAATGCAGTCCATTCTTCCCCATGCGGCTTATATCATTATGTCGGGCTACCAGGATTTTGCTTATGTAAAAAAAGCCTTAAACCTCCGGGTGGCAGACTACCTGTTAAAGCCTGTCAATAAGGTGGAGCTGGGGAATATCCTAGAAAAGTTATCTCAAACTCTAAAAAAACCAGACCAAGAAACGGCCAATCGGCTCCTTCATGAAGATTGGTCAGAAGAAGAGTTCGAACAAGCCATCCGAGGAAGAAAACAACTCTGGATTGGAGTGGATAAGGAAAGGAAGGGCTTTGCCAGTTCGTCTTATCAGGTCTTAGGAAAAAATCTTCAACTCTATCTTTCCGATGAGGATGAAGGAGCTTTCCTACAGCGCCGTTTCCAAGCACCTTATAAGGAACATTTTCAACAATTTAAAGAGCTTGTTGAACGAAGTCTGTTTTATGAGGATCTCCCTTTGGAGGAAGAAGATGGTGTCTTTAATTACTACGAACCCATCTACCGTGTCATCATTCAGGGAAATATCCAACAGATTTTGGAGGAGTTGAACTGGTTGGAAGATACCGTGAGAAGCCATACCCCAAAAGTGGCGATAGCCAAGCAACTCTTTATTCAGTTCATAATGGATGTCTTTCATTTATTTGAACACCTGCACGGTGATGACCTGACAGAAATTGTGAAAGCCGTTCATGAGACAAAGACTTTCGAGGATCTTGTTACCTGCGTTCGGAACCAATTGGAGAGTTTCTTCTCTCAATATCGGATGAACAATAATGTGGCGACCGTCCTAGAAGTAATTGGACGCGACTATCGGAAGGAACTGTCGCTCAAGGATATCAGCAAGGATCTCTATATCAATCCCGTTTATTTAGGGCAATTGATCAAACGTGAGACCAATTCCACCTTTGCAGAACTCTTGAATAAACAACGGATCAAAGCTGCCCAACAGTTGCTTTTATCCACAACGGAAAGTATTGAAGATATTTGCTATGAGGTAGGCTACAGCAATGTCGGTTACTTTTATAAAGTATTCCGCAAGTTGTGTGGCAAGTCTCCCAAAGCCTACCGTCAGCAAATCGGCGTAGAGGAAAGTGACTAATCTGTAAACATAAAAAATACCCTCCATTTTTAATCAATGGAGGGTGTTTTTTAGTTGCTTCTTCCGATCAAAATCGTGGCAGAAATGGTGACCCGAGTCAGATCGTTCCAGTCAATTTGAGCTGGATCGACGTGAAAGAGGAGAGGCGTCATGCTCAACAGAGCCTCCCGCAATGCTGGTGTGAGTTCGAAGGTTTCCTGGCAATGGATGGTATTTTCAATCGTAAAATGATCAGAGAAATGTTGAATAATCTGCTCATTGGAATAATCGGCCTGATCCAGGTGGTCCTTAACCTTCTGACGAATCTCTTGCAGATGGGCGGCAGTTGGGATGACCTTGATAAGGCGGCCGTCTGGGGCCAGGACCCGTTTAAATTCCTGATAATTTGCTGGCGAAAAGATATCTAGGAGAAGGTCCATGCTCCGGTCTAAAAGAGGGAGATGAGCCAGATCTCCGACAAACCACTTGACCTTCCAATCCTTGTCGCTTTTAGCAGCCAGCTGGATCGATTCCTTAGATAAATCAAAGGCGTAAAAGGAATGGTCTGGATACCGCTCTTGTAAGATGCGCGAATAGTAGCCTTCCCCGCAACCAATATCTAAAATGTTGGCTGGATGGTTCATCGGGGACAAGCATTCTGACAGGGCATGAAGGATATGGTCGTAGAGGCCGTTCTCTAATACGAGTTGCCGGTTTTGAAAATTCTCCTTGTCATAGTCCTTGGAGGCCTTCACTTGTGGCGCCAAGTTCACATAGCCAAACTTAGCCAAGTCAAAGGAGTGGCGGTTAGTGCAGACCAAGCTTTGTTGGACCAGGTCGAAGGCTTCTTGACAGATGGGACAGGCAAAAGCCGTTGCAGTCTGAAATCGTTGTAATTTTGGTTTGATCGTCATGATACTTCTAGTGTACCAAAAAACCTCTGAAAGTCATAGCTTCAGAGGTCTTCTTTTTAATAAGTCAAAACAAAGTATTTTTTCTTACCGCGACGGATAACGGTCAATTCATTTTCTAATTTATCGCTATCGCTCAAGACATAGTCAAGGTCTTGGATGCGTTCGCCATTGACGTAGATAGCTCCATTTTGAACATCTTCGCGGGCTTGACGTTTAGAATTTACCACACCAGCTGTGACCAAGAGTTCAACAATGTTGAGGTTGTCTTCTGCTTGGACTTGGTAATTTGGTACGCCACGAAGTCCTTGTTTGAGTTCTTTGACAGAAAGGTTTTTGATATTTCCAGCAAAGAGTTGCTCCGTGATGTTAAGGGCTTCTTTGTAGGCTTCTTCTCCGTGGACAAGAGTCACGACTTCACGAGCGAGGACTTTTTGAGCCAAGCGTTCGTGTGGTGCTGCTTCGAATTGTTTGCGGATGTCTTCAATCTCGTCTAATGACAAGAAAGTAAAGATTTTCAAGAAGCGAACAGCGTCTGCATCCATAACGTTCATCCAGAATTGGTACATTTCGTATGGAGAAGTCTTTTCAGGGTTGAGCCAAACAGCATTCCCTTCAGATTTACCAAATTTCTTACCAGTTGCGTCTGTAATGAGGGGCACAGTGATCACGTGACCAGTCTTATCAGCCTTACGACGAAGCAACTCGGTACCAGCTGTCATATTTCCCCACTGGTCAGATCCACCGATTTGCAGGGTAACATTGTGCTCTTGGTTAAGGACAAAGAAGTCGTAGCCTTGCATGATTTGGTATGCAAATTCAGTGTAAGAAATCCCTGTTTCAATCCGCTTTTTCACAGATTCCTTGCTCATCATGTAGTTGACAGTAAAGTATTTTCCGATGTCGCGAAGGAAGTCAATGAAGCTAATGCTGCCAAACCAGTCGTAGTTATTGACCATGACAGCCTTATTTTCCCCATTTTCAAAATCTAAGAAACGAGACAATTGCCCTTGGATAGAAGTGACCCAACCGTCTACAGTCTCCTTAGTTTGTAAACTGCGCTCGGCATCTTTGAAAGAAGGGTCTCCAATGAGTCCGGTCGCACCACCGACAAGCGCATAAGGTTTGTGGCCTGCCAATTGTAAGCGACGACTGGTCAAGATTGCAACAAGGTGCCCAAGGTGCAAACTATCAGCAGTTGGATCGTAGCCAGTATAATACGATACTTGTCCTTCTTCTAGGGCTTTACGCAAAGCATCTTCGTCAGTCGTTTGGAAAATCAAACCACGTTCTTTTAGCTCATCAAAAATGTGCATCGTTCTCTCCTTTTCTAAGCTACTGGCCGGATCGATGAAAATAGTCCAGTATCTGTATGGTTTCTCTCTATTTTACCATAATGACTTGAAATAGCAATGAAAGGACGAAAAAAATCCAGTTGGAAACGGTGTTCTCAACTTTAGGAATTGAAAAGAAAGAGGTCCATTTGGTATAATAGGAAGGACAAGGAGAAATAGAGTGATTCAAATGAGAGAATTTTTTACAAAGTGCGGGAAGAAAATAAAAGACTTCTTTGCCAAGATGACTGTTGAAGTCGATGAGAAGGAAGACAAGGAGGGCTGGTCACTAGGAGATTTCGTGGCAACGATTCTCCGCACGATGAAACTCCTTTGGGATGTGCTATTGGTGTTTGCTTTAGGTGGTCTCTTGTTGGGTGCAGGGATTGCGATTGGCTATGCAGCCAGCCTATTTAATGAGACAGAGACACCGGATCCGACCCAATTGGTTCAACAAGTACGAAATATTTCCAGCGTTTCAAAGATTTCCTACTCAGATGGAAGCATCATTTCTGATATTGACAGTGACTTGATTCGGATCCCTGTCCAAAAGGATGCGATTTCGGACAATGTCAAAAAGGCTGTTATTGCCACAGAGGATGAGAATTTTAATAGCCATAATGGGGTCGTTCCAAAGGCAGTAATCCGGGCCACCTTGGGTTCAGTTGCTGGAGTAGGGTCCTCTAGTGGTGGTTCAACTCTGACCCAACAGTTGATTAAACAACAAGTTGTGGGAGATGCACCGACCTTCTCACGGAAGGCCGCTGAGATTATTGATGCCCTTGCTCTGGAGCGGGTAATGGATAAGGACGAAATTTTAACGACCTACCTCAATGTCTCTCCATTTGGTCGAAACAATCGGGGACAAAATATTGCAGGAGTGGAAGCTGCAGCTCAAGGGATTTTTGGTGTTTCTGCCAAAGACTTGACCATCCCACAGGCGGCATTTATTGCTGGTTTGCCACAGAGTCCAATTGTCTACTCACCTTACGCTTCTGATGGCAGCCTCAAGACTCCGGAAAATCAAGCTTTAGGCTTGGATCGTGCCAAGGATGTCTTGTACAATATGTATCGGACGGGTGCTATCAGCAAGGAAGAGTACGACCAATATAGTCAATATGATCTAAGCAAGGATTTCCTTCCTTCAAATGGCATCGAGAAGACACCACACGACTACTTGTATTTCCAAGCTGTTAGTGAAGCGGAAGATGCTATGTATGAGTATCTAATCAAGAGAGACAACGTTTCTAGTCACGACCTAAAAAACAATTCAACGGTTAAGTCTTATCAAGAGTTAGCGAAGAAAGAATTGAGAGAGGGTGGCTATACGGTCCAAACCACTATCAATAAAGCTATCTACAATGCCATGCAAGAAGCAGTTGCCAATTATGGTGGTATCTTGGATGATGGAACGGGAACAGTAGAAGTTGGGAATGTCCTTATGGACAACCGAACAGGAGCGATTCTTGGCTTTGTTGGGGGACGGAATTTTGACGGGAATCAAAATAACCATGCCTTTGATACAAAGCGTTCTCCAGGTTCTACCATTAAACCCTTGCTGGCTTATGGAATCGCCATTGACCAAGGCTTGATGGGAAGCAATAGCATCGTCTCCAATTACCCAACCAACTTCTCTAGTGGAGAGCCAATTATGCACGTGGATAACCGAGGAACTGGTATGATGGACCTCCGAGAGGCCCTCAATACCTCATGGAATATCCCAGCTTATTGGACCTATCGTACTCTCCGTGAAAAGGGTGTCGATGTACCTGGCTATATGGAAAAAATGGGCTACGATATCGCTGAGTACGGCATTGAAAGTCTGCCAATGGGAGGCGGGATCGAAGTAAGCGTTGCCCAACATACAAACGGTTATCAAACCCTTGCCAATAATGGAAATTACCAAAAACGCTACATGATTGAAAAAATCATGGACCAAAACGGAAAAATTGTTTACCAGCACGAAAGCAAACCAACTCGAGTTTACTCAGCAGCAACTGCGACTATCATGCAGGATCTGTTAAGAGGTGTCATCAGCTCCGGTGCAACAACGACCTTCAAGAGCCGGATCAGCCAGGTCAACCCAACCCTTGCTAATGCCGATTGGATCGGGAAAACCGGAACTACCAATGAGAATGGAGATATGTGGCTCATGCTGTCTACTCCAAGTCTCACCTTAGGTGGCTGGATTGGACACGATAACAATGCTTCTATGGCTCCATTGACAGGTTACAACAACAACGCAAGCTACATGGCCTATTTAGCCAATGCTATCTACCAGGCGGATCCAAATGCTTGGGGAGTGCAAGACCGCTTCACCCTAGATAGTAGTGTCATTTCATCGACTGTTCTGAAAGCTACAGGACAACGACCTGGTCGTGTCAATGTCAATGGTCGTGACATCGATGTGTCGGGTGCGACAGTTACCAGCTATTGGGCTAAAAATGGTGCTCCACAAACGACCTACCGTTTTGCTATTGGTGGATCAGATAATGATTATGCTAGTGCTTGGGCTGGAATGCTAGGAGGTTCAGCGGGGACTTCCAATGGGAATCGCAATAGCAATCGGACAGGCAATACTAGTACGCCAAGCAGTTCATCATCGAGTGGACAAAACCGGTAAAAATTATCAGGGACAATACCATAAAATCGTTTTCATGTCTAGAGAAAACCTTGTGTTTTTTGTGAAAATACGATATAATAAGGACAAGTAATTTGTCGTGTGCTTTATTTGAAATATTGTCCAAATAGAAGCTTACAGCAGTTAAATCAAACTTTATAAAAGTCGATTTAGCTGCTCTTTTTGTGCCTATTTTTAGAAACAAACAGATTTGTCATACAAACTTAATCTTTCTAAAAATTCCAAAAAGGATGAATGATACGGAGGAGATTTCTTCTCACGTGATGTAGATCACACCCCCTTCATAACATCGTTTCGACTGGATCAGAACTATTCTGATGTGGTCAGAAGCGATCTAGAAACCGGATTTTCAGAGAGGGCCTTCCCCTAGCTGGTATCCTAGTATAGAAAAGGAGTTAAAACTTTGGCAGGACATGACGTTCAATACGGGAAACATCGGACCCGTCGTAGTTTTTCAAGAATCAAAGAAGTTCTTGATTTACCAAATTTGATTGAAATCCAAACGGATTCATTTAAAGATTTTCTGGATCATGGTTTGAAAGAAGTTTTCGAAGATGTATTGCCAATTTCGAACTTCACAGACACAATGGAGTTGGAATTCGTCGGCTATGAAATCAGAGAACCAAAGTATACCTTGGAAGAAGCACGTATTCATGATGCGAGCTATTCTGCCCCAATCTTTGTAACCTTCCGCTTGGTCAACAAGGAAACAGGCGAAATCAAAACTCAAGAAGTCTTCTTTGGTGATTTCCCAATCATGACTGAGATGGGAACCTTCATCATCAATGGTGGAGAGCGGATCATCGTATCTCAGCTCGTCCGTTCACCAGGTGTCTACTTCAATGATAAGGTGGACAAGAACGGTAAGGTTGGTTATGGATCAACGGTTATTCCGAACCGTGGAGCTTGGCTAGAGCTTGAAACAGACTCAAAAGATATTGCTTATACTCGTATCGACCGTACGCGTAAGATTCCATTTACGACCTTGGTTCGTGCCCTTGGTTTCTCTGGAGATGACGAGATTTTTGATATTTTTGGGGATAGCGAATTGGTTCGCAACACTGTTGAAAAAGATATCCACAAAAACCCAATGGATTCTCGTACAGATGAAGCCCTTAAAGAAATTTATGAGCGTCTTCGTCCAGGTGAGCCAAAAACAGCGGAAAGCTCACGTAGCTTGTTGGTAGCCCGTTTCTTCGACCCACGTCGTTATGACTTGGCCCCAGTTGGTCGCTACAAGATCAACAAGAAACTCAATATCAAGAACCGTTTGTTGAACCAAACGATCGCGGAACCATTGGTAGATGCTGAAACAGGAGAAATCCTTGTAGAAGCTGGTACCGTGATGACACGCGATGTCATCGACAGCATCTCAGAACATTTGGACGGTGATTTGAACAAGATTGTCTACACTCCAAATGATTCAGCAGTATTGACAGAACCAGTCGTTCTTCAAAAATTCAAGGTTGTGGCACCAACGGATCCAGACCGCGTTGTCACTATCATCGGCAATGCTAATCCAGATGATAAGGTTCGTACCATCACTCCAGCTGATATCCTTGCTGAGATGAGCTACTTCCTTAACTTGGCTGAAGGTATTGGCCGCGTGGATGATATCGACCACCTTGGAAACCGTCGTATTCGTGCCGTTGGTGAATTGCTTGCCAACCAAGTGCGTCTTGGGCTTTCACGGATGGAACGTAATGTTCGTGAACGCATGTCTGTTCAAGATAATGAAGTATTAACACCACAACAAATTATCAACATTCGTCCAGTGACTGCAGCGATCAAAGAATTCTTTGGTTCTTCACAATTGTCCCAGTTCATGGACCAACACAATCCACTTTCTGAGTTGTCCCACAAACGTCGTTTGTCAGCTTTAGGGCCTGGTGGTTTGACACGTGACCGTGCTGGATACGAAGTCCGTGACGTGCACTACACTCACTATGGACGTATGTGTCCAATCGAAACACCTGAAGGACCAAACATCGGTTTGATTAACAACTTGTCATCCTACGGACACTTGAACAAGTATGGTTTCATCCAAACGCCATACCGTAAAGTAGACCGTGAAAAAGGTGTGGTCACCAACGAAATCGTTTGGTTGACAGCTGATGAAGAAGATGAGTACATCGTAGCCCAGTCCAACTCTAAGTTGAACGAAAAAGGTGGTTTTGCTGAGCCAATCGTTATGGGACGTCACCGTGGTAACAACCAAGAGTTCCCATCTGATCAAGTCGACTACATGGATGTATCTCCAAAACAAGTAGTTGCCGTTGCGACAGCATGTATTCCGTTCTTGGAAAACGATGACTCCAACCGTGCCCTCATGGGTGCCAACATGCAACGTCAGGCTGTGCCATTGATCGATCCAAAAGCGCCTTACGTGGGTACTGGTATGGAATATCAAGCAGCTCATGACTCAGGAGCTGCAGTCATTGCGCAACATGATGGTAAAGTTAGCTATGCAGATGCGGATAAGGTAGAAGTTCGTCGTAAAGATGGATCTCTTGATGTCTACCACATCCAAAAATTCCGTCGTTCAAACTCAGGTACGGCATACAACCAACGTACTCTTGTAAAGGTTGGTGACGTTGTTGAAAAAGGAGACTTTATCGCAGACGGTCCATCGATGGAAAAAGGGGAAATGGCCCTTGGTCAAAACCCAATCGTTGCCTACATGACATGGGAAGGTTACAACTTCGAGGATGCCGTTATCATGAGCGAACGCTTGGTGAAAGAAGATGTCTACACATCTGTTCACTTGGAAGAATTCGAATCAGAAACGCGCGACACTAAGTTAGGCCCTGAAGAAATCACTCGTGAAATTCCAAACGTTGGGGAAGATGCTCTCAGAAACCTTGACGAAATGGGTATTATCCGTATCGGTGCGGAAGTAAAAGAAGGCGATATCTTAGTTGGTAAGGTGACACCGAAGGGTGAAAAAGACCTTTCTGCTGAAGAACGTCTCCTCCACGCTATCTTTGGAGATAAATCTCGTGAAGTGCGGGATACTTCTCTTCGTGTACCTCACGGTGGAGATGGTGTCGTTCGTGATGTCAAGATCTTTACGCGTGCAAACGGAGATGAATTGCAATCGGGTGTCAACATGTTGGTTCGTGTTTACATCGCACAAAAACGCAAGATCCGCGTCGGAGATAAGATGGCCGGTCGTCACGGAAACAAAGGGGTTGTATCCCGTATTGTTCCTGTTGAAGACATGCCTTACCTTCCAGATGGTACACCAGTTGATATCATGTTGAACCCACTTGGGGTGCCATCACGTATGAATATCGGTCAGGTTATGGAACTTCACCTTGGTATGGCGGCTCGTAACTTGGGTATCCACATCGCAACACCAGTCTTTGACGGAGCAAGCTCAGAAGACCTCTGGGATACCGTTCGTGAAGCTGGTATGGATAGCGATGCCAAGACCATTCTTTACGATGGCCGTACAGGTGAGCCATTTGACAACCGTGTTTCTGTCGGTGTCATGTACATGATCAAGCTTCACCACATGGTTGATGATAAACTCCACGCTCGTTCTGTCGGACCATACTCAATGGTTACCCAACAACCACTCGGAGGTAAAGCTCAGTTTGGTGGACAACGTTTCGGGGAAATGGAAGTTTGGGCCCTTGAGGCTTATGGTGCGTCTAATGTCCTTCAAGAAATCTTGACCTACAAGTCAGACGATGTCAACGGACGTTTGAAAGCTTATGAAGCAATTACCAAAGGAAAACCAATTCCAAAACCAGGTGTGCCAGAGTCCTTCCGAGTACTTGTGAAAGAATTGCAATCACTTGGATTGGATATGCGTGTCCTAGATGAAGATGACAAAGAAGTTGAACTTCGCGATCTTGACGAAGGGGAAGACGACGATGTCATCCACGTAGATGATCTAGAAAAAGCACGTGAAAAAGCAGCCAAGGAAGCTCGCGCAGCTTTTGAAGCTGAAGGGAAAGAAGAATAATTTAATATGTAGTTCAATAGGATGGAAAACCTGAGAAGGTTCTCTATCCCAAGCTTTAGGCTTGAAGGAGTGAAGAAAGTTCCTTCTCTCCTTCGCCAAAAAGCAGAAGAACATACAATCGATAATGAACATAAAGAAAGGTAAGAAATAGTGGTTGATGTAAATCGTTTTAAAAGTATGCAAATCACCCTAGCTTCTCCAAGCAAGGTCCGTTCATGGTCTTATGGAGAGGTCAAGAAACCTGAAACAATCAACTACCGTACATTGAAACCAGAACGTGAAGGTCTCTTTGATGAAGTCATCTTTGGACCGACAAAAGACTGGGAATGTGCGTGTGGAAAATACAAACGGATCCGTTACAAAGGGATCGTTTGTGACCGCTGTGGTGTGGAAGTAACACGTGCCAAGGTTCGTCGTGAACGCATGGGACACATCGAATTGAAAGCACCTGTGTCACACATCTGGTACTTTAAAGGCATCCCTTCTCGTATGGGGTTGACCTTGGACATGAGTCCTCGTGCCCTTGAAGAAGTCATCTACTTCGCAGCTTACGTGGTGATCGATCCAAAAGATACACCGCTTGAGCATAAGTCCATCATGACAGAGCGTGAATACCGTGAACGCTTGCGCGAATACGGACCAGGTTCTTTTGTAGCTAAGATGGGGGCAGAAGCGATCCAAGACCTCTTGAAACAAGTGGATTTGGAAGCTGAAATTGCTGTCTTGAAAGAAGAATTGAAGACTGCAACTGGTCAAAAACGTGTGAAGGCAGTTCGCCGTTTGGATGTCTTAGATGCCTTCTACAAATCTGGCAACAAGCCAGAATGGATGGTTCTCAACATCCTTCCCGTTATTCCACCAGATCTTCGTCCGATGGTCCAATTGGATGGTGGCCGTTTTGCTGCCTCTGACTTGAATGACCTTTACCGTCGTGTGATTAACCGGAACAACCGTTTGGCACGTTTGCTTGAGTTGAATGCCCCTGGTATCATCGTGCAAAACGAAAAACGGATGCTCCAAGAAGCCGTTGATGCTTTGATCGACAACGGTCGTCGTGGTCGTCCGATCACAGGACCAGGTAGCCGTCCACTGAAATCTTTGAGCCATATGCTCAAAGGGAAACAAGGACGCTTCCGTCAAAACTTGCTCGGTAAACGGGTGGACTTCTCAGGACGTTCCGTTATCGCCGTTGGTCCAACTCTTAAGATGTACCAATGTGGTGTGCCACGTGAAATGGCCATCGAGCTCTTTAAACCATTCGTGATGCGTGAAATCGTTGCGCGTGATATCGTGCAAAACGTAAAAGCCGCTAAACGCTTGGTCGAACGTGGAGATGAGCGGATCTGGGATATCTTGGAAGAAGTGATCAAAGAACACCCAGTTCTCTTGAACCGCGCACCGACCCTTCACCGTTTGGGGATCCAAGCCTTTGAACCTGTCTTGATTGACGGGAAAGCTCTTCGCTTGCACCCACTTGTCTGTGAAGCCTACAATGCCGACTTTGACGGGGACCAAATGGCCATCCACGTACCGCTTTCAGAAGAAGCCCAAGCAGAAGCTCGTATCTTGATGCTTGCTGCTGAGCACATCTTGAATCCGAAAGACGGGAAGCCAGTCGTTACCCCATCTCAGGATATGGTTTTGGGGAACTACTACCTCACTATGGAAGAAGCTGGTCGTGAAGGCGAAGGCATGGTCTTCAAAGACCGTGATGAAGCGGTCATGGCTCTTCGCAATGGATATGTTCACTTGCATACCCGTGTCGGAATTGCGACGGATAGCTTGAACAAACCATGGACAGAAGCGCAACAACACAAGATTCTCTTGACAACTGTTGGTAAGATCCTCTTTAACGATATCATGCCTGCAGAACTTCCATATCTTCAAGAGCCAAATAATGCTAACTTGACAGAAGGCGTTCCAGCTAAGTACTTCTTAGAGCCTGGTCAAGATGTCAAAGCAGCGATTGAGAAATTGGAATTAAATGTTCCATTCAAGAAGAAAAACCTTGGAAATATCATCGCGGAAATCTTCAAACGCTTCCGTACAACAGAAACATCTGCTTTCTTGGACCGTTTGAAAGACTTAGGTTACCACCACTCAACCCTTGCTGGTTTGACAGTGGGGATTGCCGATATTCCAGTTGTTGAAGACAAGGCTGAAATCATTGAAGAATCTCACAAACGTGTAGAACAAATCACCAAACAGTTCCGTAAAGGGATGATTACAGATGATGAGCGCTACAATGCGGTTACAGCTGAATGGCGTGCAGCCCGTGAGAAATTGGAAAAACGTCTGATTGATAACCAAGATCCGAAGAACCCAATCGTTATGATGATGGACTCTGGAGCCCGTGGTAACATCTCAAACTTCTCACAGCTTGCCGGTATGCGTGGTTTGATGGCCGCACCGAACGGACGTATTATGGAATTGCCGATCCTTTCAAACTTCCGTGAAGGTTTGAGCGTTTTGGAAATGTTCTTCTCTACTCACGGTGCTCGTAAAGGGATGACCGATACGGCCCTTAAAACAGCCGACTCAGGTTACTTGACTCGTCGTTTGGTTGACGTTGCCCAAGACGTGATCATTCGTGAAGATGACTGTGGAACTGACCGTGGACTTCTGATTACCTCTATTACAGATGGTAAAGAAATGATTGAACCATTGGAAGAACGTTTGACAGGTCGTTATACCAAGAAAACTGTTAAACATCCTGAAACAGGAGAAGTCATCGTTGGTCCTGATACCTTGATTACAGAAGATATCGCTCGTGACATCGTCAATGCAGGTGTTGAAGCAGTGACCATCCGTTCTGTCTTCACATGTAACACTCGTCATGGTGTCTGCCGTCACTGTTATGGTATCAACTTGGCGACTGGTGATGCGGTTGAGGTTGGTGAAGCAGTCGGAACCATCGCTGCCCAATCTATCGGGGAACCTGGTACACAGTTGACCATGCGTACCTTCCACACGGGTGGGGTTGCCTCAAATACTGATATCACGCAAGGTCTTCCTCGTGTCCAAGAAATCTTTGAAGCCCGCAATCCGAAAGGGGAAGCGGTCATCACTGAGGTCAAAGGGGAAGTCACAGCCATTGAAGAAGATGCTTCTACACGGACCAAGAAAGTCTTTGTACGTGGTGCGACTGGAGAGGGAGAATACGTTGTCCCTTACACAGCCCGCATGAAAGTCGAAGTGGGAGATCAAGTCTCTCGTGGTGCGGCTCTTACAGAAGGGTCTATCCAACCAAAACGTCTCCTTGCTGTCCGTGATGTCTTGTCAGTTGAAACTTACCTCCTTGCGGAAGTACAAAAAGTATACCGTAGCCAAGGGGTAGAAATCGGCGACAAACACATCGAGGTAATGGTGCGTCAAATGATCCGTAAGGTTCGTGTCATGGATCCAGGAGATACAGACCTTCTCATGGGTACTCTCATGGATATCACAGACTTTACAGATGCCAACCGTGATGTGGTTATTTCTGGTGGGGTTCCTGCGACGGCTCGTCCTGTCCTTATGGGAATCACCAAAGCCTCTCTTGAAACCAATAGTTTCTTGTCAGCGGCTTCCTTCCAGGAAACAACTCGTGTCCTCACTGACGCAGCGATTCGTGGTAAGAAAGACCATCTCCTTGGACTTAAGGAAAATGTTATCATCGGTAAGATTATTCCTGCCGGTACAGGTATGGCTCGTTACCGTAACTTGGAACCACAAGCAGTCAATGAAGTCGAAATTATCGAAGAAATTCCTGTTACAGAAGAAACAACTGAAATGGTTGAAGCAACTGTAGTGGAAGAAAATTAATCCCAAAAGAAGCTTTACTGATTATCAGTAGGGCTTCTTTTTGTTTGTGTCAAAAAATAGCCTAGCTTTCCTTCGTCGGGGTATATTTTGAAATAAAATGGAGAAAATATTCGGGAAATCTACTGTATTTTTCTTTCATAAGCAGAATTCTTTTATTATCAAAGGATTTTATATATAATATTGGATACAAAGGACGGAGAGAAATATGTATCAAGTAATTGAAATGTATGGGGATTACGAACCCTGGTGGTTTTTAGAAGATTGGGAGAAGGACATTGTCACTAGTCAGAGTTTTGATGACTATTATGAAGCCCTAAAATACTACAAACGCCAATGGTTACTTTTAAGAGAGCAATCTCCATTATTTAAAAGTAGAAGTGATTTAATGACGATTTTTTGGGATCCTGAGGATCAGCGCTGGTGTGAAGAATGTGCGGAATACGTGCAACAATATCATTCAGTCGCCTTGCTAGAAAACGATCAGAAGATACCGAGAAGCAAGCGCCGTCCAGGCTACGAAAAAGAGAATGCCCACACGGCTCATCGCTCTTGTAAGCTAGACTACGAGAGCAATAATCTATAGGAAGAGAAATTCAATATGCAGTTGAGTTTCTTTTTTTTTGCTCTTTTTTCTAAATTCAGCGTTAGTTGGCCAATTATTTGCGAATTATATAGTGAAAGGAGGAAATATGGTTCAAGAAATTGCACAATCCATAATTCGAATGGCATCGAATGCCGAAGCTCAGGATATTTATTTTGTTCCTCGATCGTCAGACTATCAGCTCTTTTTAAGGGTTGGGGATGAGCGACGCTTTATCGAGACCTATTCACAAGAACAAATGGTAGCGGTCGTCAGCCATTTTAAGTTTATGGCAGGGATGAATGTGGGGGAAAGGCGCCGGAGTCAATTGGGCTCCTGTGACTATTCTCTAGGGGATAAGGTCTTGTCCTTACGTTTGTCTACTGTGGGAGACTATAGGGGATATGAGAGTTTGGTCATTCGCCTGCTCCACAATGAGGACCGGGAGCTCCGTTTCTGGTTCGACCAACTTCAAGAGCTAGAAGAGAAGGTGAGTAAGCGGGGGCTCTACTTATTTGCAGGTCCAGTCGGATCGGGGAAGACGACACTGATGCATGCCCTGGCCAAGAAGAAATTTTCAGGGCAACAAGTCATGTCAATTGAAGATCCCGTAGAAATTAAGCAGGAAGAGATGCTGCAACTGCAACTCAATGAAGCGATTGGCATGACCTATGATAGCTTGATTAAACTGTCTTTGCGTCATCGCCCAGATCTCCTCCTCATCGGAGAAATCCGTGACACGGAGACAGCTCGCGCAGTTATTCGGGCTAGTCTGACAGGTGTGACAGTTTTTTCCACCATCCATGCCAAGAGCATTCCTGGGGTTTATGAACGCCTATTGGAGTTGGGGGTGAGTGAGGAGGAGTTACGGATTGTCCTTCAAGGGATATGTTACCAGCGTTTGATAAAGGGAGGAGGTGTCACTGACTTTGCCATCCAAGATTACCAAAACCACTCCAGTCAAAAGTGGAACCAGCAAATGGACGCACTTTATGAAGCGGGACATATTGAGCTGGGTCAGGCGCAAGCCGAAAAAATTATCGATTGCTAAGCAAGAACATGTCATTGAGCTCTTTCACAATCTCTACAGTAGTGGCTTTCATTTATCAGAGGTCATCGACTTTCTTCGGCGCAGTCAATTGGTAGAAGCCAATTTTGTTGAAAGAATGCAAGCTGGACTAGCCAACGGAAAGCCCCTGTCAGCCATTCTCTCTGATCTAGGTTTCTCCGATCAGGTAACGACTCAATTGGCACTGGCAGAGCAGCATGGAAATGTTACCTTAAGTTTGGAAAAAATCCGTAGCTACTTGGAAAATCTGACCCAGGTTCGAAAGAAACTAGTTGAGGTGGCGACCTATCCCGTGCTCTTGTTGGGATTTTTGATCTTGATTATGCTGGGGCTGAAAAATTATCTCTTGCCTCAGTTGGAGAGTCAAAATGGGGCGACACGACTGATCAGTGTTTTTCCCCAGTATGTTTTGTTAGGGAGTGTGTTGCTGACGATTGGAGTTTTGATGCTCCTTTTCCTAGGCCGTCGTGCCAAGCGGCTGGCCCTGGTTTCATCTTTGGCTAGACTTCCTTTTCTTCGCCCCTTCCTACAGGATTATCTGACCGCTTTTTATGCTCGAGAATGGGGAAGTATGATTGCCCAAGGGTTGGAGCTGAATCAAATTTTTCCTGTGATGCAGGGGCAACGTTCCCGTCTCTTTCGAGAGATTGGACAGGATTTAGAGCGGGCATTGGCTCGTGGCAGGTCTTTTTCTGACCATATTCAGACCTATCCTTTCTTTAAACGAGAGCTGGCCCTCATGATTGAATATGGGGAAGCCAAATCCAAGCTCGGTAGTGAGCTGGAGATCTATGCAGACAAGACCTGGGCAGGCTTTTTCCATCGTTTGAACAAGGCCATGAATGTCGTTCAACCACTGGTCTTTGTCTTTGTTGCTCTTATGATTGTTTTGCTCTATGCAGCCATGTTGCTGCCGATTTATGAAAATTTGGAGGTTCCTTTATGAAATCATTGCGCACACTCAAGGTAAAAGCTTTTACTCTGATTGAAATGAAGGATAGTAAATTTATCGATTAATGGAGAGAATAGGACACCTTGATTAGAAATGTTAGTTGTTTTGCTCATTATCAGCGTTCTTCTCTTGCTCTTTGTTCCGAACTTGACCAAGCAGAAAGATTCGGTAACAGATACAGGAAATCGAGCAGTCGTCAAAGTCGTGGAGAGCCAGGCTGAGCTCTATGAACTCAATCATCAGAATGAAAAAGCTAGTCTTTCTAAGCTAGTCGCAGAAGGACAAATCACTCAAAAACAAGCAGAAGCCTACCGTGCTCACTATGTGAAGAATGCAGGTGATCACCGTGCGGTTGCAGATTAAAGCTTTCACCCTTCTAGAGAGCTTACTAACTCTAGGTATCGTCAGTCTTCTATGTTGGCTGCTAGCTGGGTCAGTCCATCAAGCCTTTGGGCAGGTGGAAGAAACATTGTTTTTCTCGGAATTTGAACGGGTCTATCAGGAGACACAAAAGATGAGTATTGCAAAAGAGGAGAGAGCTCTTCTTTCCATCGACCACGGTGGGGTTCATAGTCCCTATCAAGAATTACCGCTTCCAAAAGGGGTGGAAGTGGTCAGAGAGAAGCAACTGACCTTTGATCCAGCAGGAGGCAATTCAAGCCTGACCAAGATTCAATTTCAGACAGAGAAAGAGGTGGTGACTTATCAGTTGGCAATTGGGAATGGAAAAATTAAAAAATCGACGGCTCCCCGCTAGTCTTTTGTTAGAAGGACTGATTGCCTTAGCGATGTTTGGTGTCCTCACGACCCTTGTGCTGGGAGAGCTAGGGGACTCGCGACAGCAGCGCTTAGAAGAGTTGAGACAAGGAGAAGTCTTGCGAGTCGCAAAAATGGCGATCCAGACCAGGCAGGATCAATTGAGCATCAATCAGGTCAGTGTCCAGGTGGAGAGGTCTGCCAAGTCCTTAAAGGTCTATCATGAAGGAAAGGTTGTGATTGCTGTTGAAAAGAACTAAACTGCCAGCCTTTACTTTACTGGAGGCCTTGGTTGCCCTGCTCGTCATCAGCGGTGGTTTATTGGTGTTTCAAGGATTGACAAGCCTTTTGCGTCAAGAACTCCAGTACCAAAGTCACATCAAGCAAGAGGAATGGTTGCTCTTTCAGGACCAGCTGGACATTGAATTGTCTCGTAGCCAATTTGAAGAGGTCAGAGATAACAAATTCTATCTTGTTCAGGATCAAAAACCCATAGCCATTGGACTGGCTAAGGGGGGAGATATCCGAAAGACAGATGCGACTGGCCGTGGCTATCAACCGATGATAGATGGAGTTGAATCCGCCAGGATTGAAAAAAGAGGAGATCTGGTGTCTATTCAACTGCGCTTTGAAGAAGGGTTAGAAAGGGAGGTGGTCTACCGTGTGGTGGAAAAGGATAAAAAAGAAGCAGATTGAGGCCGGGATCCTTCTTTATGCCCTTTTTATGTCGGCGGTTTTTAGTCTCTTGCTTCAGTTTTACCTGAACAGACAAGTGGCAGAGAGACGGATCCTCCTTGCTAGTCAGCACCGGATCCAGGCTTATGCGCAAGCTCAATTGGCGATTGATACTTGGGATCGGGAAGAAAAAACCATAACCTTCTCAACTGGTCGAGTCGATTTGGAAGAAAAATCGGGCTTTGCCAACGTAACGAGTCACTTACAAGATGGGGGAAGCTATCATTTCACCTTTGCTCTACCTCCTCGTGAAAAGAAAAAAACCGACAAGAAGGAAAAGGAGAAGCAGGCTCCAGATTCGGCCACAGACCACCCGACCACGACTGAGGAAGAGAAGCCTCAGGCCTTCGAAAAGCATAGCGAAAACTCTTAAAATTTGATATGATTAAGAGATGGAGGAAAGCATGAATTTCGAAAAAATTGAGAAAGCCTACGGCTACCTATTAGAGAATACCCAAACTATCCAAAATGATTTGCAGACCAACTTTTATGATGCTCTAGTTGAGCAGAATGCCATCTATCTGGATGGGCAAACAGAGTTGACTCTAGTGAAGGAAAACAACCAGCGCCTGAAGGACTTGAACTTAAACAAGGAAGAGTGGCGTCGTTCCTTCCAGTATCTTTTGATGAAGGCTGCCCAAACAGAGCCCCTACAGGCCAATCACCAATTTACGCCAGATGGGATTGGATTTCTTCTGGTCTTCCTAGTGGATCAGTTGGCGAGTTCCGATCAAGTAGATGTGCTAGAAATGGGGAGTGGAACAGGGAACTTGGCCCAAACCTTGATGAACAACTGTCAGCGTTCCTTAGATTATTTGGGCTTGGAAATTGATGATCTCTTGATTGACCTTGCGGCTAGTATGGCAGAAGTGATGAAGGCGGATGTGAATTTTGCCCAAGGTGATGCCATTCGTCCACAAGTTTTGAAAGAGAGCGATGTGATTATCAGCGATTTACCTGTCGGTTATTATCCAGATGATGCCATTGCGAGTCGTTACCAGGTCGCTTCCCCTCAGGGCCACACCTATGCCCATCATTTATTGATTGAACAATCGCTAAAATACTTAAAACCAGGTGGCGTCGCTATTTTTCTAGCTCCGAATGATCTCTTGACGAGCGAGCAGAGTCCTCTGCTGAAACAATGGATGCAGGATCATGCTCAGGTCTTGGCCATGGTGACCTTGCCAGAGAACCTCTTTCGATCAGCCAATCTAGCAAAAACCATCTTTGTTTTCCGCAAGCAAGAAGAAGCGGTGGTCCAACCATTTGTCTATCCTTTGACTGATTTGCAAGACCAGGAAGACCTCATGAAATTCCGTGAAAGTTTTCAAAACTGGAATAAAGAAAGTGAAATTTAAACAAAATTTTGCTATAATAGGAGTGAAAACGCTTAAAGAGGTAAAAAAATGACGAAAACAATTGCAATTAATGCAGGTAGTTCAAGTTTGAAATGGCAATTATACCAAATGCCAGAAGAAACAGTTTTGGCAAAAGGGCTCATCGAGAGAATTGGACTTAAAGATTCCATTTCGACAGTAAAATTTGACGGTCGAGCGGAAAAACAGGTTTTAGATATCGAGAACCACACACAAGCGGTTAAAATCCTTCTCGATGATTTGATTCGTTTCGATATTATTTCTTCCTACGATGAAATCACTGGAGTAGGGCACCGTGTCGTTGCAGGTGGCGAGTACTTCAAAGAGTCTGCTCTTGTAGATGAAGAAGTCATTCAAAAGGTTGAGGAACTTTCTTTGTTGGCCCCATTGCACAACCCTGCCAACGCTGCTGGGATCCGTGCCTTTAAAGAATTGTTACCAGATATTACCAGCGTTGTTGTATTTGATACCTCTTTCCATACAACAATGCCTGAAAAAGCTTATCGTTATCCTCTTCCAACTAAGTACTATACAGAAAACAAGGTTCGTAAATATGGGGCTCACGGGACCAGCCATGAGTATGTAGCCCACGAAGCTGCGAAGCTTCTTGGAAAACCAATCGAAGAGTTGAAATTAATCACCTGCCACATTGGGAATGGAGCTTCTATTACAGCGGTAGACAAAGGGATTTCTGTCGATACGTCTATGGGCTTCACACCACTTGGTGGCATCATGATGGGAACACGTACAGGGGATATTGACCCTGCTATTATTCCTTACTTGATGGAGCACACAGAGGACTTCAACAGTCCAGAAGATATTAGTCGTATCTTGAACCGTGAATCTGGTCTTCTAGGGGTGTCTGAGCTTTCTAGTGATATGCGCGATATCCACGAAGCCATGCGCAGTGGAAACGACAAGGCACTTTTGGCCAACGACATTTTTGTCGACCGTATTAAGAAATACATCGGTCAATACTTTGCTGTCTTGAATGGAGCAGACGCCATCATCTTTACAGCTGGTATCGGGGAAAATTCTAAAACGATCCGTGGACAAGTCATTGACGGCTTAACTTGGTTTGGTTGTGAGCTTGATCCAGAAAAGAATGTCTTTGGTGCAGAAGGCGATATTTCAACAGCGGATGCTAAAGTGAGAGTCTTGGTCATCCCAACGGACGAAGAATTAGTCATTGCACGTGATGTTGAACGCTTTAAAAACAAGGGATAAGACTTTATTCTATAAAAACAAGAGAGAAGAGGCTGACTTGAAGCGCCTCTTTTTTCTCTTGTGTGACTTCTACTTGGGCTTGCCCCAGTAGCTCATCTATGCTATACTAGAAAAATAGTTTGATAATCGAGGTAAAATAATGGAAAATTGGATGGAGAAAAAATGGGTTTCAAATGGTCTGTGGTTACTAATTGGAATACCGTTATTTATAGCGACTCAACTACCCATGATCGCTTTGATCTTGGGGATTGAAAATGCTTGGTCAAATTGGACGATCAATAGTTTGGTCCTTGGGGTCACCATGCTCCTCGTCTATTTGCTTTGGTGGTTTATGAAATGGAGTCCACTTGATTCACTAGATTTTTCACGAATCAAAGGCAGAGATATTGGGCGAAATTTCCTTTATTTTCTCCTGTTGCTGGCCAATAATGCTCTTGGGGTTAACCTTCTTCGACAGTTGGGAGAGGCGACGACAGCTAACCAAGAGACCATCCAAGGGGTGGCTTCCTTGGCCCCTCAGCTGGCAATGGGTTTGCTCATTGTTGTAGTGGCACCTTTAGGAGAAGAAATTATCTGTCGTGCTGTGATTCCCCGCTTGATCTTTAAGGGGAACGAAAAAATTGGTTATTTGGTTGGGGCTCTTGTTTTTGCCTATTTACATACACCAAGTAATCTTGGTTCCTGGATTATCTATGGGGGCATGTCCCTCATCTTGACTTGGGTTGCCTACCGCTACAAACGAGTAGAATATTCGATTTTATTGCACTTTACCATGAATGCTTTTGCCTTTCTGATAACTATTCTGGTTTCTTTTCTTCCCGCTTAAAATATGGTAGAATGATAGGACCAATGGGTTTTATTCAGAAGCTTTGGTAAGCTACCAAAGAAGCATCTAGGCGCAGATAGAGACAAACTCGGAGGTTGGAAAGATTCTAACCTCTTTTCTATGCTTGGTTGGCATTTCTGTAGAAAGATGAAGGAAGATATGTCAAAGAGTGAATGGAGACAACTAGGCAAGGATAGGACACTTCTATGTGGCATCCTCAATGTCACCCCCGACTCCTTTTCAGATGGGGGGCGTTACCAAACGGTAGATAGAGCTCTCGAGCAAGCTCGAAAGTTAATAGCAGAAGGGGCAAGCATACTGGATATTGGTGGGGAGTCCACACGTCCAGGGAGTCATTTTGTGGAAATTCAGGAAGAAATCCAGCGAGTCGTGCCCGTCATTGAAGCGATTCGAGCAGAGAGTGATATCTTGATTTCGGTTGATACTTGGAAGTCAGAGGTCGCTCGTGCAGCCCTAGCAGCTGGCGCAGACTTGGTCAATGATATCACAGGCCTGCTAGGAGATCCGCAAATGGCTGGGGTGAT
Organism: Streptococcus sp. DFI.7.26; assembly: GCF_022240605.1. Classification (NCBI taxonomy): domain Bacteria; kingdom Bacillati; phylum Bacillota; class Bacilli; order Lactobacillales; family Streptococcaceae; genus Streptococcus; species Streptococcus sp. DFI.7.26. The sequence continues at coordinate 24,510 of NZ_JAKOGN010000009.1, read as the reverse complement.
TGCAGAAGCTCAGGCTGGAGCCATTCTTATGTTTAATCCAGTCATGGCTCGTCCTCATCATCCAAGTTCCGTCATTTTTCCGACCTTTGGTTTTGAGCCGGCCTTTTCATCAGAGGAGTTGGCGCAGTTTGAAGGTCTCTCTATCCAAGACTGCATGTGGACCTTCTTTGCTAAGAGCCTTGAGCTAGCAGAGGAGGCGGGATTGAGTCCGGATCAACTCTTCTTAGATCCTGGGATTGGTTTTGGCTTGACCAAGCGGGAAAACCTCCAACTTTTGCAGGACTTAAAAACCATTCATGCTAAGGGGTATCCAATCTTTTTAGGAGTCTCTCGGAAGCGCTTTGTGGTTAATATTCTGGAAGAAGAGGGATTTGAGACTGACCCTGAAACGAAAGAAGTATTCTACAATCGGGATTTGGCATCCAGTCATTTGACGAGTGTGGCTGCCAGCCAAGGGGTAGAAATTGTGCGTGTGCATGATATCCCCCTCCATAAGATGGCGGTAGCTATCGGTAGTGCGATCTACCAAGCCGATCAAGCGCAGGACCTTCATTTGAAACAATATCGCTAAAGAAAAGAGAAGAGATATGACAGTAGATCTCAGTTGGTTAGCTACTTATCGTTCTTCCGAGCCCCATTTTGGCTTGGAGCGAATGGAAGCCCTGCTGGCCTTGAGGGGAAACCCACACTTAGCCTGTCCTGTAATCCATCTAGCTGGGACCAATGGAAAAGGATCGACCCTAGCCCATTTACGGTCTTTACTAGAGGCGAAAGGGTTGCGGGTTGGTGTTTTCTCATCCCCCTATCTAGTTTCCTTTCATGAGCAAATCAGTATCAATGGTCTTCCTATCTCAGATCAGGATTTAGAGACTTATCTGTCCCTCTATCAGGACTTGCTTGCAAAAAACAGTTCTGATCAGACCTTGCTGGGCTTAACCGAGTTCGAGTTGATGACCGTTCTGGCTTTTGATTATTTTGCAGCAGAAAAGCCAGATGTGGTCATTCTGGAAGTGGGCATGGGTGGTCGTCTCGATAGTACCAATGTTTGTCAGCCTATCTTGACAGCCATCACGACGATTGGCCTGGACCATGTGGCTCTCTTAGGTCCGGATTTGGCCTCCATTGCTCGAGAGAAGGCGGGAATCATCAAGGAAAAGATTCCGGTCTTGCTAGGTCGGATGGAACTGGAAGCCCAAGAAGTCATTGTGCAGCGAGCGAACTGCTTATCGGCACCAGTAGAGCTGTTAGGTCAGGACTTTTTAGTTAGCTACCAAGAGTCACTGGCAGACGGGGAAGTTTTTGGCTATCAGAGCCAGTATCGGGAAGAAATGCAACTAAAGACAGGGCTCTTGGGACTTCATCAAGTCGACAATGCTGGACTGGCCCTGGCTCTCTGCGATACCTTCTGTCAAGAAAAGGGGCTCTCTTTCTTAAGCAGAGAAGAAATCCTCCAAGCTTGGGAAGGGGTCCAGTGGCCGGGACGCCTAGAGGTTATTTCGACCCAGCCCCTCATCATTCTAGATGGCGCCCATAATCCGCATGCAGTAGCCCCTCTTGTAGCCACCATAAAAGAACGGTATGGACAGTTGGACAAACAAGTCTTGTTTACCTGTATCCAGACTAAGGCGATTGAGGAGATGCTAGAACTATGGAGCGGATTGGAAAAGAGTCAATTAACCTTGACGACCTTTGAGGATTCACGCGCCTATTCCGTGAGAGACATGCAGGAAATAGCCCATCAAAAAGGCCTGCCTTATCAAGAATGGAAGGTGTTTTTAACCCAATATCTAGAAAGAAAATTGCAACAATCTGATCTCCTCTTAGTGACGGGATCCTTGTACTTTTTGGCTCAGGTGAGAGCCTTTCTAATCGAAGAAATCAGTAGGAGATAACATGGATACAAAGAAAATTCAAGAAGCCGTGAAGATGATTATCGACGCAGTCGGTGAAGACGGAAGCCGTGAGGGCTTGCAAGAAACACCAGAACGCATTGCCAAGATGTACCAAGAGATTTTTGCAGGTCTCAACCAAACTGCGGAAGTCCACCTATCAAAATCTTTTGAGATTGTGGACAACAATATGGTGGTAGAAAAGGATATCTTCTTCCACTCGATGTGTGAACACCATTTCTTGCCCTTCTATGGCAAGGTCCACATTGCCTATATCCCAAATGGGCGCGTAGCGGGCCTCTCTAAGCTAGCTCGGACAGTGGAAGTGTACGCCAAAAAGCCTCAAATCCAGGAGCGCTTGACAGTGGAAATCGCGGATGCCTTGATGGAGTATCTGGGAGCGCAGGGAGCCCTTGTCTGGGTGGAAGCAGAGCACATGTGCATGAACATGCGTGGGGTACGCAAACCAGGGACAGCTACTGTAACGACAGCAGCGCGTGGCTTGTTAGAGACAGATAAAGACCTGAAAAACGAAGCCTATAAACTAATGGGACACTAATCCCTAGATAAACTGAGGTGACGATGGTGGATCAATTACGGATCAAAGATTTGGAAATTTATGCTTATCATGGTGTGTTTTCCGCTGAAAAGGAATTGGGGCAACGCTTTGTCCTGGATGTCTGTGTCGATTATGAGATGACAAAGTCTGCTCGGACGGGCGATTTGACGGCTTCAATCCATTATGGAATCTTAGCAGAGCAACTGACAAATTGGGTTCAAGCTGAGAAAATTGATTTGATTGAGACAGTAGCTTTTCAGCTTGTGGAGAAGATTTTTGCAACCTATGACTTTGTCAAAAAGGCTCGACTGGAGCTGAAAAAACCTTGGGCGCCAGTTCCTCTACCTTTGGATACTTGTTCGGTCACGATTGAACGAGAAAAAAGACGAGCCTTTATTGGTCTGGGAACCAATATGGGCGATAAGGGACAACAGTTGGAGACGGCTGTATCTAGACTAGAAGAAAAGGGGCTTACGATTCTCCAAACCTCTTCTCAGATTGAGACAGCACCTTGGGGAGGGGTCGAGCAGGATAGCTTCCTCAACCAAGTCGTAGAGGTCGAAACTTGGTTTACGCCCCAAGACTTGATTGAGACCTTGCTAGGAATCGAACTAGAAATGGGCCGGATTCGTGAGATCAAATGGGGACCACGGGTCATCGATTTGGATCTCCTTTATATGGAGGATTTGATCCTCTATAGTCCAGATTTGATTCTCCCTCATCCGTATGTGGCAGAACGGGCATTTGTCCTAGAATCCTTGAATGAAATTGCTCCTTACTTTGTGGATCCTGTCCAAAGAAAACAGATCCGACAACTGTGGGAGGCTGTGAAAGAAACATAAGGTAGTTGACCCTTAGGTCAACTACCTTTTTTACCTTGACAGGTTGACTGAGCAGGAGTATACTATGCATAAATAGATTAGGGGTAGGTGGGCGTCATGAAATCTTATCTTGTAAAATGGTTGATCGCGATTGTCTTGGCTGTTTTTTTCCTTTGGTTGAGTTTGGAAACGGACTTACTGCCAAAAGAAGCGTATCCCCTTCTCCTTGTCCCGATACTGATTGTGGGCCTCTATCTTTTTAAGGAGAGGTAACTCTCCATCCAATTAAACTATGAAAAATCCCCTGGGTGCCAACTGGTTCAGGCACTCAGGGGATTTTTTGTATATGGAGCTAGGACCAACGGTCTAGCCTTGCCTTTCTTTATTTGCGGTACAAGCGATCGTATTGGTAAACTGGATCCATGGTCACATGAATGCCCAGTTTGCGAAGAACGTTCTTATCTTCGTCTGTCAACATGACTGTTGAATGGGCTTCGCTCCCTTTCAATCGACCCAATTCTTGCATGGCAAGATTTGCCTCTGGATGGTTCATGGCGGTAATGGCGAGGGCGATGAGGATTTCATTTGAGTGGAGGCGAGGGTTGCGACTGCCCAAGTGGTTGATCTTCAAGCCTTGGATTGGTTTCACATATTCTGGCTCAATCAACTTGGTTTCTTTATCAATATGGGCCAATTTCTTGATGGCGTTGATGAGAACAGCTGCCGTTGGACCAAATAAGTCAGAAGTCTTACCTGTCACGGTTTCTCCGTTCGGCAATTCCAGTGCCAAGGCAGGTTCACCGGTTTCTTCCTCTTTTTGACGGGCAAGGACGGTGACTTGGCGGTCTTTTGGTGAAATGCCTAAGTCATTCATCAAGAGTTCAATTTTCTTAATAGCTCCGTTTCCGACACGCTCTGCCTTCACATCTAGAATGGTTTGGTAGTAACGGCGGATAATTTCTTGCTTAGAGGCTTCAATCGCTGCGTCATTGTCCACGATGGCAAAGCCGACCATGTTCACACCCATATCTGTTGGGGAAGCGTAAGGAGATTCTCCAAGGATGCGTTCCAACATCCGCTTCAAGACAGGGAAGATTTCGATATCCCGGTTGTAGTTGACCGTTGTTTCGCCATAGGTTTGGAGGTGGAATGGGTCAATCATATTGACATCGTCAAGGTCTGCAGTAGCAGCTTCATAGGCCAAATTCACTGGGTGATGCAAAGGCAGGTTCCAAACTGGGAAGGTTTCAAATTTAGCATAACCAGATTTGATGCCATTTAATTGGTCATGGTACATATTGGACATGCAAGTGGCCAATTTACCAGAACCAGGACCAGGAGCTGTCACGACAACGAGATTGCGGCTAGTCTGAATATAGTCGTTTTTCCCCATTCCCTCAGGAGAAATGATGTGATCCATATCCGTTGGGTAGCCCTTGATTGGGTAGTGGAGGTAAGAGGCGATGCCATTCTTTTCCAACTGTTTACGAAAAACATCTGCGGCTGGTTGACCAGCATACTGAGTGATGACGACAGAACCAACATAGATGCCCAATTCGTTGAATTTATCGATCAAGCGAAAGACCTCTTGGTCATAAGAGATTCCTAGGTCACCACGCGCTTTTGAATGCTCGATGTTGCTGGCATTAATGGCAATGACAATCTCCACTTGGTCACGAAGTTCTTGGAGAAGTTTAATTTTATTGTCCGGTTCATAACCAGGGAGTACGCGGGCAGCATGGAAATCTTCCAGCATTTTTCCTCCAAACTCTAGGTAGAGCTTACCATCAAATTGGTTGATCCGTTCGAGGATGTGATCGCGTTGCAAATTCAAATACTTTTCGGAACTAAAAGCTTGTTTCTTCATTTAAACCTCCAATAAAGAAGCGAGGGTGGTCTTTAGCGGTGCTCCGCCTTCCACGTAAGGAAAGGGGAGTGCAAAAGAACACCCGTTGCAATATTCATTCAGTATTATATCAAAAAAACCCCAAAATGGGGGTTTAAAACAATTATTTTGGGAAAATATTAATAATTCTTAATTAAATCAACGGTTGAACGATCCAATTTTTTAACCAAGGCTTGAAGGAAAGATTGGGCTTGAAGGAAGTCATCCATGGCATAGAGGGTTTGGTGAGAGTGGATGTAGCGCGCACAGACTCCGATGGTAGTAGATGGGACTCCGCCACTTCGTAAGTGGGCTACTCCAGCATCCGTTCCCCCTTTTCCACAGTAGTATTGGTACTTGATGCCTGCTTCTTCAGCAGTGGTGAGGAGGAAATCCTTCATATTTGGTAACATGAGGTGACCTGGGTCAAAGAAACGAAGGAGGGTTCCTTCTCCGATGGCCCCTTGGCCTGCGTAGACATCTGCCGCTGGAGAACAGTCAACAGCCAGGAAGATTTCCGGATCAAACTTGGTCACAGAAGTCCCAGCACCGCGCAGTCCGACTTCTTCTTGGACAGTCGCTCCGACATAGAGCTCGTTTGCTAGGGCTTGTCCAGAGAGGGCTTGTGCCAATTCGCTGACCATCAAGACCCCATAACGGTTGTCCCAAGCTTTGGAGATGATGTTTTTCTGATTGGCTGTTAAGATTGCAGTGCTTTCAGGGACCAAGGTGTCGCCTGGACGGATTCCAAAGCTCTCGGCTTCTTCTTTGTTGGCAAAGCCGCCATCAAAGACAATATCCCCGATTGCTGGAAGAGCAGGACCGTTTGCGCCACGCGTCAAATGCGGAGGAACAGATCCAGAAATGACAGGGTAGGAATGGCCATCGCGGGTCAAAAGGGTGAAACGTTGGCTGCTGACCACCATCGGGTTCCAACCACCAATTTCAACCACGCGGAAGGTGCCGTCTGCCTTGATCTCACTGACCATAAAGCCAACTTCATCCATATGGCCGGCGACCATGATGCGAGGAGCATCAGTCGCTTCTGAGTGGCGTACCCCAAAAATACTTCCCAAGCCGTCTGTGACCACTTCATCCACATGTGGAGTGATCTGTTTGCGTAGATAATCGCGAACAGGCGCTTCATGGCCGGAGATGGCAGGAAGTTCTGTTACTTCTTTGATTTTAGAAAATAAATCAGTCATAAGTTACCTTCTTTCTGATTGTTATTTTATCACTTTTTTAGTCGAGATGGTAGTGGCAGTTGACGGGAATGAAAGCAGATTGTCATGATGGGGGGATCTATTCTCCTTCGTTGTCCCAGCTTGTATTTTGTGTTACAATATGAGGTATGAAAGCAAAAAAAATCATTTTAACCAGCCTTGCAGTAGCTAGTGCAAGTGCTCTAGCCCTTGGGGCCTATAAAATTGCCAAAGATCAAAAACGTCTGCGGACGCAAGAAGAGTTAGTCGCAGAAGTCCGTGAGCAAATGGAGAATATGGGGAAGATTGCGACCCTTTATGTGGAACTCTATGAATCAAGCGAAGAGCGTCTGGTAGGAGGGCTCATTTTTGAAGATGAGCGCCACTATCGCTTTGTCTATGAAGAGGGCCTCCTTCACTATGAAGAGGAAAAACTATGATCATTCCACAGTCCTTAGAGGAATTAGCCCGCTACGTCGAGCAAGAAGGAAAGAAGGTTTTCTTCTTTTCAGCGGATTGGTGTGGCGATTGCCGGTATATCCAGCCCTTTTTGCCAGAGATTGAAGCAGACAACCCTGAATTTACCTTCATTTTGGTTGACCGAGACCAGTATCTAGACCTGGCTAAGCTTTGGGATATCTATGGCATTCCGAGTTTAGTGGTCCTAGACAAGGATCGGGAACTGGGGCGTTTCGTCAATCGTGATCGCAAAACCAAGGCTCAGATTTCAGAATTTTTAGCAGGATTGAAGTAGGAGAAAGAGAAAGAATGATTGTAACCTATAATAAAGAACAAGTCGGTGATGTCTTAATGCTCACCTTGAAAAATAGTGGGGATGCCAAGTTAGCAGTCGAGCGCAAAGGCAAAGTAGCCCGTGTCTACCGTGAAGACAAGCAAGAAACAGTGGCCTGGAATATTTTTGAGGCTTCGACTTTCTTTGCCCTTGACGGCAAGGGGCAACTTTTCTTGAGTGATGAGCAAGTTGCACGCCTCAATCAAGAATTACAAGCTGAAGGATTTGCAGAGGTCTTGGTTAATGACAAGGAGCCTAAGTTTGTCGTGGGGCAAATCGTTGAAATGGTTGCTCATCCAGATAGTGACCACCTCAACATCTGCCAAGTGGCTGTTGGACTAGACAAGACGGTTCAGATCGTAGCAGGTGCACCAAATGCGCGTGAAGGCCTCAAGACAATCGTGGCTCTACCAGGTGCGATGATGCCAGATAGCAGCTTGATTTTCCCAGGAGCCCTTCGTGGAGAAAAGAGCTTTGGCATGATGTGTAGCCCACGCGAATTGCACTTGCCAAATGCACCACAAAAACGTGGTATTATTGAATTGCAGGATACAGAAGAGGTGGGAACTCCATTTGACCCCGCTCGTCACTGGCAAGGATAAGAGAGTGGGACAGAAATCCGGCCCCTCAATTGTCTTTGGATTGTCGAGCAAGACGCAGTGGTTGAGTGGGCTCTACTACGCTGATTTCATCAGCTTTTACAGCCCTACTCAACTGTGCGGAGGTGGGACGACGAAATCGAATTCTAACGAATTACCGATTTCTGTCCCACTCTCTTTTTTTTATTTTTTCCTCAAATAGCTAGAAAACTACGAATTATATAAGTAGGAGGAAGAAATATGTACAATAAAGTAATTTTAATCGGGCGCCTTGTGGCTGACCCGGAGCTTCATAAGACCAGTACGGATAAGTCCGTTGCGCGTGCGACCCTGGCTGTCAATCGGCGTTACAAGGATCAAAATGGCGAGCGTGAGGCGGACTTTATCACCCTAGTGGTCTGGGGGAAATTAGCAGAGACCCTTGTATCCTATGCCAACAAGGGGAGCTTGCTCTCAGTAGATGGCGAGCTTCGAACCAGACGTTATGAGAAGAATGGGACGACCCAATATGTGACAGAAGTGCTCTGTCAAGGATTCCAGCTCTTAGAAAGTCGCGCTCAACGAGCGATGCGGGCTAATGGAGCAGGAGGAGATTTAGCGGATCTGATCCTCGAAGAGGAAGAGCTTCCATTTTAACAGAAGAAAACGGTGCAGCTGGTCAGCTGTGTCGTTTTTTCTTTTTCGAAACTTCTTACTGAAGTTGTAGGGAGAAGTTATTATCTAGATAGAGACGTAAAACGCATTCATTTCCGAGAGACCTTCAAGCTCTTGGTAAAAAATGCTATAATAAAAGGTATTAAATGCGAACGAAAATGTTTGATGTAGCAAAATAATCCGTTTTTAAGAGGAGAAGAGATGGAATTAGAAGAGGAAATCGTTCAAAAGAAACGGAATCGAGCGATGATTTATGCGATATTTTGGAGCCTGATTTTTGTGGTAGTGGTCATCTACTTGAATGCTAGCCAACTAAAACCGGTAAAAGGGCAGATGCGGATTGGTGTGACCTACATGACCATGAACAATGAATTCTACCAAACACTGAATGCAGAGATTGAACGAGTGGCTGACGAAAAAGGGGATTTGCTTCTAGTTCGTAATCCAGAATTGGACGAGGAAAAACAAAGTCAGCAAATAGATTATTTTCGTCAACAAAAGGTCAATGTGATTGTGATTAACCCCGTAAAAGGAGATAGCCCTAAAATCATTGCTTCCCTGAAGCGAGCTCAAGAGGCAGGGATTAAAATCATTGCAGTGGATAGTCAGCTCAGCCATTTCACGGTGGATGCCAGTGTAGTGTCGGATAATTACCAAGCCGGGGTCTTGGTCGCCCAGCGTCTGATGAAGCAGAAAAATGAGGCGAAGATCCTACTCTTAGAGCATAAGGGGACGGTATCGGCAGAGCAACGGATCCAAGGGTTCTTAGACACCATTCAGTCGGAGCCTGCCTATCAGGTTGTTGGGAGAGAAGAGACCCGTGGTCAAACGGAATTGGCCTTACCAGCTGTTTCCCAGGTCATTCAGGATGGTCTGGTATTTGATACGGTCGTGGCCTTAAATGATCGGGCAGCTATCGGAGCCCTAGCGGCCATCAAGGAAAACCGATTAGCTCAGCCGATTTCTATCTATGGAATCGATGGCTCTCCGGATATGAAAGTTTTGCTCTCGACGACGGATGATATCGAAGGAACGGTTGCCCAATCTCCTCTTAAAATGGGGAGACAGGTGATGCAAGTGATTGAGTGCATGAGGACAGGTAAATCCTACAAGGAACAGTATAAGATTCCAGTAGAGATGATTGATAAGGATAATGTTGACCACTATGATGTCAACGGGTGGCAGTAATGACCAAGCTTCGTGGCATTCGGTATAGTTTGATTTTGCTAAAAATCATTAATTTTATCGCCATCTTATTTAGCAGTTCCCTCTACTTGCATGCGACCAATTACATCATTGCCAAGGGGCAGGGCTATCAATTGTTGGAGCAATTAAGAGAAATACCAAGTTCCCCCGCTCAGAACTTTTGGATCTCCATCCTCCTCTTTGGAGGGATTCTTCTCATTACCTTTTATCGGATGCGCCCAGGGACACAGGAGTGGTCGGTTTTTGACAAGTGGAATATCCTAGAAATACTGCTGATGTTAGGCGTCATGATGTCCCTCAGCTTCTCCTACAATGGGATCATCCTTTTGGTATTTGCTGATATCTTTTACGGTTCTAAGGAGTTTAGTAGTTCCAAGGACAGGCGCTACTGGTTTGCCTTTATCCTTCTGAGTTTCATTGTCCTCCTTGTGACCAACTATGACATCCTCTCTCTTGTCGTGCAGTTGCCGTCGCTAGATACCTATATCGCCTTCTATCCTTCATCGATTCGGATGCTCATCCTATTCGCTAAAAATGCGCTAGCTTCCTTAAATATGGTTGTCTTTATTATTTCTCTTCTCTTTTACATTTTATCGGTAGTAGCAGAGCACCATCGAATCGAAAAAGAGTTAGAAATGGTATCGCAGGTCAATACGGAATTAAATAGCTACATGGCCCTTTCGGAAAAGATTGCGGAGGACCGGGAGCGCAAGCGGATCGCACGAGAGATTCACGATACTCTGGGCCATGCCTTGACGGGCATTTCTGCAGGGATTGATGCGGTTGGGGTTCTGATTGATATTGATCCTGGTCGCGCCAAGACCCAGCTGCAATCGGTCTCTACGGTGGTACGAGATGGAATCAAGGACGTCCGGGGGTCTTTGAACAAGCTGCGACCAGGTGCCCTGGAGGATCATACCTTGAGGGATGCAGTTTTGAAATTGGTTCACGAATACCAAGCCATTTCCCACCTACAAGTCGATCTGACCTATGACTGGGATGAGGTGGATCTAGATGTCATGGTGGAGGATACTGTCTTTCGAGTGATTCAGGAGTCCATGACCAATTCTGTCCGCCACGGTCATGCCAGCCACATGCAGATTTTCTTTTTGGTGGAAGATGCCTATGTCATGATTCTCCAAGATAATGGGGTCGGCTTTGACCAACTGCAGGTCGGCTACGGCTTGAAGCAAATGCGAGAGCGGATCTCTATCTTGGGAGGAAGGATCGAATTTGCCAATCGAAATGGATTTTATACACGAATTGAATTGCCCAAAGAAAAAGGAGGAAATCTTTTATGATCAAAGTAATGATTGCGGATGATCAAGCGCTGATTCGCGAATCGCTCCAAATTATTTTGTCTGCTCATCAAGATATTCAGGTGACTTCTGCAGTGGCAGATGGTCATGAGGTGCTAGAGCGAATCCCCCAAGATCGACCAGATGTTGTATTGATGGATATTCGTATGCCTAAGATGGATGGTGTGATGGCGACAAAAGAAGTCAAGGAACGCTTCCCTGAGGTAAAAATCATCATTCTAACCACCTTCGACGATGATGATTTCATCTTTCGGGCTCTGAAATATGGAGCTTCAGGGTATTTGCTCAAAGGGGCTTCCACAGAGGAACTCTACCAAGCCATTCAAATTGTCTATCATGGGGGAGCCATGATTAACCCCAATATTGCCAGTAAGGTTTTTCAGATTTTTTCTCAGATGGCTCAGAGCAATTATACAATCTCCGTTTCTGAAGAATATGTGAGCGACTTATCCCTGACCGAATGGCGGATCATCCAGCAGGTTGGTTTTGGGGAGTCTAATAAGGAAATCGCAGCCAAATTGTTCCTATCTGAGGGAACGATTCGGAATTACCTATCAACCATTTTGTCTAAGTTGAACTTGCGGGATCGGACCCAGTTGGCTATTTGGTCTGTTCAAAAAGGTGTGACCACTAAGGACTTTGGAACAGAAAGTGATAGCCGATGAAGAAAAAACGTAAGATTCGAGGCTCCAGATTGTTTCTAGGCTTGCTTTTGCTTTTTCTACTTGCTGGTGGGATTTGGTGGCAGCAACAGCCTAGGATTGTCCGTTTGGGGGTCTACGCGGGCTCTAGCTGGGATGTGCCCACCCAAACAGAAGAAAAAGTCTTGGACCAAGCGATTGCTCGTTTCGAAAAAACGCATCCAGGGGTAAAGATTGTCTACGAAAGCGGAATTCCGAAGAATCGATATGCGAGCTGGTTAGCCAATCAGATCCTCCATGGGCAGGAGCCCGATCTCTATATGGTATCCAGTACAGAGCTCCCAGTGTTAGCAGCGCGTGGGGCGGTGGAAGATTTGACCCCCTTGATGGGCGAACAGGTCGATCCTTCTCATTTTTATCCAGTCGCCCTAGAAGCAGGCAAGTACAAGAATCATCAATATGCCCTCCCATTTGAGAGCAATCCTGTTTTGATGTGTGTCAATAAGGATTTATTGGAAAAGGAAGGGATTGCTATTCCAAAAGAGGGGTGGACTTTGGAGGAATTTTATACGATTTGTCAAAAGGTGACCAGGGATACGGATGGAGATGGTGAGCTGGATCAGTTTGGAAGTACAGATTATACCTGGCGGGAGGCTTTGGCAGCCCATGGGGGCCAGCTTTTCCGTCAGGACAGTATTAATCTTACGAGTAAAGAAATGAAGCGCTCGCTCTATTTTGTCGAAAAACTCGAAGCCCTTCATGGCAACTTCAATGTCACTTCTAAGGATTTTGATGAAGGCAAGGTCGCTTTTTATCCGATGACCTTGGCCCAGTACCGAACTTATAAACCTTATCCCTATCATGTTGCCAAATATTCAAATTTCACTTGGACCTGTATCCCTATGCCCGGGGCTTCTGGATCAACTCCGTCAACCTTAGTGGATACGTCCTTGTTTGCTCTGTCTTCTCGGGCCAGTGCTAGCAAGGAGGCCAAGGAATTCATGGAATTTTTGACCCAGGACCAGCAGGTCCAGCAGGACCTCTTCCGGCAGTCGCAGGGGACCTCTGTCCTCCCTTCGGTGGTCAATAGTTCGGAAAGTCGGGACCTTCTTAAAGCGGATGATTTCGGGGTTGATTCCTTGACGAATCGGACCCTGGACCAGATTATGAAAAAGGCTGTCCTAAGTACTCCTGGCAACCTACCCGATGATATCTGGGATCGATTGGATTATTTGATTTATAATGCTCTAAAAGCAAAGGATATTGATAATCAATTGCCTCAAATTCAAAAGATTATTGAGGAAATGCTTCGGGAGAAGTTTCGTTAAGAGCAACTAGGCATCTGTCAAGTGACAGATGTCATTTTTTTATTGACAGATGTCAACTTTTCTTTGTGACAAATGACAATAGTAAAACGCTTTCAAAAACAATACAATAAGGTCATCATAAAGGAGGAGAAAGGATGAAGTATCTGGTATTGGTCAGTCATGGTGGACTGGCAGAAGGTCTGAAAAGTTCGCTGGCAATGTTTGCTGGGGATAAGATAGATCAGGTGATTGCGGTCGGACTGAAAGAAGGCAAATCGGTAGATGATTTTGCTCATGATTTTCGTCAGGCGATTTCCCATTTAACAGATGAGGACTCTGTCTTAGTTCTAGCAGACATTGTAGGTGGCAGTCCTTTGACAACGGCAGCGACAGTGCTAGAGGAGCAAGGAAAGCTGAGTACAGCCTTGATCTTAGGTGGAATGAACTTGACCATGGCGTTGACAGCAGTTGTGATGAAGGACATGATGGAGGGGGCTGATTTAGCCCAGGTGATTTTATCCGAAGCTTCCACTGCCTTGCAAGAATTTGCCCTTGCCCCGGTAGAGGGTGACGATGAAGAAGATGATGATATTTAACTAAGGGAGGTTAGAAAATGGTAGTATCATTTGTACGGATTGACGACCGTATGATCCACGGTCAAACAGTAACTCGATGGGCTAAAGAAAAGCCTTGTGATGGCTTGATCGCTGTCAACGACGCAGCAGCTTCTAATAAGGTCTTGATCCAAGCCTATAAAGGGGCTTCAGATAAAAAAACCTTTGTCTGGACCAAGGAAGCTTTCAAAGAAAAATCTGCAAAAGTAACGGAATCAGAAACTCGCTATTTCTTGATTACTAAGAACCCCATCGATATGAAAGAAATTTTGGTAGACCAAGGGTTTGTCCCAGGCGATGTCAAAGAAATCATTGTCGGTCCTGCAAATGACCGTCCGGGTGCTGTGAAATTGGGAAATAACCAATCCATCACCCAGGAAGAAGCAGAAGCCATCGAAGCCATTCAGGCTGCAGGCTACAAGGTGAAATTCCAGTTGCTTCCAGATGTATCCATCGGTTACTGGGATGATTTTAAATCAAAATTCGGATTCTAGAGAGGGGAGTATCCTAGCTCTTCGTCACTAAACTATACTTACAAACAAAAGGAGCGTTTGTTATGACAATTTCATGGATTCAAGCAATCTTGCTTGGTATTTTCGCCAGCTTGTCTTCAATGCCTGGTATGGGTGGTTCCAGTATCGGGAACTATACACTTGGTCGTCCCCTAGTTGGTGGGTTGATCTCAGGGTTAATCCTTGGAGATGTGACAACCGGTATCATGGTCGGGGTTGCCCTTCAGGTCGTTTATATCGCTTTGGTAACACCTGGTGGAACTGTATCTGCCGATGTACGGGCTATTTCTTATATCGGAATTCCTCTTTCCATCTTATTTGTTCATGCCAACAATATTACTGGTGAGGCAGCAATTGCAGCGGCAGCAGCCCCAATCGGTGCAGCCGTTGGGACTATCGGTACCGTTCTTTTCTACGGTACTGCAACCATGAACTTGCTTTGGCAACATATCGGTTGGAAAGCCGTTGAAGAAGGAAACTTCAAAAAACTCTACGCAGTTGACTGGGTTTACCCATGGATTTCTCACTTCCTCTTCTCCTTCCTTCCAACGATGATTATCACCAAATACGGTGAAAACATGGTGGATTTGATGAAACAATACCTTCCAATGGATGGTTACTGGATGAAAGCCCTCTTTACAGTCGGTGCCCTTCTTCCATGTGTCGGTATTGCCATCCTCTTGAAGCAAATCGTTACAGAAGTGAGAGACTTCATTCCATTCTTTGTTGGATTTACCTTGGCAAAATCTCTTGGCTTGAACTTGGTAGCGAGTGCGGTAGTTTCATTGATTTTTGCAGTGATCTACTATGAACTTGAAGTGATTAAAACAATGAAAGTCGTCCCTGCTGGAGCAAATGACTTTGACGATGATGAGGAGGATATCTAAGATGGCTGATAAAAAGAAAATTTCAAAGAAAACGCTAACCAAAGCATTCCATCATTGGTATTATGGTCACTTGACCTGTTTCTCTCAAGAACACATGCAAACCTTTGGGTATTTGACTTCGATGCTTCCAATCGTGGAAGAAATGTATGATTCCAAAGAAGAACAAAAAGAAGCCATGCAAACCTATACAGCCTTCTTCAACACTGAGCCCCAACTAGGATCTCTTGTTGTAGGGATTACAGCTGGTTTGGAAGAAGCGCGTGCCAATGGAGAAGCAGTAGATGGCGAAACCATCAACGGGATGCGTGCTGGTTTGATGGGTCCAATCGCTGGGATTGGGGACTCCTTGGTTGTTGGGACCTTAATCCCTGTACTTCTCGGGATTGCCCTTGGTCTTTCTAAAGGCGGAAACATTGCAGGGGCTCTCTTCTATATCGTCGTTTGGAACCTCTTGGTCTACTTAGGCATGCGTTTCGCCTTCTTCAAAGGGTATCACTTAGGGGACAAGGCTGTTGAATTCCTTGTAGGACCAAAAGGACAAGCCCTTCGTAAAGCGATTAGTGTGGTCGGTGGTATGGTCATCGGTGCCGTAGCAGCGACTTGGGTCTCTGTTACAACAGCCCTCGAATTCAAAAATGCTGACGGAGAAGCCTTCCTTAAAATCCAAGAAAAGATTGATGGCGTCTATCCAGGTCTCTTGACTGCTGCCTTTATCACGCTTTGCTGGTGGCTCATGGCGAAGAAGAAAGTCTCACCAAACAAGGTCATGCTTCTCTTAGTCATCATCGCCTTAGCTGGGGTAGCTCTTGGAATCTTTGATCCAGGTCTCAAATACTAAGAGAAAACTGGAAACAGTTTATTGCAACCGGAGCATTGAGAATGAAGTACGTGACCTCCTTTACGAATACTTCATTCTCAATTTTTATTGAAGGAGGCATCTATGCACACCAGACAAGAATTAATAAAAGGGTATGAGACGGAAATTCGCTACCAACGCCATATGTTGGAAAACTTGGGTCGCTGGTTTAGTGTGCTCTTTCTCATGGCCAGTATTGGTGGACTGCTGATTTATTTCTTTCACAAGACTTCCCTCCTATTTTTGATCTTAGGTAGCTTGGTCGCCCTGATTGGAATAGCAGGGATGTTGCTAGTGGGGTATGGGATGTATCGTGGTCGAGCCAACTTACAAAAAGTCATCCAAGCTTACCAACAAAAACTAAATTTGGTTGGCTAGAAATCGAAAACACTTCGAAGAGATTGAGGTGTTTTTTTCTTGACTATTTTTGACCAAGTGATACAATAGAAACATGAGTTAGCACTCGATGTTGAAGAGTGCTAAAATACAAGAACGGAGGAATGACATGTTAAAACCATTAGGAGACCGCGTGGTCTTGAAAGTAGAAGAAAAAGAGCAAACAGTCGGTGGCTTTGTCATCGCAGGAGCAAGTCAAGCTGAAACCAAAACAGCAGAAGTCATCGCTGTAGGTGAGGGAGTTCGGACCCTCAGTGGCGAGTTGGTAGCACCAAGTGTCAAAGTCGGTGATACGGTCTTGGTGGAAAATCATGCAGGCGTTGATGTGAAAGACGGCGATGAGAAGTACACGATTGTTGGGACTGCAAGTATTCTTGCCATTGTTGAAGCCTAAAGAATCAGAAAGGAGAAAGATGTATGTCAAAAGAAATTAAATTTTCATCAGATGCTCGTGCAGCCATGGTCCGTGGGGTGGATATCCTAGCAGATACTGTGAAAGTGACCTTGGGACCAAAAGGTCGCAATGTGGTCCTTGAAAAATCATTTGGGTCACCATTGATCACCAATGATGGGGTGACCATCGCCAAAGAAATCGAATTGGAAGACCACTTCGAAAATATGGGTGCCAAATTGGTATCAGAAGTTGCTTCGAAGACCAATGATATCGCTGGAGACGGAACAACCACTGCGACTGTCTTGACCCAAGCCATCGTCCGTGAAGGGATCAAGAACGTTACAGCAGGTGCGAATCCAATCGGTATCCGTCGTGGGATTGAAGCAGCGGTTGCAACAGCTGTTGAAGCCTTGAAAAACAATGCCATTCCAGTTGCTAATAAAGAAGCTATCGCCCAGGTTGCGGCTGTCTCTTCTCGCTCTGAAAAAGTCGGTGAATACATCTCAGAAGCCATGGAAAAAGTGGGCAACGACGGAGTGATCACGATTGAAGAATCTCGTGGAATGGAAACAGAGTTGGAAGTCGTTGAAGGAATGCAGTTTGACCGTGGTTACCTCTCTCAATACATGGTCACTGATAATGAAAAAATGGTGGCAGACCTTGAAAATCCTTATATCTTGATCACCGACAAGAAGGTGTCAAACATCCAGGAAATCCTGCCATTGCTTGAAAGTATCCTTCAAAGCAACCGTCCGCTCTTGATTATTGCGGATGATGTGGATGGAGAAGCTCTCCCAACGCTTGTCTTGAACAAGATTCGTGGAACCTTCAATGTCGTAGCTGTTAAGGCTCCTGGATTTGGAGACCGTCGCAAAGCTATGCTAGAAGACATCGCGATCTTGACAGGTGGTACTGTTATCACAGAAGATCTCGGTCTTGAGTTGAAAGATGCGACCATCGAGGCGCTCGGTCAAGCAAGTAAAGTGACAGTGGACAAAGATAGCACAGTCATTGTAGAAGGTGCAGGAAATCCTGAAGCTATCGCTAACCGTGTGGCCGTGATCAAATCACAAATTGAAACCACAACGTCAGAATTTGACCGTGAAAAACTCCAAGAACGCTTGGCCAAATTGTCTGGTGGCGTTGCAGTCATCAAGGTCGGAGCTGCAACTGAAACGGAGTTGAAAGAAATGAAACTCCGCATCGAAGACGCCCTCAATGCGACACGCGCAGCGGTTGAAGAAGGAATTGTTGCCGGTGGTGGTACGGCCCTTGCCAATGTTATTTCTGCAGTTGAAACCCTTGAATTGGAAGGGGACGAAGCGACAGGACGCAACATCGTGCTTCGCGCCTTGGAAGAGCCTGTACGCCAAATCGCCCACAATGCAGGATATGAAGGGTCAATCGTCATCGATCGCTTGAAACATGCAGAAGTCGGAACAGGCTTCAATGCTGCAACAGGTGAATGGGTCAACATGATTGAAGCAGGAATTATCGACCCAGTGAAGGTGAGCCGTTCAGCCCTTCAAAATGCGGCTTCCGTAGCGAGCCTTATCTTGACGACCGAAGCAGTGGTAGCCAACAAACCAGAACCAGCTCCAGCAGCACCGGCTATGGATCCAAGCATGATGGGTGGGATGATGTAATCTGATACCAATGATTGGTGCTAAAGCACCGAATCATTGGACGGTAGCCGCTTTGTTGCGGCCTACCTAATCATCTTACTAAGAAAACAAAGAAGGCATTATCGGCCTTCTTTATTTTCTGTCGTAATCTGTGTGCTTGATTGAGGCTATGCTTCTAATCATTTGACGCCAACCGCTATCAGGCGGTTTGGCTAAACGTCTTACTAGCTCAAAGAGGTTGGCAAGTCTCCAATCCTCAATCGATCATTGGATGAACTGATTATTCTAATCTTTTCTTTGTGGCAGAAGGATGCATATTTATATATATTACGAAAGTTTGTGAAATAAATTTGGCTGAAGCCGGTCTTTTCTACAGGTCGGTTTCCTTTATTGAAGAAACTAAGATCAATCCGATGGGGATCAGAGCCGTCATTTGAGGTGCGGATTTTTGTTTACATATAGTGAAATCACGGGGAGGACACCCTTTGAAGCAGGTAGATAGATAGTTGATATTTTGAAGTAACCTGCCTGTTCGATATTTGGAATAAAAATGCAATACAAATTCCTTTATTTTGTAACAAAGATGCGTTAAAATATATTAAGTAGAAAAAGTTCTACATTAGAGCAAGGGGGGAATACTTCCCACATACATGTCTAAAGACAAAAACTTGATCGAATAAATTAAAACTTTTGATTCTTAATTTTTATCGACCTTTTTCATATTAAACTTTTTCATCCACCCCTTGCTAAGGCTCTTCCAGATTTTTCTGGGGGAGTTTTTTGTATTTCATAAACATTTCACATTTCTCCTCTATAATGAAAGCAACAAATGATGAAAGCGAGCCCAGTTGCTATCAATAAACTGGGGAGTCTTTCTTTTAGATGGAGGTAGGAGATGTTTCTCTTGCAACAGGCAATCGCCTATATTTCTCGAAAAAGAACGAGGAATCTGGTCCTCTTTCTGATTCTCTTCTTGATCCTCTCTTGTTTGTATTTCTGTTTTTCACTGATGCAAGTGGGAGGAAGACTGGAGGACCATATTAAACAGTCGGCTGGGACCAGTTTTGCCCTGACCAGTAAACAGGGGAATACTCCCTTTGCTCTGAAGGAAGCTGAAAAGGTGCGGCAACTGGCTGGGGTAGGAGGCATGGTTCCTCAATATGAAAGTCCCGTTCGCATTCTTGGTAAAGAAGCGGTGACTGGGCAGCAGTCGGTGGAACGGGATGATCTGGGTCAGGAAGCCAAGCAAGCGCTAGGCGCTGTCTTCACCCAGAAGACAGACCAGCACCTGGATTTTCGCAGTGGCAGTTTCCAACTGGTGCAAGGCAAGCACTTATCTGATAAGGCTCGTGGCCAGATCTTGATCCACCAAGAGTTGGCTAAGAAGAACAAGCTAAAGGTCGGAGATTCCTTGACCTTATCCAGCTTTCAGATGGGAGAGACTCCTGCCAAAGAGCAAACCTTTAAAATCGTTGGAATCTTTTCGGGTAAGAAACAGGAAAAATTCACAGGAATGACCTCTGATCTGAGTGAGAATCAAGTCTACCTCCCTTATGAGGATGCGACTAAGCTTCTTGGTCTCAGTCAGCAAGAAGTGACCCAGGCCACCTTTGGCGTCAAAGATCCTGAGAAAATCGATGCCCTCTTGAAGCAAGTCAAAAGCTTGGATCTGGATTGGCAATCGCTACGCGTGGTCGAAGATCGCAAGGCCTTTGACCAGATGAAGGAATCCTCTCAGACCTTAGAAGGCCTGGTACGGATCATGATGATCGTCCTCCTAGTGACTGGAGCCGGTGCCCTATCGCTCTTACTCAGTCTCTGGACACGGGAGCGGATCCATGAAATCGGGGTGCTCTTATCCATTGGGAAGAGCAAGGGTCGGATCTTTAGACAGTTCCTCTTGGAGGTGGTGCTGGTATCCTTACTAGCGGTGATCCCAGCCTTTCTCATCGGACGGATGGTCAGCCATCGTTTCTTAGAGCAGTTTGTCGGACAGACCGGTCAACAGCAGACCCTAGACTTGCTCAACCAAATCCCTCAAGGCCTTTCCTTAGGAATCGCCTATGCTAGCCTCTTATGCTTGATCCTTCTGTCGCTCGGTGTAACTACCAGCATGATCTGGCGCAAGACCCCAAAAGAAATATTAACAAAAATGAGTTAAGGAGAAATGACACATATGTTAGAACTCAAGAATGTAGCCTATAGTTACCAAAGCTATAGTGAAGATATCCTCTCAAATGTGAACTATCAGTTCGAAAATGGGACATTTTACAGTATTATTGGCCAGTCGGGAACTGGGAAATCAACCCTCCTCTCCCTCCTAGCTGGTCTGGACAATCCCAAGAAGGGGCAGGTTCTCTTTGATGGGGAGGACATTCAGACCAAAGGGTCTAGCTACCATCGCAAGCACCATGTTTCCTTGGTTTTTCAGAATTACAATCTGATTGATTATTTGACGCCACTTGAAAATGTCCGCCTGGTCAACAAACAAGCTGGGAAAGAGATTCTCTTGGAATTGGGATTGGACGAAACGCAAATCAAACGCAATGTCCTCCAACTATCCGGAGGGCAGCAGCAACGGGTGGCCATTGCGCGTGCGCTCGTTTCAGAAGCACCTGTCATCTTGGCTGATGAGCCGACGGGAAACCTAGACGAACAGACAGCAGGTGATATCATTGCCATTTTGAAGAAGTTGGCCAAGGAACGCCAAAAATGTGTCATCGTCGTCACCCACAGTAAGGAAGTGGCAGAAGCCTCCGATGTGGTCTTGGAATTGAGTCGTCGTAGCCTCGTTGAGAAGAGCAAGTAAGGAGGGAATGCTATGTTGCGAAATGCTTTTGCTTATATCACACGTAAATGGCCCAAGTCTCTCTTGCTATTTGCCATTATTCTCCTCATGGGGACCTTGAGCCTGATCGGACTCTCTATGAAGGGAGCGACCCAACAAGCTTCATCGGAAAGTCTGGGATCCATCACCAATAGCTTCTCCATGCAGATCAACCGCCGGACCAATCCGGGAACCCCTCGGGGGGCTGGGAATCTCAGAGGAGAGGATATCGAAAAAATCAGTCAGGTAGAGGGGATCACCTCCTCCATCAAGCGGATCAATGCCATCGCAGATATCCTAGACCACGAGATCATTGAGACTGAAGAAACCCTGCAAAATCAATCTCCAGAGCGGGCTAAACACTTCAAGAATACCTTGATGGTGACAGGGGTCAATGACTCTTCAAAAGAAGATAAGTTTGTCTCTGGAGCCTACAAGCTGGTCCAAGGGGAGCACTTGACAGATAAGGACAAAAACCAAATCCTTATGCACGAAGATTTGGCGAAAAAGAATGGCCTCAAGGTAGGCGATAAGGTGCGCCTCAAGTCCAATCTCTATGATGCTGACAATGAAAAAGGTGCCAATGAAACCGTCGAAGTGACCATTAAAGGCTTGTTCTCAGGAAAAAACCAAGCTCCTCTAACCTACGCCCAAGAGTTGTATGAAGATACCCTCATTTCTGACCTAGATACAGCTGCAAAGCTCTATGGCAATACTGTCCAAACAGCTACCTATGAGGATGCGACCTTCTTTGCCAAAGGGGATCAGGACCTGGATAAATTGATCGAAAAAATCAAAGCCTTGGATATCCCATGGAATTACTTTGACTTGGTTAAGAGCTCATCCAACTACCCAGCCTTGCAAAAATCGATCAGCAGCATGTTCCAAGTGGCGAACTACTTGTTTATCGGCAGCCTCATCTTTGCTAGCTTGCTTCTCACCCTTCTCCTCGTCTTGTGGCTCAATGCCCGTCGCAGAGAAGTGGGTATCTTGCTGGCTTTAGGACTTTCTAAGGTGCAGATTGCGGGACAATTCGTGGCAGAATTAGTCATGATTTCCATCCCAGCCTTCCTCCTCTCCTATGGAGTTGCAGGACTTCTTGCCAAAGGAGTCGGAGATACGGTGCTTAAGAACGTAACCAGTGGCATTGCTAAACAAATGGCTCAAGAATCCTCTGCAGCCAACCTTGGTGGAGGAGCTGAGGCAGAAAGCTTCAGTAAGACCCTGACTGATATCCATATGGATATCCAACCGAGCCAATTGTTGGTGATTGTCTTGGTCGGTGGGCTCCTCTTGATCCTGGTTTCCATCCTTTCTTCTCAATGGCTCTTGCATAAGAAACCAAAGGAACTCTTGGTGGATGTCGAATAAGAGATTGTTTCCTAAAATAGAAATAGGGTATAATAGGAGGTAGAAGAAGTTTCTTAGATAAAAGGAAAGTGTATGAAGATACTAATCGTAGAAGATGAAGTCCTGATCCGCGAAGGGATGAGCGACTATCTCATGGAATGTGGCTATGAGGTCTTTGAAGCAGGTGATGGGCAGGAGGCCCTGGACCTCTTTCTCAGAGAGATACCAGATCTGGTCTTGCTGGACATCCAGCTCCCTATCCTCAATGGCTTGGAAGTGCTTAAGGCCATCCGGAAGACCAGCTCAGTCCCTGTCCTCATGTTGACGGCCTTCCATGACGAGGACTATAAGTTGACGGCCTTTGGAGAGTTGGCAGATGGCTACCTGGAAAAACCCTTTTCCTTGTCCCTCTTGAAGGTCCGCATCGAAGCTATTTTTAAAAAGCTCCAGCCTTCCCGGGTCTTCATCTATGGAGAGGCACGGGTGGATTTTGAGAGCTACACAGCCAGCCTAGCTGGTCAAGCTATCTCCATGAATGCCAAGGAGTTGGAAATCTTGGAATACTTGCTCCAGCATGAGGGCAAGGCCCGGACCCGCTCTCAGATCCTCGATGCCGTCTGGAAGGAGACGGAGGAGATTCCTTTTGACCGGGTGATCGATGTCTATATCAAGGAACTACGAAAAAAACTGGAGCTGGACTGTATCGTTACGGTACGCAATGTCGGCTATAAATTGGAGAGACCATGACCAAACGGAGTATCTTTGCAAAAATCTTTCTGATCACCTTTGCCCTTTTTAGTAGCTTAGTCATCCTTCTACACGCTTCGGTTTACTTTATTTTCCCATCGACCTATATCGAGTCTCAGCGCCAGACGATTTTGAAGAAATCACAGGCCTTGGCCAAAAGTTTTCAAGGCCAGGAAGAAGGGACCATTGAGTCGGTCATCGACCTTTATTCCAAGACCAATGATATCAAGGTGTCTATCAAAGGAAAGCAAAAACAAAATGCCATAGAGGTCAAGGATGACCTGCTCCTGAACCCTGACAGCCAGAACAATTCCCTGGTCATTGAGGAGCGAAAGATCCAGACTAAAGAGGGGAAGGACTTGACCTTGCAATTCTTAGCAACTGTCGATTCCCAAAAGGAAGCGCGGGACATCAGTCTGGGCTTTCTTCCCTATAGTCTCCTCGCTTCCTTTGTTCTGTCACTGATTGCCTCCTATCTCTATGCCCGCCTGATTTCTGCTCCGATCCTTGAGATCAAGCAGATGACCAAGCGGATGAAGCGACTGGATCGGACGGCCAGTCTTCCCATTCATTCGCAGGATGAGATCGGCGTCCTCAAGCAACAGATCAACGACCTCTATCACCATCTCCTAGAAGTGATCGACAATCTAGAGCAGCAGAAACAGGAAAATCTGAAGTTGGAGCAGATGAAGGTCGAATTCCTACGGGGGGCCTCGCATGAGCTCAAGACGCCGCTAGCCAGCTTGAAGATTATCCTAGAAAATATGCGGGATAAGATTGGCCGCTACAAGGATCGGGACCGCTACCTGTCGGTCTCCCTCGATATCGTCGATGAGATGAACCAGATCGTCCTAGAAATCCTGTCCCTGTCCTCTGTCCAAGAATTGGCCGGTAACAAGGAGTGGATCCAGCTGGATCAGGTCGTAGAGCAGATCCTCGACCAGTACAAGGTCTTGGCTCAATCCCGCGCGCTCACGATTGACAATCAGATCCCTGACAAAGCCGTCTATATGGACCCAGCGATTCTGAAATTGGTTCTCTCAAATGTCATCAGTAATGCCGTTAAGCATTCGGATGCGGGTGGAGAGATCCAGCTCCGTCTCGAAGAGGAAGGGACGCACTTGGCGATTGAAAATGCCAGCCAGGAAATGGTAGAGACCGCCGAGCTGCCAATGACCGCTAGCCGTCAGAAGAAGGAAGGAGGTCTGGGACTCTTCGTGGTCCAACACTTGCTAGACCATGAAGAACTGGCCTACCAATTTGATAAAACAGCTATGGGCTTGCGCTTCCGTATGGAGCTGCCCAAGGAGCCACAAGAATAAAAAGAGGCTGGGACAAAAGTCCTAGCCTCTCAATTATTTTTGGATTGTTTAGCAAGACGCAGTGGTTGAGTGGGCTCTACTACGCTGATTTCATCAGCTTTTACA
>NZ_JAKOGN010000081.1:0-216 GCF_022240605.1 Streptococcus sp. DFI.7.26 | reverse complement strand
GGCCCCCAATACCCAGTTCCTGAAAGTGATGATGATTGATGAACCCGCCATCCTCGACCAGGCCATTGCGCGTATTCCGCAGGAAGTGAAAGAAAAATACACAGTGCTGAAAAGTGCGCCGTACTTCCTCGAAATCCTCGATAAACGCCTTAACAAAGGTACGGGTGTGAAATCACTGGCCGACGTGTTAGGTATTAAACCGGAAGAAATCATGGC
>NZ_JAKOGN010000080.1:0-216 GCF_022240605.1 Streptococcus sp. DFI.7.26 | reverse complement strand
GATCGTGCTAGCATTGCTCTTGGCAATGTTATTCTGTCCTGCAGAACCACCGACGGGAGAAAAAAATGGTTGAATTTGCTTGGATGGTGCTAATCTTAATTGTTGTGGTGTTCGGCGGCTTGTATTGGCTAGAACGCTGGAAGAAGAAGCATACCCACTGATTTTCTCTCCCACTAAATTCTTTCGCATCTCCGCGCGGATTGGATCATTTTTTAC
>NZ_JAKOGN010000079.1:0-223 GCF_022240605.1 Streptococcus sp. DFI.7.26 | reverse complement strand
CCAAGCTGAAGCGGAGATAATAGCCGACAGAATAATTGGAAATAGTCAAAGGATGGCGAACCTTAAAATTCGTCGTACAAAGTTCAAAAGTGTCTTGTATCATATACTAAAGGAACTAATTCAATCTCAGGGAACCGTAAAGGTTTATCGCGGTAGTAGCTTTTCACACGATTCTATAAAGATAAGCTTACATTATGAAGAGCAGCATATTACAGCCGTATGG
>NZ_JAKOGN010000078.1:0-228 GCF_022240605.1 Streptococcus sp. DFI.7.26 | reverse complement strand
GACGACGGCTCGCCCGACACCTCCGGTGACCTCGCCGAGGAGTTCGCCGCGGGGCGCGAGGGCTGGCGCGTCCTGCACGTCGAGAACGGTGGCCTCGGCCGGGCCCGCCACATCGGCCTCGACGCCGCCACGGCGGACTACGTGACCTTCGTCGACTCCGACGACGTCGTCCCGCGCGACGCCTACGAGCTGATGATGCACGCCATCGAGGCCAGCGGCAGCGACATC
>NZ_JAKOGN010000077.1:0-229 GCF_022240605.1 Streptococcus sp. DFI.7.26 | reverse complement strand
CTTTCGAGTAGTCGCCGAAGACGAGCTTGACCTTCTTGCCATCGTCTAGCGTCCATTCGCTGTCCTTTAGATCGCGCTCTTCAGATGATGGGTTGCTCGAGGCCGACGCGATCAGGACAGCAAAGCCTTCTGCAATCTTGCTTATCCTTGTGTTTTCCGGCAGAAGTCCTTTGCTCTCAAGGAAGTCGCTGACGCCAGCAATCTCCTCCTTGGTGATGCTCGGGCTGTC
>NZ_JAKOGN010000076.1:0-241 GCF_022240605.1 Streptococcus sp. DFI.7.26 | reverse complement strand
CGGCCACCGGAAGATCGGCCGGCTTACCGTTGACTTCCAGCGTGTAGTCCTTGGACCACTGCGGGATGCGCACGGCAACCTTCTTATTCAGGCCGTTCGGGTTGGACACATGGAAGGTGATGTCGCCGCTCCAGGGGTATTCGTCGCCGGTCTGGGTCTGTTCGATGGTGAAGTCATCCTCGAACTCCGTCTTGTTGGCTACGAACTGGTGCGCATACACCGTCTTGCCATCGTCGGAAAC
>NZ_JAKOGN010000008.1:0-80016 GCF_022240605.1 Streptococcus sp. DFI.7.26 | reverse complement strand
CAACAACTACAACTGAAGAACCGACTACATCTTCAACTTCGACTACAACTACAACCGAAGAGCCGACTACATCTTCAACTTCAACGACGACAACAACCAAAGAAGATACAACCACTTCAACCACTACAGGTGAAACAACTACAACTACTACAAGTGAAGAACCGACTACATCTTCAACGACTACTCCAACACCAACTCCATCATCTTCAACAACTGAAGGTACCGGCGATGGCAAAGGTAAAGGTCGGAAGAAAGTTCTCCCAAGTACAGGTGAAGTTGCCGCTACTGGATTCATTGTTCTCGGAGCAGTTGTTCTATCAGGCGCTATCTTATTGAAACGTAAACTTTCAAATCAACAAAGATGACTAAATCACAACCTCTAGCTAATGGCTAGAGGTTTTTTTGTATTCGAAAACAACATTCCTACTGGTAATAGTATCTTTCTAGCAGGTCGTAAGGAGATTCAAGATGGATCTATTTAGATTTCTTTCTAAATAGAGTTGACAACTTGAAATTTAATTTGTAATTTCAAACAAACTATTGCTTTTTAATCACACATATATTATAATTAATATAGTAAACAAAAATGTGCAAGACTGAACCACATTAAAAGCTGACAAAAGGGAAATATTATGAAGAAGATTACTACATTTGCACTCATTGGGCTTTCTGCGATTGCTTTAACTGCTTGCTCTCCAAAATCTGATAGCAACTCATCTTCAAAAGGTTCTGAAGCTAAGACTGAACAGAGTTCAGCTAAAAAAGATGATAACGTATCAACTGAATTCAAAAACGCTCTTAAAAAAGCTAAATCTTACGCTGACACAATCCACCTTTCAAAACAAGGAATCTTAAAACAGCTTACTGAGTTTGAAAAATTCCCAGAAGATGCCGCTCAATATGCCGTTGATAATCTCGATGTAGATTGGAATGAAGTAGCCATCGAAAAAGCTAAATCTTACGCTGACACAATCCACCTTTCAAAAGAAGGAATGAAAAAACAGTTGATTGAGTTCGAACAATTCACTGAAGAGGAAGCAACATATGCTGTCGATAACGCAAAAATCAACTGGAAAGAACAAGCCTTGGCCAAAGCAAAATCATATCAAGAAACACTTGCTCTATCAACAGAAGGGCTCAAAGATCAATTGCTTAACTTCGAGAACTTCACTGAAGAAGAAGTTAATTATGCTCTCGAAAAACTAGACAAATAGAAAAGAAGCAGGATTTTCCTGCTTTTTCTATTTGTCTATAGATAGTTACATCTAATTTGTGTTTAATGCATTTAAAAGATTATAAGTGAATATCCTTCCTAGAAATATCTTAAATAAGTGATTATCTTGTAAACCACAAGATATAGATTTTATAAAAATAAAAAAATCAGAAACCCTTGATATAATGCTTTTTTCATTGCTCATAAATACAACATGTTGTGTTTTTTTCGTTTATTTGCTCTTTTTTATGCTCAAATTAGCAACCAAAAAGAGAATTTTTCAAAAGCTTATTGTATAATATAAATATAGCTACGAGGCGGTGGCATCAATCATCTAGAAAGTTGGTGATGCGTATGAAATACACATCGCTCTCAAGAGGAGCGTCCCATTCGAATTAAGGATGAAAGGCGTGTAAGCAGATGACTGCTTGTGAGTTGATAATGGTCGTGATTGCGATCATATCATTGCTCAGACAAAAAAAGGACTAAAAAGTCTATAAAAAAATCGCCTTTTCAAAGGCGATGCGAACAATATGAGCCACTGCAAAGTAGCTATCCAAAGAGAACTGGGCCAACAGTTCTCTTTTTTCTTTACAATTATTGTAGCACACGTGCAGAACAAAGGAAAGGAAAAAGGTAACCTATTTTTCTTTTTTTTGACGAAATATTGCATTTTCGAGTGCGTTTTTTCTTTTTTTCAGAAAAAGATCTATTTTTCGGAAAGATACGTGAGAATAATAATCTAAGAAGAATTCTGGAGCCATATAACCAAAAATTTTTTTTGAGCTAATTATCCTTAATTATGTACTTTATTTAAGTGAAAACTAAAAATTTTTCAAATGTACATTTTATAATTAATTTTTAGTTTTAACTAGGTGAGAATTATGTTATAATCGAATTGAAATTGAGGATAGATAATATTAATATAAGGAGATTTATAATGGCGACAGTGTTTGATGTAGCATTTTGGTAAAGTATGGAAAAAGTACAAGTAAATATATTTTATCGAAAGGAGAGATATATGAGTGAAATAGTTATTAATGCTCAGAATTTATCTAAAAATTTTTATAATTTTGATTCAAGACTCCCATTTATCAAGAGATTTTTGAAACATAATCAAATAACGATTCGAGCTGTTCAAGATATTAGTTTTACGATTAAGAGAGGGAGTATAGTTGGCTTTATTGGGAGTAATGGAGCTGGTAAATCCACAACGATTAAAATGTTGACTGGGACTCTTTATCCTAGTTCCGGAAAATTAGAAGTGAATGGAGAAATTCCATTTGAAAGAAGTATAAATTTTAGAAAAAAAATTTCAATAGTAGTAGGAAATAAATTACAGTTATTTCAAGATGTTTCGGCTATAGATTATTTTCAATTGATTGGTACTTTATATGAGGTAGAACCGGCGATTTTACAAGAACGAATTCAGGAGTTAAGCAATTTGTTGAATGTAAAAGATCAGCTTTACCAGCAGGTCCGGACCCTCTCTCTTGGACAAAAAATGAAAATGGAGTTTATCGCGGCATCTTTAACAAGTCCGGAAATATTATTTTTAGACGAGCCTACTATAGGGTTAGATATACAGTCTAAAAAAGATATCAGAACATTTTTAAAGAAAATGAATGAAGAATGTCATACTACTATTATTTTAACGAGTCATGATATGGATGATATTTCGTCTGTTTGTGACGAATTAATCGTCATTGACAAAGGAAAAATTATTTTGCAGGAGTCAATGGATGTTATTTTATCTAAATTTTCTGATTTTAAATATTTAAAGATAAAAATGACATTAGATTTGGTACCAGAGTTATGCTCTGTTAAAGGAGTAGTAGTCATTTCTCAAACAAAATCGGAATGTATACTAAAAATACCTAGAGATTTTGTCTTTGAGACATTAGAATCAATCAATAAGCTTGTAGATATAGAAGATTTTGAAATATCAAATCTTTCTTTAGAAGAAATTATTTTACAAAACTATTTTACAAAAAAGGAGCACAATTGAAAAAAGAAATGTCTATTATTCTGATATCATTTCGATCTATTTTGAACTATAAATCAAGTGTACTATTGTTAATGTTACAGGCAAGTATACAAATTATGATATCAGTATTTTTATGGACGTATATATATCAGAGTAACCAGATAAATATAGCAGGATATGATTTTACCTCAATGGTTCAATACTATTTGGGGACTATAATTTTTTCATATTTTGTTTTTTATCCAGTTGATTGGGAAATCAATGACGATGTTCATTCAGGAAATTTTTTTAGCATATTAATAAAACCTGTTACTTTTTATAAGTATTATTTTTGTAAAATGCTTGGAGATAGGCTTGCTCATTTATTATTTATCATCATTCCTGTCATTTTATTCTCCAGTGTTTATTACAAGAATGAGTTATTAACCATTGAAATTCTTATTTTAGGAAGTATTGCAATTATTCTATCTATGGTTCTATGGTTTTTAATATCATGTTGTGTAGGTATGCTTTCTTTTTGGTTAGAAAATATATTTTTTGTCCTTACTGTTAAAGAAATAGTAATTCAGTTTTTATCAGGAATATTATTGCCTTTAAGTTTTTTTTCAAATAATTTTCGTCTGTTTTTAGATGTATTACCTTTTAAATACTTAGTATATGAACCGCTTCAGATGTTTAGTAATGATACATATAAATTAATAGACTATTTGAGAATTATTTGTATTCAATTGATTTGGTGCATCATTTTTTATATTATATCAAGATTCATATTGAGAAAAGGAGTGGAGCACTTCTCAAATGTGGGAGGATAAAATGTTTAGAATAAAAGTAATTTTTAGGCTACTTCATTTTGGTTTTAAATCTGATATGAATTTTCATTTTGACTTCTTTTGTGGTCTATTTTCGTCGATACTGTGGATTGGTTTACCTATTGTATTTTTTAGATTGATTTTCTTAAACATAGACTCTTTTAATGGTTGGGACTATTATCAAATTTTATTTTTGGTAGGTTCCTACACTATTGTAGATGGAGTTATGATGGGATTGTTAATTAGAAGTATGGGAATTTTAGAATCAGATATTTTGAGTGGTAACTTGGATCAAATTTTATTGAGGCCGTTTGATACTCAGTTGTTCTATATTTTTAGATCATTTAATTTAGTTCAATTCGTGAATACTTTTTTTGGTCTTGCGATTATTTTTATAAGTTATGGAAATTTAAATGTACATTTAAATTCATTAAAAATATTATTTTATATCCTTTCTTTAATGTGTGGTTGTATTATATATTATTCAATTTGGTTTCTAATAACGATTAGTTCATTTTGGTTCCCAACTAAATTTTCAAAAGTAGATGTATTTTTGAATTATATTGGAATTTCTAAGTATCCATATAATATTTTTACAGGTATTAACAGATTGATCACTATGTTATTTGTTCCCAATTTATTAATTGCCAATCCTGCAGTATTAATATTTTTAGGGAAAGATACATTGAACCTATTTTTCTATCAAATAGTTTTTACAGTTTTTTTGATTATTATCAGTCGTACAATTTTTAGAAAAGGATTGAAAAAATATGAAAGTGCAGGAAGATAAACAATGTTGTTCAGTTATATGTTTGACTAAAGGAAGTGATTCGCTGTACTTTGTTTTGTGGTCATTGAAACATCAGATAATTATAAACTATAATTTAAAGAATAGTATTATTAACTTATAGGTGCTAAGAAAAAAATTAAAGAAATTCCCTCATTCAATCAAACTTATTCATATTTTTTAAAATAAGAAAATAGTTGGATTTTGATGATGGTTGATATAAAGCTAAACTGAAAGTACCTGAAATCCAACTGTGCCAAACCAGGCTTGAAAAAGGCCCGTAAAGCGTCACAATTTAGTAAACGTTAAAACTTATTTACATTTATTAAAAGCATTTCGTATCAAAAATACGAGATACTTTTTTCTAGCTTAATTTTACAAATTGGATTTTGAAGGACACCATGGACCTATTTTCAAGTTGATAACGACTACAAATTTGTTCTGGAGACCATGAAGATTGTAATCGCTCTTTAATTTCCTACTTCAATTCACAGGAGTCTAACTCGATTTTCTTCCCTTCTGCTTCGCCAATTGTTCATTGTGTGTTTGTGCTACTTGTGCAGAGTAAGTGTCATTACCACACTTAATTCTCTTGAGAAGGTTGATTTGTGAACGCCTAATTTTCTAGCTATTTGGCAGGGTTTGAGACCTAATTCTAGGTAAGTCTCTATCTTAATTCGCTCAATTATGGTAATATGATGGTAGCTTATAGATTTCTCCCGTGTTCTGTTTAGTGTGGTTACTTACAGTTTACACGAGATTGGGCTCTATGAGTTTTTTGTTGCACTATATTTTACTATTTATCAAATATAAAAAAGTAAGCTCAGAAAATCTCTGATCTTATTCTCATATCTCTCCAAACAACTTCCGTAAAATTTTCGGTGTGATACGTTGTCCTGGCCCTACGTAAGTATAGGCGTGCAGGTACATGGCAGGATTGAAGTTGAGTTCGATACAGGTGCAATTTGGTAGCTCCTTACTAGCAGGCTTGGTGTAGTCTGGGATAATCAAATCGACTCCACAGGCCCAAGCCCCCATAGCAGTCGCCATATCGGCAGCTAGTTGTTTGTAACTCTCGCCCATCTGGTCAGTCATGTCAATGGAGTCGCCTCCAGTTGAGATATTAGAATTACCACGCAGAAAGGTTTGGCTACCTTTAGGCAAGACTGTATCAGGTGTGTAACCCTGCTGTTCCAACATGAGTAATTCAATATCACCCAGATTGATGATTTCAAGAGGTGAGCGATGGTCGCGACCACGCAGAGGGTCTTGGTTTTTCTTTTCGACTAATTCTCGGATGCTTGAGCTTCCGTCGCCTACGACATTGGCCGCAACGCGGAGCACGACAGCCTCGCATTTTCCATCCAAGATAAAGAAACGGTACTCGGTCCCTGCCACAAACTCCTCGACTAGCACATGGCTATCTTCCGAAAAGGCGATGTCTAGGGCTTTTTCATAGCCAGAAAGGCTTGTTGACTCTTGGAAGATGGAAATGCCCAGACCGAAGTTGGTGGATTTGGGTTTGACAACAATAGCAGAGTTGGCTATTTGTCCGTAGTACCGCAAGGCATCGTCCTTGTTAGCAAATTCTGCTCCCGCAGGTACTGGAAAACCAGCCTTGTCCAAAATCTTTTTGGTCACAACCTTATTAGCCATGGCCAGTGGAATTACGTAGTTATCTTTGGATGTCATGTTGCTATTTTTAATGTACTCCACATGGTCACCATGCCAGAGTTTGAGAAATTGGTCTTCCTCATCTAAAATTTCTACGTTCAAGCCCAGCTGAATGGCGTCAAAGAGAATCATTTGGGTGGAGAGTTCCATGTTTTCATAGCCTTTGAGGGCATAAGGTGCTGTCCAAGCATAGTCATGAAAGGCTTGTCCTTGTTGTTGGCCAAATTTTTCAAGGGACCCTTCTTCAACCTGCTCTGCTATTTTTCCAGAAAGGGTCAAACGTGGATCAAGAAGAGAGGCCTCCACCTTAGTGATAAGCTGGCTATAATAGTCATCCAGTCCAAAGTGAGCGACGATGTCCTTCATGGCTGTCACGATAGGTTTAGGGTCAGCCTCTTTAGGAAGTGGTGTGTGGGGATGGCTGAGAGCGATTTGGTTGTTGAGAGTAGCAGCTACTGCCAATTCTTCGTCGACTTGCTCCATGTCGTCTAGCCACAAGAGTGCGAGTGCAAAGAGGTGGGTGGTGTCTAGTGTTTCTTGGCTGATTGCCAGTGGCTCAAAGGGGTTGAGGTCAAAGTTGCGGAACTCTAGATAGGAGATGCCCTTAGTCAAAAAGTCCCGGCTAGTCTTAGCACCGCGTAAACGGATGGCAGAGTAAAATTCTTTTTCAGAGGACAGTTGCCCAGATCCAACAGCGTTTTCGATGTCGGTCACGTATTGCTCCAGTGAAGAGAAGGAAATGTGAACATCGGGGGCATTGACATAGCCGTAGTTGGAGTTACGAATCGACCGCACGCAACCAATTTCATCTGTCAAAAACCCTTTTTCTGCTAGCGGGCTTGCTCCGTAAAGGTAGGTCAAGAGCCAGCGATAACACAAGAAGTTCTGAGCTAACTTGAGATAGAGGGCATTCTTGAAGGTCAGTAAATCGTCATAGTCACTGACTTCAAAGAGCTGCTGGGTCAGATCTTTGCCGAGTTCAAAATTATAGTGAATTCCAGATATGGACTGGAGCAATTTGCCGTAGCGTTCTGCCAAACCAACTCGGTATTGATACTCGTAGTCACTTTCCAACTGGGCAATCTGAATCTCTTCTTCTACAATCACAGGTGGCATGGATAAAGGCCAAAGATATTCTGACTTATCCATTGAGCGAATAGCCACATCGGTGATGGCCCCGAGGAAGCGACGAGCTTCCGTGGTCGACTGTGCTACCGGTGTAATGAGCTCTAGTTGAGGTTCGCTATAATCTGTCTGGATATAGGGATGGAAACTGCGAGAACCCAATTTTTCAGGGTGTGGCGTTTGAGCGACACGGCCTTCAGTATTGATTCGTAGAGATTCGCGCTCCAGACCAAAGGTAGCTTGTAAGATGGGAGTATTTGGGGATAATTTTTGAAATACGTTTGATAGGTTCATGATTGGGCCTCGAAATAACTAGTTTCTCTATTATTTTATCAGTTTGTTAAATAAACTCAACTTTCTGCTACGGAGATGGAGAAGGAAATGCTCGGACGAATTGACTATTTACTTGCATTAAATATAAGCAAAAGCATTAGTAGAAGTATTGAAACTACACCTAATAGTTTTTCCCCCACACTCAATCTCTCATTTCTGTCTTTTTTTCGTAGACAGTTATAAAGTCGATCAGAATAAACCTTGTAAGTGTATAAGTTAATTCTTACAGACCTAAACTATTCCCCTATTTAAAAAATAATGATTCATATTTTATGAAATTAATTAGTAGATATAGTTCTGAAAAGCCGTTATATTACGCTGTTTTTAGTCCAACTGAAATCCATACTTTCCAAACCAGGTCATACGATCTGTGAGAAAAAGAACACATAACAAAAAGAGGAGCTTCACAATAAAGTTCCTCTTCTTTTATATATCCGAATCATTATTCTTATTTCAAAAAAGGTAGTGAAAAAGGTAGTGATTCGGTTGATTTATATTGCAATGTAGTGAAATTTAGAATTTCAAGAATCGCTTAAAATCAAGGTTTCTAACATCTATTGACGTGTAGTGAACCCCTATTTCACCTCTGTAAACACAACGTGTTTGCGAAGTTTTGGTGAGTATTTCTTCAATTGAAGACGGTCTGGAGTGTTACGTTTGTTTTTAGAAGTAAGGTACAAGCGTTCACCAGATTCTTTGTGTTCAAGTGTAATATTTACGCGCATGGTATCTCCCTTCTATTATTCAGCTGATGCAGCTTTAGCGATCTTACGTCCTTTGTAGTATCCTTTAAGTGATACACGGTGTGAACGTGAGTAATCTCCAGTTGCTTCGTCAAAGTTTACAGATGGAGCTGTTACTTTGTAGTGCGTACGACGTTTGTTTTTCTTCGCTTTTGATGTGCGACGTGCAGGTACTGCCATTTCGTTTTTCTCCTTTTAAGGTATAAATTCAATTAGGTTTGATTTTCATCAACTTTAACAGTATAACAAAACTTTTTTGTAAAGTAAAGTTACTTGACAAAAAATTGTTAAAAAAATCTCCCACCCCATCAAATGGGACAGGAGTTCTCCTTAAAGGTCTATTTCAAATGGCTCATCAATCGTTTCCGAAACGTATTTGCCATCCTTTTTTCGTTGTTTGACACATTCTGTCAGCAGGTACTCGATCTGCCCATTGACCGATCGAAAGTCATCTTCTGCCCATGATGCGATAGCAGCATATAACTTGGCTGACAATCTAAGTGGAATCTGTTTTTTCTTTTGGTCAGCCATTCTTAATAGAGACTTCCCGTATTAACAATTGGTTGTGCATCATGATTGCCACAGAGAACGACAAGAAGGTTCGAAACCATGGCTGCCTTCCGTTCTTCATCTAGCTCTACAATCTCTCCTTCGCTCAGGCGTTCAAGGGCCATTTCAACCATCCCAACTGCTCCATCGACAATCATCTTCCGCGCATCGATAATGGCAGAAGCTTGTTGTCGTTGAAGCATAACAGCTGCGATTTCTGGAGCATAGGCCAAGTAGGTAATACGAGCTTCTAGAATTTCAAGCCCAGCATCTTTTACACGTGCTTGAATCTCTTCTCGAATACGACTGGCCACAATTTCACTGGAGCCTCTTAGGCTACCCTCATCTGCCTGGCCGTCTCCTGTCGTATCGACATTAGGAGCTACATCATAAGGATAGATGCGGACAATATTACGAAGAGCACTATCACACTGCAATGAGAGATATTCTTTGTAGTTATCCACATTGAAGACTGCTTTAGCAGTATCCACTACACGCCAAGTGACTGCAATACCGATTTCTACAGGATTTCCCAAACAGTCATTAATCTTCTGACGAGAGTTGTTCAAGGTCATCACTTTTAAGGAAATATTCTTTTTACCTGTCTCGATAGAAATACTGTTACCTTCTGCTGTTTTACTGACAGACATGGGTGACTTGGTGGTGACATCACCACTTTGGCCCAAGCGGGTGTTATTGGCAGGATTGACAGCGACACAGAAGGGATTGACAAAGTAAATACCCGCTTCTCGAATGGTTCCAATATAGTTCCCAAACAAGGTCAAAACCAAGGCCTCTTGCGGTTTAATAATTTTGATCCCCGCATAGCACACCAGACTAGCAATAAAGAGAAAAATACAGGTAATAACTGCAATCGCAAGTGGAAAACCTTCTGGTAGACTAGCAATTGCACTAATAAAGGCTAAAACTAAGACAAGATCCCCAACTAGCAAGCCTATAAGGGCAGCTAAGCCGTTTTTCTTTTGGGTTAAAATTTTTTCTTCCATGGGACGAACCCTTCTTTCTTTATGATATCTAAATGATATCACTTTGCTTACAAAAGTCAAGATATAACTGTAAATTATTTTAGCAAGAAACCGAGCAAGCTGAATTGTCTGAAAATTCAAGAATTTTCTTCTGTCGTTGGGCCGTAAATTGTGCTATAATAATAAAAAATACGATGAGAGGGAATCAGATGACAGAATTAGATACACGCCATCGCAGTAGTGTCTACGACAGCATGGTCAAGTCACCTAACCGGGCCATGCTTCGGGCAACTGGGATGACAGATGAAAACTTTGAAAAACCAATCGTAGGGGTGATCTCTACTTGGGCTGAAAACACACCTTGTAACATGCACCTGCATGATTTTGGAAAATTGGCCAAAGAAGGTGTGAAAGATGCGGGAGCTTGGCCGGTTCAATTCGGAACCATTACGGTTGCCGATGGGATTGCTATGGGAACGCCTGGGATGCGCTTCTCCTTGACTTCTCGTGATATCATTGCAGACTCTATCGAAGCTGCTATGGGCGGTCACAACGTGGATGCCTTCGTAGCCATCGGGGGCTGTGATAAGAACATGCCTGGTTCGATGATCGCCATTGCCAATATGGATATCCCAGCGATCTTTGCCTATGGTGGTACCATTGCACCGGGTAATCTGAACGGTAAGGATATCGACTTGGTTTCTGTTTTCGAAGGGATCGGGAAATGGAACCATGGTGACATGACGGCTGAAGAAGTGAAGCAACTGGAATGTAATGCCTGCCCTGGCCCTGGTGGCTGTGGTGGGATGTATACGGCCAACACCATGGCGACTGCGATCGAGGTCCTTGGTATGAGCTTGCCAGGTTCCTCTTCTCACCCTGCTGAATCAGCTGATAAAAAAGCCGATATCGAAGAAGCGGGTCGTGCAGTTGTCAAAATGCTTGAAATGGGACTGAAACCATCTGATATCTTGACCCGTGAAGCCTTTGAAGATGCCATCACAGTCACAATGGCACTGGGTGGATCCACCAATGCGACCCTTCACTTGCTCGCTATTGCTCACGCAGCTAACGTTGATTTGACCCTTGAAGATTTCAACGATTTCCAAGAACGTGTGCCTCATTTGGCAGACTTGAAACCTTCAGGTCAATACGTCTTCCAAGACCTTTACAATGTCGGTGGTGTGCCAGCCGTCATGAAATACCTTCTTAAGAACGGTTTCCTTCATGGGGATCGCATCACATGTACCGGTAAAACGGTGGCTGAAAACTTAGAAGCCTTTGCTGATTTGACACCAGGTCAAAAAGTTATCATGCCGCTTGAAAATCCAAAACGTGCGGATGGTCCATTGATCATCCTGAAAGGGAACTTGGCTCCAGAAGGGGCGGTTGCTAAAGTATCAGGTGTGAAAGTTCGTAACATCACTGGTCCTGCTAAGGTCTTTGACTCGGAAGAAGCTGCCATTGAAGCGGTTCTTTCGGATGAAATCGTGGATGGCGACGTTGTTGTTGTTCGTTTCGTAGGTCCGAAGGGTGGTCCTGGTATGCCGGAAATGCTGTCCTTGTCATCCATGATCGTTGGAAAAGGCCAAGGAGACAAGGTGGCCCTCTTGA
The DNA here is from genome assembly GCF_022240605.1 of Streptococcus sp. DFI.7.26. Lineage (NCBI taxonomy): Bacteria > Bacillati > Bacillota > Bacilli > Lactobacillales > Streptococcaceae > Streptococcus > Streptococcus sp. DFI.7.26. The sequence goes on along the minus strand of NZ_JAKOGN010000008.1, from coordinate 68,196 downwards.
CAGACGGACGCTTCTCTGGTGGTACTTATGGTCTCGTTGTTGGACACATCGCGCCTGAAGCTCAGGTCGGCGGCCCAATTGCCTACCTCCACACAGGAGATCTGGTAACGGTTGACCAAGATACTAAAGAAATCACCATGCACGTTTCAGACGAAGAGTTAGCCAAACGGAAGGCTGAAACAACCTTGCCACCACTGTATAGCCGTGGGGTTCTCGGTAAGTATGCCCACACGGTATCCTCTGCTTCACGCGGTGCCGTGACAGACTTCTGGAATATGGAACAGTCTGGTAAACAGTAAGATATGAAAAAACTCACTTTACGAATTTGTAAAGTGAGTTTTATTGATTTATCGCGGTGGAAGGCCAAGTGCAATACGCCCATAACGGCTGATCCGGGTAATTTTCCAAGCTGGCGACCAGGTTACTTCTACTTTGACGTCTTCGATACCGTCAATTTCTTTTAGGCGGGCGACGATTTCGATAGGCAGACTTTCCGCACAGTCACAAGCGGTATCGGTAAAGGTCATGACTACTTTGCAAGTCCCTTCCTCATCCAGATCCAACTCATAAATCAAACCGAGGTTGTAGACGTCCAATTCAACATCGGTATCAAACACAAGCTCTAACTTCTCAATCAATTGTTTCTCCAGTGCCAAGGCACGGTCGTTAATCTTGATATCCTCTCTCATCTCGCTATCCTTTCCCTCCTTTGATGAAGACTATTTTCTCACAATTCTGACAATAATGCAAGTTCACCTAGAATGAGATCGAATGACAGCTAAAAATCAAACTATCCGTCTTAAGACTGATTTAAAATTACAGGAACTTATCTTAAGTTTTCTTTAAGTTTTCCGATTTATACTAGTACCATCAAATGAAGACCTCCTAACTTTGTTTGATAGAAAATCCTAAACTTTTTCATAATAATCTCCCATAAAGGCCACCAAATCAGGTGGCTTTTTTCTATGTACCTTGGCGAACGTTAGTGAGCTTAGGTACATTGATGCAGTTCGAACGCTAGTGAGAACTACGTTCCTTATTTTTTTACGAGCATCAGCGAGTTTAGGTACGTTGACGCAGTTTGAGCGGAGATAACTAGACTCCTATAAAAAGGATGTGTGAAGAAAGTTTTAAAACCTTCAAAAATTTTTTTCAGCTCTATCTTTCTATTATTTCCTATATTTGTAGGCGAAATAGCTATTTTACGGGCTTTGTCCCCCGATAATTCCTTTTGCCTCCTCCAAGTTCTTGTGCTATAATGATACGGATACTGTTCATTTTAACAAGGAGGCACATTATGAAACAAAACCATTCACGTTTTCTCATTCCAGGGATCCTTTTACTAGGAGTGGTCTTGCGGGCCCCATTTACGACCCTCTCCACTGTCTTATCAGATATTGCTGCTAGCTTTGGTGTCGAGGTGAGTTCTCTTGGCCTCTTGACGAGTCTACCCCTCCTAACATTCGCTATTTTCTCTCCTTTTGCTACTAGCTGGGCCAGACGCTTTGGGATTGAGCGACTCTTTCTCGGAGTCTTGATCCTGATGACGATTGGATCTGCTCTACGCACCATCAATCTGCCTCTCCTCTATGTGGGAACTCTTTTGATTGGTGCTGCGATTGCCTTTATCAATGTCCTTCTACCAAGCTTGATCCAAGCCAATGAGCCAAAACGTCTTGGCTTCTTAACAACCCTTTATATCACTGCAATGGGCTTATCTACTGCAGTAGCTTCTTCTGTCGCTGTTCCTATCACTCAAGCCACCTCTTGGCAAGGTCTGGTTTGGGTGCTGACCGTTGTCTGTGCGCTTGCACTTGTGATCTGGCTCCCCAATGCTCGTCATAATCATTATTTGAAAAAAAGCTCTTCTTCTAATGAAAATAAGACTAGTTGGTATAAGAATGGCAAGGTTTGGGCCATCATGCTTTTCTGTGGTCTCCAGTCTCTCTTATTCTATACCACGATGACCTGGCTTCCTACTATGGCAACCCAAGCCGGCATCAGTCAAGCCAATGCAGGAATTTTAGCATCTGTATTCACCCTGATGAGTCTTCCTTTCTCTATGACCATTCCAAGTCTCACCACCAGCCTTTCTAAACGAAACCGTCGCATCATGCTGATAACGACTGTTTTAGCTGGTTTTACTGGAATTGCCATGCTGTTACTGAAAACAGACAACTTCATTTACTGGTTGATCCTGAATATCTTAATCGGAAGTTTTACGAGTATCTTATTCCCTTACCTCATGGTCACCTTCTCCATGAAGTCTAGCTCTCCCGAGAAAACTGCTCAGCTCTCAGGACTAGCTCAAACAGGAGGATACGTCTTTGCTGCACTTGGGCCTATCTTATTTGGTTCAAGCCAACAAATCTTCCACTCTTGGACACCCGGGATTCTTATTCTTCTTGTTGTTGCTTTGTTTATGAGTATGGCTCTCTATCAAGTTGAAAAATCTGATATCATCCTTTAATCCGCTAGGTCCCATTGAGCAATGGGATCTATTTTTATACAAAAAAAGAATCAGGAATATCCTGATTCTTTGCTATGTCTTAATTATTCGTAAAATGATACGTGTACGTGGTCGTAATGATTTTCTGTTACGCTACCACGGTCTGGCATTTCATTCCAAGTGTTTGCTGGTCCATAAATATTATTTACTGGAGCATAGAAACGTTGTTTCCAGATGATGTAAGAAATTCCATTTTCTTGCATGTGATCGATTGCATATTGAGCTACTCGATCACCAATCTCTGAACTTTCTGGAACCATAACGTCGACCGCAAGACCTTTACCGTGATCTTCTGGGTCACCAGGACGGTAACCACCGATATCAGTCAAGCCAAGTTCATTAATCACTTGTTCTTTGAATTTAATTGTTTGAGGTCGAAGACCCTCATTTGAAGTTGGAGTTGCTGTTGAAGGAGTTGAAGCTGTCGTATCAACAACTGGTGCTGGGGCACCATATTGTGGTGTTGAAGCAACGGCAGTAACTTCTGGTTCTGCTGGAACTTCTACGACTGGAGCTGGTTCAGCTACTGGAGCCACTGGGGCTTCCTCAACAACTGGTGCTTCTACAGGAGCCACTACTTCAGCTGGCGCTGCCGCAGGTTGCGCAGGTGCTTCTTCAACAACTGGTGCTGGTGCTTCCTCTGCTACTAGAGCTGCTGGTGCAGGTGTTTCAGCTGGTGCTTCTGGAGTTGACAAACTTTCTGATACTTGCTCTGCCACTGCTGCTACAACTGCAGGTGCTTGAGGGAGTTCTACAGCTTGGTTGCTTTCATCTGCTACTGGTTTTGTCAAATCACCTACTGCAACAGTTTGGTTGTCTACTTTGATTTGGTTGTTTGTCAAATCAGCAGAAGTTGTCACAGTTGCATCAGCATTACCTGCTGTAGGAGTTTGGATTTCTACACCTGTCACTTGATTTTGATCATTGACAGTTGTTGTCAAGACAGTTCCTGGGAAAATCAAATCAATGTTACTGATTTGGTTCAAGTTTGCCAAAACAGTTACGTCAACATTCAAAGCTTCCGCAATCGCGCTTAGGGTATCCCCATATTTGATGGTGTAGGTTTGTTTGTTTTCTGAAGTTGAAATATCTGCACGAATTTCATCTACAGAACGGGCAACCCAATCCCCATTTGATTCTGCTTTACCAGTTGTAAATGGCAAGACCGCCATAGCAACAGTCGAAGCAATTAAAGCTTTTTTATTTACTTTCTTCATACGTTCTTTCCTCGTTTTCTTATTATCGGAGATTTATCTCCAGATAGATACATTTAATATTCTACCACATTTTTTGTCTTTAAAATGGCTCTTCTTTTCTTTTAATCTAACTGACCCTAATTTGTAACATTAGTCCTTTCTTGTTACAATCTCTTAATAATTAACGACAGTTAGTACTATTTGGATAATCAAACAAATTCATTGTATCAGAAGCCTTTGAGAGTCCTGAACGAAGGGATTTTAGAAGATTTTTCAGTTGAATAGAGGCTAAAAAACACCCCAAGTTCGTGTCCTGTAGACATCACTTGAGGTGCTGTTTTAACGGCTTTGTATCTTATTAATTGAACACGCCCTAAATGCTGTATGTAAAACGCAAACTGTAATAGTACTAACTTCAAAGGCACAGTAGCTGATTGGATTTTTCTCTCGCTTTAAGAGCTCGGAAAAATCCTAATCAGCCTTGTGGGGGCAGGACAACGAAGCATTCTATACAACAGTGCTTCTGTCCTGCTCCCTATTTTCCTTTGAGTTGCTTAACGGCTTTGTATCTTATTTGACCTTCATCATTCGGACCAGGTTGGCGCGTTCGGCTTCTTCGAGTTTCATTTCGATATAGTAGATGGTTTCCTTGAGATCGGGGATGGTCGCATATTCCAATCCATTGACCCGACGGCGTGTCTTTTCGATCTCATCGGCCATGAGCTGACAAGTTTTTTCAATCTCTGCCAGGCGCAACAGGTCTGGAAGGAGTTCTTCCATTTCTTGAATGGTATTGTCCATCTGGCTATTGGAAGCCACATAGCTGTAGACCACGTCTCCCTCATCGTCTCCATATGGATTGTCAATATGGGCATGCATCTTGGGCACGCGCACACTCATGATGTTCTCCGTCTCGATATGCAGGCTGACTTCCCGCGTCGGAACTGCAAAGATTTCCTGGACCATGAGGTCGTTTTCCAGACATTTAGCTAGGACAAATTCTTGCATATTGCCAATGAGAGCGGCTTCAACCTTCTGGCGGAGGCGGTCATTTTCACGGACCGATTCGATGAAGCGTCGCATGAGCTCGTCTCGTTTATCCTTGAGAAGTTTGTGTCCTCTGGTTGCCGTTTTCAGACGCTCTTTGAGGGTGTTTAACTCCATCCGAGTGGGTTTGACATTTAATCGTGCCATTTGACTTCCTCCTTTCTACTCCTAGGCTTGTGCTTCCTGAGAAGTTTTTGGGAGGTATTCGTCAATCATGTCATCCTTGATCCGCTTGAGCTCTGTCCGTGGCAAGATAGCCAGCAATTCCCAACCTAGATCCAGACTTTCTTGAATGGTCCGATTGGTGGTAAAGCCTTGGTTGATGTACTCCTTCTCAAAGCGATCCGTAAATTTGACATAGAGCTTGTCTGTATCGGACAAGGCGGATTCTCCAAGCACCACGGCTAACTCTTTGGCTTGTTTCCCTTGGGCGTAAGCCGCAAAGAGCTGGTTCATGGTCGCCGCATGGTCTTTCCGAGTCTTGCCTTCACCAGAACCCTTGTCCTTCAAACGGGAAAGGGATGGAAGAACATTGATCGGTGGACGGTAACCACTATTGTAGAGATCGCGGGACAAGATAATCTGACCTTCTGTGATGTAGCCTGTTAAGTCAGGGATGGGGTGGGTGATGTCATCTTCTGGCATGGAGAGGATCGGAATTTGGGTCACAGATCCTTTCTTTCCAACCAAGCGTCCTGCACGTTCGTAGAGGGTTGAGAGGTTAGTATAAAGGTAACCTGGATAGCCCCTACGACCTGGAACTTCCCGACGGGCAGCAGAGACTTCCCGAAGGGCTTCACAGTAGTTGGTCATGTCGGTCATGATAACCAAGACGTGCATGTCTTTTTCATAGGCCAAATACTCGGCAGCTGTCAAGGCGATCCGAGGAGTCGCAATCCGCTCAATAGCTGGGTCGTTGGCTAGGTTGATAAAGAGGACAGAGCGGTCAATGGCACCTGTCTCCCGAAGGTCGTTCATAAAGAACTCGGCTTCTTCGAAGGTAATCCCCATAGCCACAAAGACCACGGCGAAGTTTTCTTCAGAATTAAGCACCGTCGCTTGACGAGCAATCTGAGCTGCCAACTCCTTGTGAGGAAGCCCTGATCCAGAGAATACCGGAAGCTTTTGGCCCCGAACTAGGGTGTTCAAATGGTCAATAGCTGAGATCCCTGTCTGGATAAATTCATCCGGATAGTCCCGCGAAACAGGGTTGATGGCTTGGCCATCAATGTCCAAATACTTCTCTGGGATAATCTCTGGACCGCCATCGATGGGTTTGCCCATCCCGTTAAAGATGCGTCCGACCATGTCTTCAGACACAGGAAGTTCTAGGGGACGTCCCGTAAAGCGGACTTTGGCTTTTTCTAAGTTGATCCCGCTAGATCCTTCAAAGAGCTGGACCATAGCTTTGTCTTCTTGGACTTCGAGGACTTGTCCCTGGCGGGTTGTTCCGTCATGGAGCTTGATTTCTACCAGTTCATTGTAGTGAACCCCTTCGACCTGATCGACAATCATCAAGGGTCCAACAACTTCGCTGACAGTACGGTATTCTTTAATCACGCTCATTGTCTACTCCTCCTTTTGCGACGATTTGGTGTAGGGTTTCTACGATTTCTTCTTTCAAGGCTTGGATGGTTGCCAACTGGTCCTCATGGATGAACTTGCTCCGGGCAATGCGGTCTCGAAGAGCCACGGTTCCTTCCATGATTTCTGTGAAATAAGCTCCCAATTCCAGCGCTTTTTGACTTTCTTGGTCAAAGGTTAAAATGTTGGTCAACAAGGCCACCTGCTTGCTGAAAGAGGTATAGGTATCGACCTCATCAAAGGCATTTTGTTGCAGGTAGTCTTCGCGGATCATCTTGGCCGCATTCATGGTCAAGCGGTCTTTCTCAGACAAGGAATCTAGACCAACCAAGCGGACGATTTCTTGCAATTCACTCTCTTTTTGCAACAGGTTCATGGCGCGGGTCACTTTTTCTGCCCAGCTAATCTGCTCATGCTGATCGATATATTGGCCCACCTCATCCTGGTAAAGGGAATAAGAACTCAACCAGTTGATGGCTGGGAAGTGGCGGCGTTGCGCCAACTGAGCATCTAGTCCCCAGAAGACCTTGACAATCCGCAGGGTATTTTGGCTCACCGGCTCTGAAATGTCTCCACCTGGAGGGGAAACGGCACCGATAGCGGTAATCGAGCCTTCACGCGCAGTGGTTCCGAGTGTCTTGACCCGACCTGCACGCTCGTAGTATTCGGCGATCCGGCTACCAAGATAGGCTGGGTAGCCTTCATCCCCTGGCATTTCTTCTAGACGACCAGACATTTCACGGAGAGCTTCTGCCCAACGCGAAGTAGAGTCCGCCATGATGGCAACGGAATAGCCCATGTCACGGAAGTATTCGGCGATGGTAATCCCTGTGTAGATGGAAGCTTCCCGCGCCGCTACTGGCATGTTCGAAGTATTAGCGATCAGAACCGTCCGTTGCATAATGGATTGACCGGTCGTTGGATCGATCAACTCTGGAAACTCATTCAGAACGTCCGTCATTTCATTTCCACGTTCCCCACAACCAACGTAAATTACGATGTCTACATTGGCAAACTTGGCCACCTGGTGTTGCACAACCGTCTTTCCAGCTCCGAAAGGACCAGGAACAGCTGCAGCTCCACCTTTTGTCACAGGGAAGAAGGTATCGATGACCCGTTGACCGGTGACCAAAGGCTCTACTGGAATCAGTTTTTGTGCAAAGGGACGGCCTCGACGAACTGGCCATTTTTGCATCAAAGTACCAGTAAAGAGGCTACCATCTGCCTGCTCGATCTCATAAACCGGCTCTTCTACTGTGTAAGAGCCTGCTGCGATCTTGGTCACACGTCCACTGACTCCAAACGGCACCATGATGCGGTGTTCGACCATATTGGTCTCTTGAACGGTACCGACGATGTCTCCAGCGACCACTTCTGTCCCTTCAGTCACACTTGGTTCGAAGGCCCATTTGGTGTCCCGATCTAGATTTGGAACTTGCACCCCACGAACGAGGAAGTCACTGGCAGTGACTTCTTGGAAGCGTTCCAAGGGACGTTGGATCCCGTCAAACATCTGAGAAATCAAACCAGGTCCCAACTCGACAGAAAGGGGAGCTCCGGTTGTTACCACTGGTTCACCTGGTCCGACTCCTGACGTTTCTTCATATACTTGGATAGAGGCTTCATCCCGCCGCATCTCAATAATTTCGCCAATCAAACCAAGATCGCCGACCCGGCAAATGTCTTGGATATTGGCCTCCTGCATCCCTGATGCGACCACCAAGGGACCGGAAACTTTAATAATTTTTCCTTGAGTCATGTATTCCTCCTGGGAATCCTTTGTTTCTTTGTTTTACTTTTGTGCTATTTCTCTTAGAGCTTGCTTTTGTTGGCCATTGGCATCGAAATTGCTTGGATCCAACCAGGCTTCGAAGCGCTGTTTGATAGCTGGCCATTCTTGGTCAATGATAGACAACCAGTCTGTATCACGGGTACGACCTTTATAAACAACAGCCTGACGGAAACAGCCTTCATAGGTGAATCCTAAGCGCTCAGCTGCTTTGCGAGATGCTTGGTTTAGGGCATCGCATTTCCACTCATAGCGGCGGTAGCCTAGATCTTCAAATACGTAGCGCGCTAAGAGATACTGGGCTTCCGTAGCCATGCGTGTTTTTTGGAGCGCTGGTGAGTAGGTCACTGCTCCGACTTCGATCACTCGGTTAGCTTGATCGATCCGCATCAGAGAGAAAGTCCCCAAAGCCTTGCCTGAATCTTTGTCTACAATCGCATAGTAAAAGCGACCTTGATCTGTCATGAGATCATCTAATAAGCGGTCCCACTCCTCTTCATTGTGGGCAGGGCCTTTGAACAGAAAGGTCCACATCGCTGCTGGAGAGTCCAGCCCGTAGACCTGATAAAGATCTGCTCCATGTTTTTCTTTTGAGAGGCGCTCGATCACGGTATAGCGACCTTCGATTCGCTCAATAGCTGGCAGACGCCCTGGTGTAAAATCAGGCATGGCATCGCCAATCGCTTGGCCAAATTCATTTGTTCTCATAAAATATCCTGTCCGACTGCTTTTTCGACATTGTCCCGAATTCGCTGCCGCCCCAATCCAGTCGTTCCCTTATGAGTAGGGATCAAGATGACGGCTGGGGTTACTTGGCGATCATAGTAGGCAATGGTATCTGGGATTTCCTGAGCCATATCCTCCGTCAGATAGATGATGCCAAAATCTTCTTGGCTCAAGTGACGTAAGGTATTGATGGTTTCCTGAGCCTCTGCTACGGGAAAGGTCTGAAAGCCAATCATTTGAAAAGGAAGGATGGCATCACGGTTTCCAACAACGGCAATTTTTTGCGTTTTACTGGCCATAGATTGGTCTCATCCTTTCTTTTATTTTGTCAATCGGGAGCTGATTATCCAGACCCGTCAAGACCAAACGAAGGTTCTTCACCTCCAGCTCTTTTCCAAAGAGATAGCGAGCTAAAGGCAAGGGCCCGTCTATCTCAAAGGAAGCTTGTTCCAATATTCGGTACTTAAGCACATGCTCCAGGTATTCCACTGTCTCGGCGGTTACTCTGCCAGATCGCATCTGTTCTTCGTACTGTGTCAATTCCACATCATAAGGCAAGGGATTGACTTGTTGGAACCAACTGATAAGGTTGCCCTGCTCGACACACTGGATGACTTCTCTTGCTGAGAGGGTCCCTGCATCGGACAAGAGTTGCTTCATAAAGCTGTTCGGCTTTTTCAAACTGAGGGCTCGTTCAACTGTGATGACATTGTAACAATCAATGGTCAAGGTGACCAAGGATTTTAAAAGTGGATGGTCCAGATCTTTCGCCAAGCGTTTGAGATGATCAAAGTAAGCCAAATCCATGCCGATCTCCAGAACCCGAATATCCTGATAGTCGACATATTCCTGCCAGGTTGCTGCGACTTCTTGAGCCATAAACTCTGGGCAGTTCTCTGAAGAAAAGGTCTTGGCTACTTGTTCAAGAACTGCTAAGGAATAGGGACCTGCATCCAATAATAGGAAATTCAAATCCCGCCCCGTTGCTCGCTCTTTCAAGAAGACCTTTAGATTGTGATAGGTGTACTTGAGGGCGAAGAGGTCGACTACCGCAGGGTTCGGAGCTACCTGATAAGCCCAATCGTACTCTGCTAGAAGGTGCTTCATCAAGGCTTGCTCGATCACTTGGACTTGACGCAGTTGATCTGCCTCCAAGGCATAGGCCGTCCCTTGCAAGAGATTAGCACGCGCTTCTGCATCGGAGCTATTCAGAAGGGCATCAAACCGAACCGGGCTCAAAAAACTAGCTTCACGTACACTAATCCCGGTATTTACTTGAGAATACGTCCGTTCACTCATATCCCCTCCTAGTTTTTCTCTTCTTTAAAAATGCTGGCTGCCATATGGAAGCTCTGCTCCTCCCGCACAGCATCAACCAAATCACGGTAGAGGTAGCTGGCATCCACTTTGCCGAAGGAAAGGACAAAACCAGCCTCTTGGGCAAGCGTTTCTTTTGCCAATTGAAGCTGTGGATAGGCCTCTATCAAATCCTGACGATCTTGATCTGTCAATTTTTCTGCCGTCACAGCACCAAACGTTAAGACCATTGCTCGATCTGCATAGCGAGGAAGAACGCGATGCAGAAATGCGAGTTCTTCTTGGCGTGACCAAGTAGCCATTTTCTGGTAGGCATCCGCAAACAACTCTTTTAAGACACGTTGCTTGGTAACCAATGTCGATTGGCGCTTTTTATTTTCAATTTGTTGGCTTTCACGTTGCAAGCGGCGCTCAATAGTCTGCAATTGAACCGCCCGTTGGTGTAACTTTTCTTCTACCAAACGAGCTTCCTGCAACTGGGACTCTGCTTGAACCTTAGCCGTTGCTTCCGCCACTAATTTCCGACCTTTTTCATGGGCCTGTTCAAGGATGGAATCCTTTAATTGGGAATAATCCGTCATTGTTTTTATTTCCTCCTTTGGAGTTCTTCGCCACCGATAATAGACGAAGAGAACATTCCTCTTCTTTGACTGAGGTGTGTCTAGATTAGCCGACGCGAAGAGTCAAAAGGAAGGACACAACGAAGGCCAAGATGGCATAGGTTTCAACCATGGCCGCAAGGATAACCCCTTTCATCATGTCTTCAGGGCGTTTTGCCAAGATTTGCATCCCAGCAGTTGCGACATTTCCTTGATGTTTCGCTGAGAAATAGCCGACGATCGCTACTGGAAGGGCTGTGAAGAAGTAAGCAACTCCTGTTTCAAGAGCCATATCTGGTTTAATTTGCAACCAGATCAAGATCCCGATAACGAAACCGTACAAACCTTGTGTACCTGGCAACAATTGCAAGATCAAGGCTTGGGCAAATTTTTCTGGTTGTTCTTTCAAGAGTGCGGCGGCTGCCTGACCAGTCTTACCAACACCGAGGGCTGAACCCATTCCACTAAGAGCCACTGCAATGGCTACACCAAGGGCTGCAAAGAAGGCACCCCCATGGGTTGAGAAATATGAAGCTAAAGATTCCATGAATATACTCCTATAAAATTTTTTATGATTGATTTACTGAATTATTTTTTTGTTTTGACATAGCGTTCCGACGGTTTTAAAGGTCGGAAGGGCTTGCCACCACCCTCGTAGAACTTGCCAAAGAATTCGACAAAGATCAAACGTGCTCCATGCACATAGCCTGATAAAAAGGACAGGAACATGTTGATGGCATGAAGGAGGACAAAGAGGACAAGGCCGACGGTGAATCGTCCCAGGGTTGGTAAGAGATTGACAATCAGGTTAAAGGCTGAACCGATGCTAGCCCCTGATAAACCAAGCGCCATCAGCCGGGTAAAGCTGACCAAGTCTCCGACATAGCCACTAACGTTGTAGAGATTAAAGAGACCAGCTGCAATTCCTGATAATTTCTTAGCACTGACAATGGACACGACCAAAATACCAATCGCATTGAGAATGGCTAGCCACTGGCCAATGGGGACTAGGTAGGATAAGCCTGGTAGGATGTTTCCGACCGCTAAGAGCATCAAGCCCAATAAAATCAAGACCCAGGCAAAGCCTGCATTGTAGGCTTCGGTGTAGTCTTTCAGGCGGACATTTTTCATCCCACCTAGGAAGAGGCCGACCAGAACGGTGATGAAACCAAAGATAACTGATAATATCAAGATGGTCATGGCATTGGTCGTCGTACTGATCAAAGCAAAGGGCATCTCAAAGCCGAAGAAGGAACCGTAGACGACTCCCCAAAGGGCTACCGAGATTCCTAAAAGGCAGAAAAAGCGAAGGTTTTTTGCTGCGCTCGGCTGAAGCTGGAAGGCCTTTAGAGCAAAACCAGTTGCCAACGTCAACAAGAGACCATAGCCGATATCTGCTACCATCATGCCGAAGAAAACAAAGTAGAAGAGAGAGACGATTGGTGTCGGATCTTTCTCGTAATACTTAGGCAAGGCATACATTTCTGTCACTAACTCGAAGGGCTCCACCAAGGCATTGTTTTTCAGTTTGATTGGTACCTGGTCCCATTCTTCTTGAGCGACTTCACGTGTCTGCAAGACGACTTGGTTCCCAAACTCCTTTTGAAGTTTGGCTTTTAAAGCATCGAGTTGAGCAGTTTCAATCCACCCTTCTAATGCGACTAGATGAGCTGTACTGGCAAGAGAGCCTTTGGCCTCTTCCCGGGCCCCTAGACTCAAGACATAATCGAGTTGGTACTTGAGTTGATTAAGGTCTTCCTTGGCTTGACTGAGCGTTTCCAACGTAGCTGCTTCGACAGCACCTTGTTCTTTAATCTCTCTCTTGAGTTGCTCCAAACGTTCTTTTGGTAGGGTCTCTCCTTGGTAGTCAAACTCTTTGAAATGCGAACTAGTCAGCGTATCTTGAAGGTCTGTTAAATCCCCAGACTTATACAAGACTACTACCCCATGCTCCGTTTCCGAGCTGAAGACCACATCAACTTCTACATCTGGATGAGCCAGTAAGGCTTGTCGCGCCTGATCCTGTTCACTATTCGGAATGGTACCGATTAAGCCACGAACATAACGGAAACGCTTGAGCTGGTCAGGTGTTGTCGTCAAGGCAGTCCATTTTTCTAAAGAGGCGATTTCTTCTTGGGCTTGCTGGATGCGATCCCGAGCCTTTGCTAAGACAGCCAATTGTTTTTGTACGTATTGTAAAAGACGTTGCTCATCACGGATGACCCCATGAGACTCTAAATCGTGAAAAGACAAGGACAAGGGAGCTTCTTTTAGTTTTTCTAATCCCTTCTTCTGAGGAATAAAAGGCTCCAGGGCCTGTATGGCCTTTTCTAACTGCTCTTCTCGACGTCTTAGTTCATCCATTCTTAGAGCTGATCCTTTGGACCCATCACTCGTCTGAAAGGCAACTTGCCAATCCTCTTGCTCGCTCAAATCATAGATTTGGACAGATTCCTCTGACTGGAGCGACAAGAGAAGCTCGTCCATTAGATTTGTGGGCAAAACCAGAGAAAGGTGTTGCATTGGACTAATTGCCATAGGTTGCTACCACCTTTTCTACAATTTCGTCTACCAAAGCTGCACGCTTATCTGTCATGGCTTGCTGCACCTTTTCGTCATTGCGTTGACTGGTCACTGCCAGGTCAGCTTCCAAGCTAGCAATCGTTGCTTTCGAGGACTCTTCCCGCTCTGCGACCAGCTTAGCAGTCTCTTTGTCATAGGATGCTGCTACCTCCTGTAGGTGATCACCTAGCTGTTGGCGCAAATCTTGGACCTGATCCTCGTAACTTGCGACAACGGCTTCCGCCGCCATTTCAATCTCTTGCATCATTTCGAGAGTTGCGTTGGCCATCACTCCACCTCCTTACCTCTTCCTTTATGAGAAGGAACAAATTCTTGTGTAAATTATAACATATTTCATCAACTTTTTTCAGCGTCTTTCCTTTGTTTCCAGAGGTTATTTTTTTAACAAAGGTGATTCAAAAAAGATGCGGATTCTGTTCCTTCTTTCAGTCGTTCGCTGGTCGTATTCCTTGTATATCACAGCTTTTTATGTTATACTGTGAAATATATTATAGGATTTTCTCCAGGTGTAACCTCGGTTGAAAGGAGGACTGCTGTGAAACAAGATCGTGATCTCCGAAGCATTATTAAGAGCCATCAAGAAGAAATGACGGAGCTAGAGTTAGACATTGCCCGCTATTTTTTATCTCCTGAAGCGCAGCAACACTCTCTTTCCTCGTCTAGAGTGACGGAACTTTTGCATGTATCAAAAGCTGCTTTGACCCGTTTTTCCCAAAAGTGTGGCTTCACAGGCTACCGTGAATTTATTTATCACTTTAACGAAGAAACCAAATCTCAAAAGCAACAATCCCCACACGACGAACTAACCCAGGATGTCTTGCGTCGCTACCAGCAGGTCCTTCAGGTTACAGAAACCCTAGCAAAAGATGACCAAATCAAAGAAGTCGCCAACTTAATCACTCAAGCAGATCGGGTCTACTTCTTTGGAAAAGGAAGCTCCGGTCTAGTCGCCTCCGAGATGAAACTTCGCTTCCTCCGACTGGGCGTTGTTTGCGAGGCCCTAACCGATCAAGACGGCTTTGCATGGACGACCAGTATCTTGGATAAATCCTGCCTAGTCATTGCCTTCTCTCTATCGGGAACTACACGCTCGATTATCCACAGCCTCCTGGATGCTCAAGAAATGGGAGCAAAAACCGTTCTTCTCACTGCTCAACCAGACGCTATCAAAGATGACTTTACGGAAATTTTACCAGTTGCTCCCCTACCTGGAAGCACCTATATCGACCGTATTACGGCAACCCTTCCCTTCTTAACCACGATTGATTTAATCTATGCTCACTTTCTCGAAATGGATCGGGAGCGTAAAGAAAGAATTTTCAATAGCTATTGGGAAAACAAAAAACTCAATGGCTACGATTCACGTAGACGTTAGTCTCCCTAAATATCACCAGGAGCTGAGGATCTTTTCCTCTGCATTCTGGTTTTTTTCTAAAAAAATGATGCTCACCACTTAGGTGAGCATTTTTTGAATGTAGACAAACTATTGTTTTACATAAAACGGCTAGATACTTTTCAAAAAATGACTTATATTTATAGTCATTTAAGAAGATTAAAAACTTTCCGCTGTGAGAAAAGTTCCTGAAACACAAGTGTTTCAGGAACTCGGGAGTTTTGGGAGTAAAACAGTTTGGGAAACTGTTTTAGCCTGATCCCGGAAATTAAAGAACGAAGAAGCTCAAAATTAATTGAACACGGGCTGCGGATTGTGTCAAAAAGTGCAAATGTATTAGTACTAAATCCAAGACACAGTAGCTGATTGAATTCTTCTCTCACCTTTCAGCTCGGAAGAATCCTAATCAGCCTTGTGGGGGCAGGACAACGAAGCAATCCCATACAACAGTGCTTCTGTCCTGCTCCCTATTTTGACTTTATCCGCAGACGCCCTTTGTATCTTAATTTAGTCATAGAACTTCTTCGAAGTTCGCTGACGTCCGTACTCACCTAAGGAAAGTTTTTCAGAAGACTTTATTTTCAATCAAAAATGCTCACCTAAGTGGTGAGCATTTTTGATTTAATTCCGTCTGGCTTGTTGTTGTTTGAAATGGTAGTAAGCTCCTATCATCCCTGCCGTATTTTGATGATGCGCAAACTCCAATTGCGTCTTGTCCGCTAGGCTTGGAACGAGGGATTCTTTGAGGGCAGCTGAAATTTTTGGTTTCAATATAGCTTCCTGTCCCATGACCCCACCACCAAGAATGACTACTTGAGGATTGACAACATAACAGATATTGGCAAGCCCCTTGCCCAGGTAGTCGACCATGCGATCGATTCCTGCCATACAGATGGTATTTCCTTGGGTCGCTTCCTTGAATATGCGACGACCACTCCATTGTTCAACAGGATCCCCATGCTGCTTGGCAACATATTCAACCAAAGCTGTCGTCGATGCCAAATCTTGGAAGGCGCCATCTTGAAGATGAAGGTAACCTACCTCGCAGGCAGAATTGCTAAAGCCATGGAAAATCTCCCCGTTGATCAAGAGACAGCCACCAATGCCAGTACCGACCGTTAAACAGACGGCAACTTGAGCACCCTGGCCATTCCCTGACATGACTTCTGCTAAACCAGCACAGTTGACGTCATTTTCAATTTCGCAGGGGATTTGATAGGTCTCTTCAATTTCTTTTTTGAACTGAGTTCCTGCATAATTGGGAATCTGAGGGCCTGCATAAAAGATTTCCCCCTTATCGGGGTCAACCATCCCAGCTGACGAAATACAGACTCCAAGGATGGTATTTTCTTCGAGGTAAGATTCTACTAAAGCTTTGGTTTTCCCTAGAATCCCCGGTCCCCCTTTTTCAGCTTCTGTCGGCATTTCATGCGACTCAATCAAATTCTCTGCTTCATCAATCAGACCATATTTGATATTGGTCCCACCGATATCAATCGCTAGGTAATAGGCCATACACCTCTCCTTTCCGATTTACACTCTTTTTTAAAGGAAACGTTCCTTGACTTCACGGATTAAGCTAGCTGCTTTTTGAACCACTTCCTGGTCTGCTTCAGTTACTGGACTTAATGGACTCCGAACAGATCCCAGTTCTAGACCTTCATTGATTCGCAAGACTTCTTTAATAACGCCATACATGTTTCCGTGAGCAGACGTCAAGACTCCGATTATGCCATTAATGGCAAATTGCAAGGCACGCGCAGTTTCCAAGTCTTTCTCAGCAATCAGCTGATTGAGTTTCAAGAAGAGCTCCGGCATAGCACCATAAGTGCCCCCAATACCAGCTCCTGCTCCCATAAGACGGCCACCTAAGAATTGTTCATCTGGACCATTAAAGACGATATGGTCATCGCCTCCCAAAGAAGCAAAGGTCTGGATATCCTGAACAGGCATAGAGGAATTCTTCACCCCAATCACCCGTGGATTTTTCAACATTTCTGTATACAGACTCGGTGTCAAAGCTACCCCTGCCAATTGCGGGATATTGTAGATGACAAAGTCTGTGTTTGGTGCTGCTGCGCTGATTTCATTCCAGTAGTGGGCCACGCTGTATTCTGGCAAGCGGAAATAAATTGGCGGAATGGCCGCAATGGCATCTACTCCTAGCTCTTCTGCATGTCGTGCCAATTCCACGCTGTCCTTGGTATTGTTGCAGGCTACGTGAGCGATGATGGTCAATTTCCCTTTAGCCACTGCCATGACTTCTTCTAAGACCAGCTTGCGATCGGCTACGCTCTGGTAGATACATTCGCCGGAAGATCCGTTGACATACAAGCCCTGCACACCTTTCGCGATAAAATATTCTACCAACGCACGTACCCGCTCCGGGCTAATTTCTCCTTGGTCATCATAGCAGGCATAAAAAGCCGGGATGACTCCTTCATATTTTTTTAAATCTGACATTCTTTTCTCCTTTCACGAATGTTTACCAAATCCTATTTTTCTTTTTTATTCTTTAAAACGAGCAAATATCTTTTCCATCAATCCAACCTGTAGGAAGGTCAGGCTAGAAAAACCAATCAAGAAGAAGACCATGAGTCCTAGTAAAAAGCTTAAGACAGAAGTCACAAACACCATAGCTACTAGCAACAAGAGAGCCCCCATAACGAAGAACCATGGGAAATACAAACCGGATACAATCAGAGCTTTTTGTAGACACTCTGTCCAAGTCAATCGATAACGCGCCGCAATTGGATAGGCCGCTAGCATGACCAGAACTAGGAAGATAAAGAGCCCTAGACAAACAGCTTTTAACACCTGCATTGGCAAGGCTGTCTGGCTCCAAAAGAGGAGCAAGTCAAAGAGACAGATCCCTGAAATGAGCAACTCTATCCCTCCGAGCTGAAGCCCCAACTTCCAATTTTCGCGAAAGGCGTTGATATAAGTCCGAATGACTGGTAGGCGACGCTGGTGTTTGATGGCAAAAACCGTTTGATACAAACTAATCTTTGCGATCCCGATTGTGACAATCGGCAGACAGCTCAGCACAAAAAGAAGATTGACTGTGACTAAGTCCGCTATTTTCTCGCTGATTCGCATCACCAGATTGTCAGTATTAAAAACTGTTTTGATCAATCCTGTTTCTCTTTGTGACATACCGTCTCCTTTCTGACTCTCTTAATCGATTAAAATTTTCACTAACTGTTTTCGAACGACTTCTTCTTGACCCGCATAACCATTGGGCTGATGAGGTTCCCCTGGGAAGAAAATCGCAAAATTATGATAACCCAGATGAAGTGGATAAGACTCCTGGCAATGGACAAAACCGATGTCCGATGCTTCATCAAAGGCGAGCGCCTCACCTGTCACACGAGATCCATAACTCGAAAACTCATGTCCTTCTACCAAAAGATGCAAATCGGCATATTTTTTGTGGTGTTCAAAGCGATCATTTTCTTCTTTATTGAGGGTATTTTCTTGAACGACGAGAAAGACCTTATCTCCATCAATGTCGTATCTTCCTAATTCAAAAGAATCCTTCCGATGCTCATAGAGAAAATCAATGGCCTGATCTAGATTGGGATGGATCCCTTTGTAAAAGGTGATGTTTTTTAAATCATCAAATATCATACACTTTTCCTTTCGACACTTCTTAGGACGAGAAAAGAAAACAAGTGATTTCTTCCCTAGCCCCTTCTAGGGCACCGATGAGATGTAGAGCCTGCAAGAACCCTACACCTCTCAGCCTAGAAAAAAGTATCTGCACACTACTATCGTTTGTCCAAGCAGACGGCTTATCCCTTGACCGCTCCCATGGTAATCCCTTGAGTGAAGGATTTTTGGAAGACCAGGAAGACCGTAACGATTGGTACCGCAGCCAAAGCTGCTCCAGCCATGATCAAACCATAGTTGGTGGCCATTTCAGCCTGCATGGTCGCAACCCCTAGTGAAATGGTCAGGTTTTGCCGAGAGGTCAGCATCACCAATTGCATAAAGTAGTCATTCCAGGTGTTGATGAAGGTAAAGATGGCAAGGGCTGCAAATCCCGGCTTGACAATTGGGAAGGCAACGCTCCAGAAAGTCCGTAACTCTCCACAACCATCGATCTTAGCAGATTCTAAGAGTTCTGTTGGGATGTTTTCACTAAATTGCTTCATCAAGAAGACCCCGAATGGCCATCCGACCAGCGGTAAGATAACCGCTGCAAGGGTGTCGTGGATTCCCATAAAGTTGATAATGCGCACCAATGGAACCAAGACAACTTGTTTTGGAAGGGCCATGGCTGCGATAAAGATAGCAAAGAGAATTCGTTGCCCATAGAAACGTTTCTTAGCCAAGACATAGCCCGCCAAAGAAGACGTCATACATACCAAAAGCATGGTAGCAAGGGAAATAAAGACACTGTTCCACAACCATTGCAGGGCTGGGTTTTGAACCATCAATTGTTGGAAGTTTTCCATAGTTGGTGTCTTTGGCCACCACTGAGGTGGGATCATAATGGTATCCGGTTGAGACTTAAAGGCCCCTGTCAAAATCCAATAGAATGGGAAAATGAACAAAACTGTCAAAAGGAGCAAAATGATGGTAGAAATCACTGTAAAGGCAGTAATTGGTTTCTTTTGTGTTGATTTCATCTGAGACTCCTTTCTTTAATATTCTACGTCGTTTCCGAGGATCTTGAATTGCGCAAAACTAATAATGGCAATCATCACTGCCAGGAAGACACCCATGGTGTTGGCATAACCGTATTCAGAGAGCTTAAAGGCTTTTTCATATAAGTAGTACATGAGGGTACTCGTTGAGTAGTTAGGACCACCGGATGTCAACAATTGGATCAAGGCGAAACATTGGAAAGAGTTAATGGTCGTAATGATCGCAATGTACAAAGTTGTTGGCAATAAGCTTGGCCATTTGATCTTCCAGAAAACTTGAAGTTCTGTCGCACCATCCACACGCGCTGCTTCTACGAGAGAGTTATCAATATTTCCCATAGCTGCGATGTAGAGGATGATCGGTTGACCAACAGAGGTTGTCAATAAGATGACAATAATGGCCATCAAAGCCCAGTTCTTATCTCCCAACCAAGAAATATTTTGTTGGATAACATGACCAGATTTAAGGACGAAGTTCAAAATACCAGATAGTGGATCGTAGATCCATTTCCACACAACCGTTACCGCTACACTCCCTGTAACAACTGGAAGGAAGAAGACGAAACGATAGAAGGAACGCGCAATCGCATTTTGATGATAGGTCTGAGAAGCCACAAACAAGGAGAACAATACTACGATTGGAACGGATCCGATAACGATGATGACAGTATTGATCAAGGACTTGATAAAGACCTTATCCGCAAACATGCGGGAGTAATTTTCAAGACCAACAAATTTGAAGGAGGTCATCGAGTAGTTGAAGAAACTAGTGACAAACCCCATAATCATTGGTGCTAATACAAAGACAATAAAGAAGATTAAAATGGGTGCTAAGAATGCGTAGGAAACCAGCGTCTCCCTCATTCGGATTTTGTTTACCTTCACAATAAGGCACCTCCTGATGTTCTTTTTCTATTTTTTCCTTGATTCCTATGTGGAACGGATGGCACTGCCCCTTCCTACATATGATAATTAGGAGAGTGAAAACACGAAGGCCCCCTCTTTCAATCTACACATGGAGATAAGAAATCGAGGGGGCCTATGCTTTCTTATTTCTATGAAAGGATCATTTGAGTTTCATAGATGATCTATTTTTTCTTGATCGTTTCGTTTGCTTTTTCAGTAAAGGTCTTCAAAGCTGGTTCTGCTTTTTCATCCCCGTTTGAAACAGATTGCAACATTGGGAACCAAAGTGTACGCATTTCTGCAAAGCCGTCGATTGTGTTGTAGTATGGTGAGTAGTATTGAGTCCAAGTACTGATGGTTTCCATCCGTTTGTCATCATACAATTTACCAAATGAACTACGAACTGGGAAGGCACCTGTACGAACAACGTTCTTAGGACCCCATTCTTTGTCATCCGCGATGAATTGAACAAATTTCTTAGCTGCTGCTACTTTCTTTTCATCCTTGTTGTTAAAGACTGCAAAACCATTGACAAGGTATTCCAATTTTGGTTTACCGCTATCAGATGGGAATGGTACTTCGACTACTTCAACTTTACTTGCATCCAACAATTTAGCTTGGATACCGTTTTGTGAAGGTGCCCACAAGATAGTGTAAGAAGTTTGACCGTTAGCGAAGTTTTGGATGTCTGCTCCACCGTCGAATTGAGAACCATTCATCATCAAACCATCTTCAATCCATTTAGATGCTTTTTCCAAACCTTTGACAAATTTTGGATCATCTGTTGTATACTTGGTTACTTTTTCATCTGTTACAGAACCACCGTAAAGGTTAGCGATAAAGGCACGAGTACCTTGGTCTCCACCTTGACCGTTACTGAAGAGTGATCCTGGTGTGTAACCTTTGTCTTTCAAAGCTTTCAAGACTTTTTCAAAGTCGTCTGTTGTCCAGCCTTCTTTGACAAGGTCTAGAACTCCTGCATCTTCCAACATCTTCTTGTTCATCGCCATGTAGAATGGTGCTGAACTGATTGGGTACATGTAAGCAGTGTCGCCGGCCTTGCTAGCTTGGATGATATTGTCGTTGTTGACATCTTTTACAAAATCTTCAGTAAAGAGGTCGTTCAAGTCAGCCAATTTACCATTTTTACCGTATTGAATAATCCGCCCTGGTGCGTCAAAGAGAACGTCTGGAGCAGTTCCAGCTTCGATGGCAGTAGTGATCTTTTCAGGACCAGATTTGAAGTCGATGGTTTCTAGTTTAACTTTGATATCTGGATTAGCTTTTTCGAAAGCTTCGATAATTGATTTTTCGTAAGTTCCTACGCCATCTTCAGCTTTTTCTTGTGTAAAGACTGGGAAGGCCCACCAAGTGATTTCTGTTTTACCAGAATTGTCACTTGAAGATTCAGACTTAGATCCTCCTCCAGATCCACAAGCTGCAAGTGCTAGCACCGCTGCACCAGCTACCAACGAGTACAGTACTTTTTTCATTTTCATGTGATTTCTCCTCACGTTTGCGGTAAGATTTCTCTTACTTAGTGTATCCTCACCGAGGACAGTGGTCATTAAATATTTTCTTTTATACTGGGTGACTTCTCTCTTCCTAGCTTCCTCCTTGTCTCTTTTTGCTGTTCTTTTTCTATTTTAATGCTGCGACGAAGCGTTCTGTAATTTCTTTAGGTCGTGTGATAGCTCCCCCTACTACAACTCCTCTGACACCCAGGTCATGAATTTCTTTGGCTTGTGCAGGATAATGAATCTTACCTTCAGCAATCACATCGACACCCGCTTGGCAGAGTTGGCGAATCAAGTCAATGTCAGGTCCGTCTACTTTCGGGCTATAATCTGTGTACCCAGATAAGGTCGTTCCGACAAAATCAACCCCTGCTTCGACAGCTGTTAAGCCTTCTTCAAAGGTGCTGATATCTGCCATCAAGAGTTGATCAGGATATTTCTCCTTCACTTGCTGGATAAAGTCGACAATCGATAGACCGTCATGACGCGGACGTTTGGTACAATCCAGGGCAATCACTGCGATATCTAATACGGCCAATTCATCTACTTCTTTCATAGTAGCAGTAATGAATGGTTCCTCAGGAGGATAATCTCTCTTGATGATCCCGATAATCGGAAGTTTTGTCACTTCCTTGATTTCTTTGATATCGCGGACACTATTCGCTCGGATTCCAACCGCCCCTCCTTGCTCAGCTGCTTTGACCAAGAGAGGAATCACACCTCCTGCCTCTGTGTAGAGAGGTTCATGAGGAAGCGCCTGACAAGAAACGATAATGCCGTCTTTGATCTGTTGAATTAATTCTTCTTTCGTGATCTTGGACATACATTCCATCTCCTTTATTTATTACGTCAACTCGAGTACTTGTAAAGTTATTATATAGTATTTTTAAAGCGCTTACAATATTGTAGAGCTATTTTGATTATAGTTTCATATTTTAAACTATCATCCCTTTCCTCTGAAACTAGTTTCAGAGAAGCAAACATTCTAAAACTTTTTTAAAAATTTTTTCCATTTCCAGATTTTTATACGAATAGTATAAGTGACCAAACAAAAAGAAAGGAGGACTACAGATGTACTATACTCCCATTATCATCCCATGGTTTTTGTATTACTTCTTCCGTAAATAAATAAGGAAAGGGAATACCGAACATGAAAAAGAATACCAAAGCTTTTGTTCTATTAATCTTGCTTTCATTGATCTTGTTTTAAACTCAAATCTTGAAACGTAAGAAAAACACAGCATTGGCTATTGACCTTATCCTTGCTTCATCTAATCAGCTTAGCTGACACAAGATGAATAAAAGGCTACCCATACAAGCTAGCTCTATTGGAAAATTACCCTAGCTTTGCTTCTCAACAAAAATTAGGATTATTAAAATATGAGATGGCCTATCCACACTATAATCTTTGCAATCATCATCGCATTAACTGTTTTACATGATGCACATCTGATTGCGTTTCAACCACAGATTAATCTAGCCATTGCGGCTACAATCTATCTAGCAGTTGATGCTAGATGGCGACAAACAAGAAAGAAAGAGGAAAATTAAATGACAACAGAATTCACACAAAAATTCACACCCTTAACAGAAGAAGAATTGACACAAGTTGATGGGGGAGCTATCCCATTGGTTGCTTGGATCCTTGCTCATCCCTATCTATCTGGCACTATTGCTGGTGGTGTAACAGCTGTCGGAACTGCCATTTGGGGAGCATTTAAATAATCAATTTGAAGGAGAAAAGCAATGATAGACCAAGTACAATTTAAAGATCTCACGCATGAAGAATTAAGTGATATTAATGGTGGAGGACTCCCTTTTCTATTAGTTTTCGCTTACGGTTTTTCTTCTGCTTATATCGGGACAACAAAACTGATCGATGCATTTCATAGTAATATGACACGGAAATGGTAAAGGAGGAGACCAATGAGTCTGGTATTTATCACCCTCATCCTTTTGACGGGATACTGCATTCTTGATAAAAAAGCACCCAAACAGGTAGAAGGGTACTTTCCTAAATTTGCTATTGCCTTCATGGTCACTTTCACCATTCTCAACGAGGCAATTGATTTACTCTACACAATCTTACATTAAGGAGGACACTTATGGATACAAGCATCCATTATACTTACCTAACGGAAGCTGAACTGGCGACCATTGATGGAGGAGTCTCCGTCTTTGACTCGGCAAAATTCATCGTTCAAACATGGAATATTTTATACAATTCCGGACGTGATTTTGGCCGTAGTATCATCAATGGCATCATGCACTAGAAAGGAGCAAGCATGAAACTCGAAGAAACACGTTTTAGAAGCTTGTCCGAGCAGGAACTCAGCCATGTAGATGGTGGATCCGTCTGGATTACTGTCGGACTAATCGCAACTCCCCTACTCATGGGAACCTTCGCTGGTGCCTTTGACGAATACGCTCGCAAACGAGGCAAATAGTAACACTTCTTTATCATCTCACTAAACAGTACAAAAAATCCCAGCTTTTAAAAAAGCTAGGATTTTTTCGTTTGAACGAAGCAAGCCCTTTTTCTATTCTCCCTCTTCATCATCGAGGAGAGAGATCCCAAATAAATGTCTTCTAGAACTTTCGATGCACTAGGCCGTTTTTTGAATCGGTTTTTCCTTTACGACAAACACAAAGCCAATAGAGCCGACGAATGCCCCAAGCAAGATCCAATAAACTATATCCGTTGAAGTGAACGGACCTTCTAAGAGACCAGCCAATAAAA
Source organism: Streptococcus sp. DFI.7.26 (assembly GCF_022240605.1). Classification (NCBI taxonomy): domain Bacteria; kingdom Bacillati; phylum Bacillota; class Bacilli; order Lactobacillales; family Streptococcaceae; genus Streptococcus; species Streptococcus sp. DFI.7.26. The sequence continues at coordinate 43,638 of NZ_JAKOGN010000008.1, read as the reverse complement.
AGAGATCAATATACAATCTGGTGTCACGATAAAAGTCCCAATTGAAATGGTAGCTACCTACTGGATGCTGGCGAATGGACACCTGCGGTTGAAAGACCTGAAGAAGAATCAAAATCCCTACAAAAGCAAGATAAGCAAGGCTAACAACCGAAAGCGGATCCTGTGTCATCATAGCTACAGCCACTAAAAGTAAGACCAAGAGCCAGAAATGAAAGTCCAACCAGAACTCACGATGATAATGGAACATTTTCATAAGATCACACCTTTCTATTTATGTTATATTTCTAATCATATTAGAGTACGTTTTATTAGGAGTAGCAAGTAAATAGACGTGACAAGAACAACTACTACATCTGTTAAAAAGGACAGGAACAGTTTCATGTTCCTGTCCTTTTTGTTTCAGCATCAAACGATTGAGCCTTCTTAGCTGAGGTCATTATCAATAATGACTTTCAAGGCATTGTTTTCGCCAGCATGTTTGAAGATTTCGTATGCCTTTTCTGCTTCTGAAAGTTTGAAGTGGTGGGTCACTAACTTCGTCGCATCAATCTTGCCAGATTTCAAAACATTAAGAAGCATTTCAGTTGTATTGGCATTGACCAAACCAGTATTGAGCGTGATGTTCTTAATCCAAAGGTCGTCAAGATTGAAGCTAACTGGTTTACCATGCACTCCGACGTTGGCAATATGACCGCCGACCGAGATAATATTTTGGCAGACATCGAAGGTAGCTGGATAGCCCACACATTCCATAGAGATATCAACACCACGACCATCGGTCACTTCATTGATAAAGGCCTTGATTTCATCAATATCACTTGAACAGATGGTATGAGTAGCTCCAAACTTCTTAGAAGCTTCGAGACGTGATTCTGACAAGTCTACCATGATAATGGTAGCTGGTGAGAAGAATTGTACGGTTAAGAGAGCTGCCAAACCGATTGGCCCTGCACCAACGATACAAACGTTGTCTCCAGGTTTCACGTGAGAAGGGAGCACTCCAATCTCATAGGAAGTAGGCAGAATATCAGAGAGCATAACCAGGGCTTCGTCATCTACAGAAGCTGGTGCATGATAGAGACTGCCGTCTGCGTGAGGGATATGGACATACTCTGCTTGGGTACCGTTGATCAAGTGGCCAAGGATCCAGCCCCCATCTTCACAGTGGGAAGGCAAGCCACGTTTACAGTAGTAGCAAGTGTTACAAGCTGTTACGCATGAGATGATAACCTTGTCTCCTACCTTAAAGTTCGTAACCGCATCGCCGACTTCTTCGACAATCCCAATTCCTTCATGACCCAGGATGGTCCCTTCTTTACAAGCTGGAACATCACCACCCAAAATATGGAGGTCTGTTCCACAAATGGTCGTTTTCACTAGACGAACAATCGCATCAGTTGGTTTCTTGATCACTGGTTTTGGTTGATCAATCAACTGAAGATTTCCTGCTGATACATATGTTGCTGCTTTCATAAGCGACTCCTTTTTTGTTGGTTTTATCAAACCATTTTATTACAGTTTTTACTTTGTGAATATTATAACATACAAAGCAAGCGCTTGCAACATATTTATTAGATTTCTTTAAAAGATAGTTTTCAGGTCTCAAAAATCAATTTCTAGCGTTAAGATAAAGAAAAATCCCTCGCTCTTTTGAGCGAGGGGTAGCTGATAAACATCAGTTGTTCTCTAGCGCCTTATTTACGACGTCCTGGACGTTCTTTGTAACCATAGTATGCATCTTCGATGATTTCTTGCATGTGGTCTACCATTGGAAGACGTGGGTTAGCTGGTGAACATTGATCTTCGTAAGCAAGGAAGGCCAATTCGCGAGAATGTTTCTTCCATTCTTTTTCGTCAATTCCTTGTGCTTTAAAGTTCATTTCAATTCCTACACGTTCACCGAGTTCGTAAACAGCTTTCGCGTAAGCTTCAACTGCTTCTTCTGGTGTAGAGCATGGAAGGCCAAGCATACGAGCGATGTCTTGATACTTCTCATCTGCACGGTAGTAGTTGTACTTAGGCCATGTTGCTGTCTTAGCTGGGCGTGTACCGTTGTAGCGGATAACGTATGGAAGCAAGATTGCATTGGTCCGTCCGTGAATGGTGTGGAATTGCGCACCAATCTTGTGAGCCATTGAGTGAGAAATACCTAGGAAGGCATTGGCGAAGGCCATACCAGCAATAGTTGAAGCGTTATGCATTTTCTCACGTGAGTGGAAGTCTGCATTCTTCACTGAGCTTTCCAAGTTTTCAAAGACAAGTTTGATGGCTTGAAGAGCAAGACCATCAGTGTAGTCGCTAGCCATTTGTGATACGTAAGCTTCAGTCGCGTGAGTCAATACGTCCATACCAGTATCAGCCGCAACAGATCCAGGAACTGTCAATACCAAGGCAGGGTCTACAATGGCAACCGTTGGAGTCAATGAGTAGTCTGCGATTGGGTATTTACGGTTGTTTGCTTTATCAGAGATAACGGCAAATGGAGTTACTTCAGATCCTGTACCAGATGTTGTTGGGATCGCGATGAATTTAGTTTTCTTACCAAGCAATGGGAATTTGAAGGCACGTTTACGGATATCCATGAATTTTTGTACAAGGTCACGGAAGTCCACTTCTGGTTGTTCATAGAAGAGCCACATTACTTTAGCCGCATCCATTGGAGATCCACCGCCGAGAGCGACGATAGTATCTGGTTTGAAGGCACGCATGATCTCTGTACCACGTTCAACAGTTGTGATATCTGGATCTGGTTCAACGTCTGCAAAGATTTGGTAAACTACCTTGTTGCGACGAAGGTCAAGCTGTTCGATGATACGATCAAGGAAACCAAGCTCTACCATAGCGTGGTCTGTAACGATCATGACACGTTCAACGTCACGACATTTTTGTAGGTATTCAATTGAATCACGTTCAAAGTATGTTTTTGAAGGAAGTTTCATCCATTGCATGTTATTTCTCCGGCGTCCGACTTTTTTGATATTCAAGAGGTTGATGGCACTAACGTTGTCCCCAACAGAGTTACGTCCGTAAGAACCACATCCAAGTGTCAATGATGGCAAGAAGGCATTGTAAACATCCCCGATACCACCGAAAGTCGAAGGAGAGTTGCAGATCACACGAATGGCTTTAACTGCTTTACCAAATTCTTTGGTCAATTCTTCGTCAGCTGTATGGATGGCAGCTGAGTGACCAAGACCGTTGAATTCAACCATTTGACGAGCTTTGTTAATTCCGTCTTCACGGCTTTCAGATTTCAAGACAGCGATGACTGGTGACAATTTTTCACGAGTCAAAGGCTCTTTTTCGCCAACTTCTTTACATTCTGCCGCAAGGATATTGGTTCCTTCTGGAACTGAGAAGCCAGCTTGTTCAGCGATCCATGCTGCTGGTTTCCCAACGATGTCCGCATTCAATTTCGCACCCGCACAGTTTTTGCTGTTAGCTTTTACACCAAAGCAGAACTCTTCAAGAAGGGCTTTTTCTTTTTTGTTGACGAAGTAAGTGTGGTAAGATTTGAATTCTTCAACAAACTCATCGTAGATTTCTTTATCGATGATGACCGCTTGTTCAGACGCACAGACCATACCATTGTCAAATGATTTAGACATGACGATATCGTGTGCAGCTTGGCGGATGTTAGCTGATTTTTCGACATAAGCAGGAACGTTTCCGGCACCGACCCCAAGAGCTGGTTTACCGCAAGAATAGGCAGCTTTCACCATTGCGTTACCACCTGTTGCAAGGATAGTCGCAATCCCTTCGTGGTTCATAAGGGCACTGGTTGCTTCCATAGATGGTTGCGTGATCCATTGCACACAGTTTTCAGGAGCTCCTGCTTTAATCGCTGCATCGCGGACGATTTGTGCCGCATGAGCAGATGATTCTTGCGCTGATGGGTGGAAAGCAAAGACGATAGGGTTCCGTGTCTTCAAGGAAATCAATGCTTTAAAGATTGCTGTTGAAGTTGGGTTGGTTGTAGGTGTGATCCCGCAGACTACTCCGACTGGCTCAGCAATCAAGGTCAAACCAGTGACATCATCTTCTTGAATGACACCAACTGTCTTGGTGTGACGCATGTTGTTTACAACGTGCTCACAAGCGAACAAGTTCTTAGTCGCCTTGTCTTCAAAGACTCCACGACCAGTTTCTTCATAGGCATGAAGAGCGAGCTCACCGTGAGCGTCAAGAGCAGCTACAGATGCTTTCGCCACAATGTAGTCTACTTGCTCCTGATCCAATTTGCGCATTTCTTCAAGCGCTACGAGCGCTTTTTGCACCAACTCGTCTACATGTTTTTCAGCAGCGAGTTTCTTTTCTTCAGGTGATTGAGTTTTTTTATCAGCCATTTGATGCTTTCCTCCAATGTTTGAAACCCTTATCCTTTTCCGGAACTTTTTCCTGTTTTCAGAAACTTTCAAGAATAGTGTAAGAAATTTCGATTTGTTAATTTTTTCACAATATTATTGTACTCTATTTTAGAAAATTTGTAAATAGTTTCACAAAGATTTTTTTAACTTTTTATCATGAATCCTCCTTCTCCTTCTATACAGGAGTATTTTCAAGAAAAAATTGAAGAATTTTTTTGAGAAAGCACTTCAATTTCACAAACAAATATTTTCACGCATTTTTTGTAAGCGTTTTCTTAATTTTACTAAAAAAAGCAATTTTCTTCAAGTGAAAATTGCTTAAGTCGTTTAGTAATTTTTACGGCTTAACTGGCCCCCGATTTGCTTGATCAACTGCTTCTTTTACGACGTTAGCGTATAGATTTCCCCCAACATCGATGGAGCCATCTGATTCTAAACCAAAGTGGACACTATCCGTTCCAGCCCAGATAGCTGGATTTTCGACAGCAACTTGATGCCAGTCCGCTACATAGACATAATCGTATTTTTTAGCTAACTCTAGCTCATACTTTCGAGTCTGAACGGTGACGCTCTTGCTATCATTTGCTTCACGTCCATCATATGGGGTCACAAAGATTAAGCGATGTCCTTTTGGTAGTTCTTGAACAAACTTATCCAACAATTCTTGATAATTATTAGAAGAGTTAGTTCCAAGTGCGATCACCACGTTCTTGAGCAAGACTCTATTGGCAATATCCGTTTCATATACCTTTAAGCCTGAGTCCAGATTGCGACTCACCAAAGCATCTAGTTGGATATCTGGCAGAACTTGTTTCAGATAATCTGATGCCCGGAGGTTTACAGAATCTCCGATCATGGTCACGCCATCTGATACATTGTAGGAAGTCGCTGAAGCATTGTCAACTTGGGCACGCGTGATCTGCATCTTGCTGTCGGATTGACGAAGCCCTTCGGTAATCAGATTTTCATCAAAGGCTCCGACGCGTGGCGCAAAGAGTGCAATCCCAAACATGAGCAAGGTCAAGGGAATCGCGCTGTAAAAGAGTGGTTTCGTGAAACTTCTGAGATCCATCGAGATTCCAAAAATCTTCGGTTCACGTCCAGCTAAGGTTGGTTCAATAATATAGAAACTCAAGGCAGCAAGACTAAATGATACAAGCGCTGTTAGTAGAGAAGCCCATCCATTGGTCATTAATTGAGAAAAGATGATGTAAAATGGCCAGTGGAAGAGATAAACCCCATAACTTGTATCTGCAATAAAGGTAATCACTGCTGGTTCTTTTTGATCTGGTGTCTTTTCATGAAGGACACGCGTCATCACAATCATCACAGATGCAGCAAGAGTTGCTACTAAAAATCCAAATAAATAGGTCCAAACACTATCAAATGGAAGAATAAATGTCAAGACCAACAAAACTAGAAAAGCACCCGCTAAAATCGTTAACGTCTTCTGTAGAGATAGCTTCTTCACTAATTGAGTAAGATTTGGGCTGGTCGTTGTAATCCCTGTCACTGTCGCTAAAGCACTCCCCACAAAGAAAGGAAAGACGTGAGCGATACTAGAAAAATAGACATTGGACAAATTCTTGGTGACCAGCGCTCCGACAAAGAAGGTCAGGAAGGCCACCAAAAAGAGACCTGTCGACGACAGGAAGATACAGCCTCTATATTGGCCAACTGACTTAGCTTTTTTACCCAAAAACCAAGCCAAAAGAGCCCAGAGGACGTAGTAATGAACTTCAAGAGCCAAACTCCAAGTATGAATGAAAAGATGGGGGATGAACTGACTTTCGTAACTTCCGCCACTTAACATCTCATAGAAATTGGTCACAAAGCCAAAGACGGCAGCAATCTGTGTCCCAAGCCCAGCAATAAAGTCTCGTCTGACCAAGAAGGTAAAAGGCATGACCAGCAAGACCATAAAGACTAAAGGTGGGACAATCCGGTAGAAGCGTCGTCTAAGGAAGCCCTTGAGATCAATTTTTTGATGACGGGCAAACTCATCGATCAGAAGAGCCGTGATCAAAAATCCTGAGAAAGTAAAGAAGATATCTACTCCAATAAATCCACCAGGAAAAACCTTTTGGAAGAAATGGTAGAGAAGAACGAGAAGAAGTCCCGTTATCCGTACCAATGAAAACCATTTAATTCGCATTTTGATAAATTCCTTGTTTAAACGTTCCCTTATAGACGACATTTTGTTCTGTCGTCAAGGTTCCCTGTCCTTCTGGTTGACCATTGACAAATTCACCTTCATATTTCCAACCAGCCTTGGCTGTAAAGGTTCCATAACCACTAAAGGTTCCATTGACAAAATTGCCCTTGTAGGTGTCCCCATTCTCAAAGGTCACCGTCCCTTGGCCATTCATCTTGCCTCGGACGACACTTCCGTCGTAGCGAATAGCTCCCTTATCGAGGGTCAACACACCTCCGAAAGGAATGGAGGAAAGAAATACCCACAAAGCAGACAGAACAATAATCCCCAAGGACAATCGTTCAATATTCTCTCTCGTAACATAGACCTTATAGGTCTCAAATAATTCTTTTATTTTTTCCATACTCTGTTCATTCTTTTTATCTTCAGCCGGTTACTCATTTCAGGAGCCAGTCCGAAACTAATCTTCTAATCGATCCAACCACTCTTGACAACCAGCTAGAACACGGCGATAGGTCTCTTCGAAATCTCCTGTGTACCATGGATCTGGAACACTTTCTCCTGCAAAGAGATGAATCTTGTGCTCTGTTCCAGGAGGTGCCATTCGTTTGAGGTCAGCTACATTGTTCTCATCCATTCCTAAGATCAGATCAAAGGCATGAAAATCTTGGTCGCTGATTTGAAGGGATGTTTTAGAAGCATCATAGGGCACGCCATGACTACGAAAAATCTTTTGAGTCCCTTGGTGAATAGGGTTCCCGTGCTCCCAGTTAGAAGTGGCACGACTTTCAATCTCATACTGGTTGGTCAAGTCCTTCATGACAAACTCTGCCATGGGGCTCCGACAAATATTTCCTAAACACACAAATACAATTTTTTTCATGACAGCACCTCCTTTCTATTATAACAGAATGTAAGAAAAATATAATCTGCTAAAATTATATTTTTGAGGCAAGACGAAAAAAGCCTGTCCATCGTTGAGGTGGGCTGACTTTCTTTTTTTATTCAGGCAGGATGATCTGAAGGGATAGCCATTTTCGTTTCCAATCTTTCTTCCGCATACGCTCTGTATAAACCGCCAAACGCTCGGGACTGGCTAAAAAATGTGGAGTCGGCTGAACGATGAAATCTTCGATATCCCTTGTCCCATAGGGGAGAAAGAGCTCTAGCTGACCATCTTTCCTTAAGCGAACTGCAATTGCTGTACACTGCTCGGGGTATTTAGAAACCGCGTCACAAGCACTGCGATAAGGAGCCGTCCCCGGACTATGCTGGTGCATATAGACTTGATTTTTGACTTCCCAAGCGTACTGAGGATAGGTCTTCTTTAATCCCTGCTCGATCTGCAAAGTCTCCTCATAGCTAATCGTAGGGTCATAAAAGACCAGATCCATATCGGTCGTCGCATCAAACCCTGGTTTTCCAGAGAGCTGGTTCCAGACGAAATTGCGCACCGCACCAGCTGCAAGCCAAGCGTCTGCCAGGTTGAGATCCCGAATAATGGCCAAGACAGTCATCATCTCTTGATCCGCTTGGATTTGCTCTACTATCGCTTTTTCCGTTAGCATCTTCTTCTAGTCTCCATTGTAGGGATAACCCAGGTGTTCATAAGCCTTGCGGGTCGCCACGCGCCCTGTCCGGGTCCGCATGATAAAGCCTTTCTGAATCAAGTAAGGCTCATACATATCTTCTACGGTCTCTCGCTCTTCGGCAATATTAACCGATAGAGTCCCAAGGCCAACCGGGCCGCCACCGTACATCTCAATCATGGTCCTCAGGATCTTTTGATCGACATAGTCCAGTCCTTCATGGTCCACATCTAGCATAGAGAGGGCCTTGTCAGTAATGGTGTCATCAATCAAGCCATCACCCATAATCTGAGCAAAATCACGCACCCGCTTCAGCAAACGGTTGGCAATCCGAGGAGTCCCCCGACTACGAAGAGAAAGCTCCTCGGCAGCCTCGTGAGTAATCTCCATCTCAAAAATCTCGGCGGTCCGCTCGACTATCTCTGTCAGATCATCTTGCTCGTAGTATTCCATATGACCGGTAATTCCAAAGCGAGCGCGCAAGGGATTGGACAGCATCCCAGCTCGAGTCGTCGCACCAATCAAGGTAAAGGGAGGAAGATCCAGATGGACACTCCGGCTGGTCTCGCCAGCACCAATCATGATGTCGATGTAAAAATCTTCCATGGCACTGTATAGTACTTCTTCGACTGACATAGGAAGACGGTGGATTTCATCAATAAAGAGAACATCGCCTGGCTCTAGATCATTGAGGATAGCTACCAAATCACCAGCCTTTTCAATGACAGGACCGGAAGTCTGCTTTAGATTGACGCCCAGTTCATTGGCAATAACAAAAGCCATCGTAGTCTTCCCTAGTCCCGGAGGACCAAAAAGAAGGATATGATCCAGCGCCTCATCCCGAAGCTTGGCTGCCTCGATAAAGATTTTTAACTGGTCCTTGACCTTATCTTGACCGATATATTCATGTAAATATTGCGGGCGCAGCGTCCGTTCAACAGCCTCTTCATCGCCCATGATCTCATTGTCTAAAATTCTACTCATACAGTCTATTATAGCAAAAAATGATGCCTCTGATGATTTAAAATCATATTCTATTCAATATGTCACTAATTATTGATTGTTGGGTGTTGGGAATCGATTCCCCTCTTAAACTACCTTGTTTCTTTTTAAGGAATGTACCTAAACTCGCTAATACTCGTAAAGAATAAGGAACGTAGTTTTCGCTCCGCTCAAACTGCGTCAACGTACCTAAACTCGTCTACGTCCCTATCAGGCTTGGTTAGATGAAATAGGTTTAGTAATAATTACATAACGCAGTGGTTGATTGGTATCTTTGTTCGCTCTTATAGCTCCAAAGATTACCTAATCAACTGTGCGGGGGTGAGACAACGAACAATTTTAAAAAATTGTTCTGTCTCACTCCCAGAAAAAAAGCCACCGGTTTTGGTGGCTCTTATAGGGAGATTATTATGAAAAAGTTTTAGGAGTTTTATCATTCAAAGTTAGGAGGTCTTTGATGATGGTATTAGTATACGACGGGAAGCTTAAAGTTTCCTTATAGTCATTTTTTAAATTTTTTTCAAAAAAAGAGGAGGTTCCAAGCAAAGATTTCACATCCTTGTTTGTCACCCTCTCTTTCTTATCTATTTCTTAGCAATGGCATGGTAGCTGGTCTTGCTGGTGAAGATTTGACCCGCTCTCAAGATAACCTTTTCAGCTTGGTCGCTATGAATGGCATCTGGTACGATTTGGAATTCTAGAGCCAAGCCATTGTGTTGAACCATTGGTTTGCCTTCCAGATAAACCGTTTCATCCACAAAGTTAGCAGAATACACCACCAAGGCGGGAGCTTCTGACTTGAAGGTCAAAAAGCGTCCAGACGGCTGATGATAGAAGAAGCCTGCATTCTCATGCCCTTCTGGAAGAGCAAATGGATGGTCCAAGCCTTCTACCAGGCGGATTTGCGGATCAGAATCCTTAAAGAGATCCTCTAAGAGCATAGCTTGGTAGAGATGCTGAACAACCGGACTTTCTTTGTCCACAGTGTGAAGAGGGACACCGTCGGGATGGATAGGGTAAAGCCCTTGATGGTTGATCTGAAAGACATGGTCATTAATCGGCTGAGTGAAGTTTCCTGATAGGTTGAAATAGCTGTGGTTGGTCGGATTAACTAGAGTATCTTGGTCCGTTTCTACTCGATAGCTGATTTCCAACTCCCCTGCTTCCGTCAAGCCATAGGTCACCCAGATCTTGAGATTTCCAGGGAAACCGCCGGTACCATCCGCACGCTCTGTGTACAGGGTGATTTCTTGGTCTGTCACGGATTCCACGCTAAACAAGGCGCTGTCCCAGCCAGTCGGTCCACTGTGGTTGCAGTTGGCACCATTATTGGCTTCTAAGTGATAGGTTTGACCATTGAGCTCAAAACTTGCCTCCGCAATCCGGCCCGCGACTGGGCCAATGCTAGCTCCATACTTGGGGCTATTGCCGACATAGGCATCAAAATTGTCAAAGCCCAATACAATATTAGCGAATTGATCATGCTTGTCTGGTGTCACATACTCTAAGATCGTCGCCCCATAGGTCATGACAGACAATTGATAACCTAAGTCATTTTCGAGGCGATAAGCTTCTACGTCTTGGCCGTCCAGTTGACCAAATAGATATTTTTGATAGTGTTTCACAAGTTGTCTCCTCCAAGATCATTCATTCTAGTGAAAAGGGTGAATCACCACTCCTTGTACAACCCGATTGACGGTACCGGTTGGTGATGGCGTGTCTGGACGATTTTGAACCTTGAGCGAAGTCAAGAGAGAAATCAATTGACCATAGATAATGTATGGGAAGGCACGGTAGATATCCAGTGAATCGGCTGAAGATGCTACCAAAATTTCTCGTACATGCTCAATGCCTGCAGCTTGGTCCGTCAAGAGGACGACCTGACGGGCAATCTGATCTCCGGCTACTTCTCCAACCAAATCTAGATCGTACTGGCGTGTATAAGGGGCAATCGATCCAAATACCAAGACGAGAGTCTGATCATTGATGAGGGATTTCGGACCGTGACGGAAGCCGACAGGACTCTCGTACATGGTCGCGATTTTACCGGCAGTCAATTCCAAAATCTTTAGCTGAGCTTCATGAGCGAGCCCAAAGAAAGGTCCTGCCCCCAAATAGATGACGCGCTCGAAGTCTAAGTCTACAACTTCCTTAACCTCGCGATCTTTTTCCAAGACCTGTTCTGACAGGTGAATCAATTCTTCTACTCGTTTTGCCTTGATTGCTTCCTCACTTGGATCAAAGACCAAGAGGGCTGTCAAGAGCATAGAGGTAAAGCTGGAGGTCATGGCAAAGCCGGCGTCGTTGGTTTCTTTCGGCTGTAAGAGCAAGAGATTGCGCTCATCTCCGTGAGCCTGCTGAGCCAGCTTCCCTTCTTCCGCACAGGTAATGGTGATTTGATAGAGTTCATTGACCAAGTCTTGGGCCAGCTGCACGGTTGCGACACTTTCTGGGGAGTTGCCACTTCGTGCAAAGGAAACCAAGACAGTTGGTACTTCTTTTTTGAGATAGGTTTGTGGATGCGCCACGATATCTGTCGTCGCAATGGATTGGAAATTCCAGTGACGTTCATCGTGCACTTCCTGCAAATACGGAACCAAAGTATCCCCCACATAGGCTGAGGTCCCTGCCCCTGTCAAGATGACCTTGATGTAGCCATGACGCTTCCCAATAGCCTCCAAAAACTCTTGGATTTCTTTTGCTTTCTCTTGATAGAGACGATAGGTCTCTTTCCAAACTTCCGGTTGCTGGTAAATTTCGCGTGTCGTAATTTCAGCCCCCAGTTCCAGCAGTTCTTCTTTTGTATAATCTAGCATGCTTCTCCTCTTTTCTACCCGCCTTATAAGCGGTAAGAGGCCGAGACAATTGTCCCAGCCCCATTCCGAATGTTCAAGCGGTTTTCGCTATCGTATTTTACTCATCCTCGTCGTCATCAAAGTTGGATAAGAGATCATTAACCTTCACGATGCTTTCTTGTGCACGCGCTGGATAAGCTTCTTCTCCTCCGACCAGGCTGTTATTAATAAATTCAATTACCATTGGCAAGTTCATCCCTGCATAGAGGTCAATGGCGCGCCCTTCAAGAATCAGACGGCTAACCGTATTACAAGGAGTGCCTCCCAAAAGATCCGCAAAGACGATGTAGTCCTCAAAGTCTGCAACACAGGCTTCAAACTTGGCTGTAAACTCCTCAGGACCTTCCTCTGGCAAGAGGGCCACGGCATGAATGTTGTCTTGTGGTCCCATAATCATTTCTGTGCTGGCCTTGAGCTCTTCACAGAAGCGACCATGACTGACCAATACTAGGTGTTTTGCCATACCTTACTCCATTATGCCATTCCAAAGAAGAAGTGGCCAAATGCTGAGAATGCGATTGCTGCAAGGATGATGAGCAAGATAGCTTTTGTAGAGTTCATACCCTTTCGTCCAAGCAACCAGTAGATTACACCTGTGATGATAGCTGGTACCAAACGTGGGAAGATAAGGTTGAGCATATCTTGAATTTCAATCGCTTTGTCCCCAATGTGTGGAGTCCAAGAAACTTCAACACCAATCATGCTGGCAATCAAGGCACCAACCATGAAGATACCCAGAACGGCAGCTGCATCGATCAAAGCTGTCAAGGTACTTTGCATGTTGTTGATGAGGTTAACCCCTTCTTTATAGGCAAATTCCAATTGTTTCCAACGGAAAATGTCATAAGCAACTGCCACAGCGATCCACAATAAGATACCGGCTGGGTTTCCTGCAACAGCCAAAGTTGCTGCAATTGAACCCATAATAGCTGGCACCAATGATCCAAAGATTGAGTCTCCAAGAGGGGCAAATGGTCCCATGAGACCTGTCTTGATCCCGTTAACCGCATCTTTCGATTTCACACCATCTTTTTCTTCCAAGGCCAAATCAAAACCAGTGATAATAGTGTGGAAGAATGGTGAAGTATTGAAGAATTGCGTATGCAATTTCATCATTTCTTTCAATTCTGGAGTGCCATCACCATACATTTTACGCAACTGAGGTAAAAGCATATAAAGGTAACCAGAAGCCTGCATCCGCTCATAGTTCCAACCCAATTGGAAGGTGAAGAGGCTACGTTTGTTGATTTGTTTAAAATCTTCTTTTGTTAGTTTGTAATTAGAATTCGTCATCTTCAATTTCCCCGCTTTCTGATTCAGTTACTGGAGCAGCTACAACTGTACGTTGGCTGTTTTTGAAGTGTTGTACTGCAAGGAAGATACCGATAATGGCAATACCAATCATAGATACAGATTTGAAGTTGTTTGTGAAGGCAACCATTTGTTCTTTTGGAAGTTTTGCAAAAGCATCTGTTCCAAGCATTGCTGAAACGGCGTTACCAACACTTTGAACATTGCTATAAAGCACTGTCAACATTGCTGTTAAGCCAAAGCCAAGTGCTAAGTAGTGAAGGTTACGACGAACAGGAAGGTAGCGAAGCAAGATCGCAAATCCAAGACCTGGAAGCATTTGACCCGCAAGTTTCAGACCGTTTGCCAACCATTGTACATTAGCAAGACCTGTAACAACAGTTTCTACGAAAGCTCCACCAAAAGCAAGAGCGAAGAAAACTGGGAGAGCTCGAGAAAGAGCCCAAGGAATCGCTCCAAGAAGGTAGTTGCGTTCGATACCTTTGTAGTCAAAGCGGTCGATTGCAGCATCTACACGGTGAGCGAAGTAAGTTGTAGTCATACGACCAAGAATATCAAAGTAGGTCAACAAAGTTGCTACCGGCACAGCGATTGTAGCAATAGCAAGCTCTGCATCAATCCCTTGTGCTACTGAGAAGGCAGTCGCAAGAACGGCACCAGAAGTCGCGTCAATACGAGAAGCTCCACCAAAAGTACCAACACCGAGTACTGTCAATTGAAGAGAAGCTCCGATAAAGAGACCTGTCTTTAAATCTCCCATGACAAGTCCAGTAATGAAACCAGCAAAGACTGGTGATCCTGCTGATGAAACAATCGTCAACTCATCACAGATTTGATAAGCTGAGTACAAAGTAAGTAGTAAAATTTGCCACCATTGTATCATGACAATTTCCTCCTAAAATTTTTCTTTTTTATTTATAAACTATTTGAGCAACTTCAAGAAGTCTTCAACTGGATCATTTGGAACCATTTGAGCAGTTAACTTAACTCCTTTTTCAGCTAGCTTGTGGAAAGCTTCCACATCGGCATCCACTACGTTGATCGAACGAGTAATCGGACGAGTCTCATCTGATTGAGACATGTTCCCTACGTTTAAGGTTTCAAGTGGTACACCTGCTTCTACCAAACCAAGGAAGCGGTCTGGCTTGCGGGCTACGATGAAGAGACGTTGGCTGTCATATTTTCCAGCCAAGATATTTTCTGCAGCCTTTGCCACTGGCAAGATACTAAGCTTAACACCAGGTGGTGTCGCTAATTTCAAGCCACTTTTTTCGATATCATTTTGAGCGACTTCATCATCGATCACCATGATACGTGAAATATTAAGTTTGGTAGTCCATAGGTTGGCTACCTGCCCGTGGATCAAACGTCCATCGATACGGCATCCTACAATAGTCATAAGTTTTCCCCCTTTACTTCTTTGAATGTAGGTTGTGAAACAAGTTTTAAGGTCTCCTTCCAAGTGCCCTCTGTCTCAAAGACGAGGATCTCATTTTCCCCATCTTTGAGAAAACCATGAGGGATGTAGAGGGAGAGTGTTGGACCGACTTCCCAGAAACGACCGATATGGTGGCCATTTACAAGAACGATCCCTTTTCCAAATCCAGTCATATCAAGGAAGGTATCCTCAACCTGATCTAGATGAAAAGCAAATTGATAAAAAGCTGGTTGACCTTCTTGCCATTCTTTCGAAAAATCCAAGCGATCCAGCTGGCTAAAATCAAGCGCATATTGTTTCCAATGAAGCTTGAAATGAAGATCGATACAAACTCCTGTTCGGATTCCTTTTCGTTGGGTGTCCGCTAAGAGTTTGTGCCCATAATTGACTCTTCCCATGTTTTCGATCAAGAATTTTAGGTTTGTAATCGTTTTCTTTTCTCCGTTTAAAAAAAGATCTTGACCGATTTCTTCTTGGTATTGAGTGGCAATCAACTGATCATTGGCATAAACCTGCACCCGATCACGCGCATCGATGATACGCAAGCGCTCTTCTTCCGCATCCATTTCCACTTCTGTCTCATAGAGCAGATAGCCTAATGGGTGGTCGATTTCTTCCATGGTCTGTGGGTAAAGACTTTCTGTGACTTGAGCAATCTCGTTTAAATTGCCGAACAAACTAGTCTTTTGGGTCAACTCCAATGTTCGTTCAGATAAACTCGACTTCACAAGTGGTTCTGACTGTGGATACTCTGGATAGTAGGTCTTCATCATCTTTTTGACTGCATCGTACTTAGGAGTCGGGTTGCCCTGCTCATCTAAGAGAGCGTCATAGTCATAAGATGTTACTTGAGGTAAATCCACGGTCCCTCGCGCTGAGCAACCGTTCATAAATCCGAAGTTGGTCCCACCATGAAACATGTAGAGATTGATAGAGCCTTCTTGTAAGACCTCATGGACTGCTTCTGCCAACTCTTCTGGATCTCGCTTGATGATGGGTTCTTTCCAACGATTGAACCAGCCATCCCAAAATTCCATACACATGAGTGGCCACTTTTTGTCATGCTCCGCAAAGAACTCTTTCATCTGAGAGAAATTGTAATTTGCTCGCGAACCAAAATTACCGGTTACAAAGAGTCCATCCTCAATCAAAGTCCCTGCTCGAAGAGTCGCCCTCCAAGGTCCATCAGAAGTAAAGAGTGGACAGGTAATGTCCCGCTCGATCATTAGATCTCTGATCGCCCGAAGATAGGCTTTGTCTTCGCCGTAAGAGCCGTATTCATTTTCTACCTGCATCATGAGGATATTGCCCCCACGATCCAATTGGTACTTGGCCACACGTGGCAGGAGTTCGTCGTAATAGCGAGCCACTTCCTCGAGAAAGGCCGAATCTGATGAACGAATCCGAAGGTCTTCTTCGATTAACCAGGCTGGCAAGCCCCCAAATTCCCACTCCGAACAAATAAACGGTGATGGACGGAGGATCACATACAGATCCAACTCTTGAGCCACTTGGATAAAGTGCTCCAGGTCCAAATTCCCTTCAAAGTGAAAATGGCCTCTTTGCGGCTCATGAGCATTCCATGGAACATAGGTTTCAACAGTATTGAAACCTAGAGCTTTTAGGTTATATAAGGAATGATACCAATCCTCACGATCGATCCGAAAATAATGAATTGCACCAGATAAAATCTTAAAAGGTTGATCATTTAAATAAAAATCTTCACGGATTTCAAATGCCCCCATACTGAGAACCTCCTTCTAAGAAACCCTTTTCATTTATTAATATAATATATTAACGAAAAAATGTCAACCACTTTCAAAAAAATATGTTAAAATAATATTAACAAGAGATATCGAAAAAAGAGGTGAAGTACATGGCAATCCCAAAATACCAACACATCAAAGATGATTTGAAGCAACAAATTATCTCAGGTAAATTTGAAAATGGAGATAAATTTTACACAGAAGCCGAGTTGATTAAGATTTATAATGTTAGCTCGATTACTGTTGTTCGTGCTTTGAACGATTTGGCTAGTGATGGATACATCGTCCGCCAACAAGGAAAAGGAACCTTTGTTTCGCGCGCTAGAAAACACAAGCTGGTTGAGTTTTCAGACGTTGAAACCTTCCCTATCCAAAAAGCGACCGTAAAAGTTCTCTCTATCAAGCGTGGCAACGCACTGAACATCTTGGATAAACTAGGACTTGCTCCAACTCAATTCTATTATAAGATTGATCGGACCCGTCATATTGGTGAAGATACTTATATCTACCACCAGACTTATGTCCCAGAGCAATATATTAACCCAAATTATCCGAGCTTAGATTACTATAGTTCGATTTATGATCGCTTTAAAGAAGATTATCATATCCATATGAATGATGAACACTTTGAAGAAATCAATGATATTGTATTTCCAACACCAAGCAAAATCGCTTCTGTGTTGAATATCGATGAAAACTTCCCAACTGTTCGTCAAGTGAAGACGACAAAATTGGAAGCGACCGGTCAAATTCTCGAATATAGCGAAACCTATAAACGCGGCGACTACTATAAAATCAAATTTATCTCTTGTGATCGTGATCATTGATCATTCAAAGTCTGGGGTTTGGCCTCAGACTTTTATGATACAAATTATAGCATGAAAAAATAGTTCCTAAAACATGTAAAACGAATAATCTATAATTAGTGATAGACTTCCTATAAATAGTTTAATCAGTCAAAATTTATTATGATAAATTCCGTGTCTAGAGCACCTAATATCGGCAAAGAAAAAGAGAGTGGGACAGAAATCGGTAATTCGTTAGAATTCGATTTCGTCGTCCCACCTCCGCACAGTTGAGTAGGGCTGTAAAAGCTGATGAAATCAGCGTAGTAGAGCCCACTCAACCACTGCGTCTTGCTCGACAATCCAAAAACAATTAAGAGGCTAGGACTTTTGTCCCAGCCTCTTTTTTTATCAAATTTATGAGGGGCTTAGTCACCTAAACCGATGCGTTCGAAGATTTCATCCACCCGTTTAGTGTAGTAAGTTGGGTTGAAGATTTCATCGATTTCTTCTTGAGTAAGACGTGATGTCACTTCTGGATCTGCTTCAAGAAGTGGTTTGAAATCTACTTGGTTATCCCATGATTGAGCTGTCTTTGGTTGAACAAGGTCGTAAGCTTGCTCACGTGTCATACCTTTTTCAATCAAAGTCAACATCGCACGTTGGCTGAAGATCAAACCAAATGTAGAGTTCATGTTGCGGATCATGTTTTCAGGGAAGACTGTCAAGTTCTTAACGATGTTTCCGAAACGGTTGAGCATGTAGTCGATCAAGATGGTTGTATCTGGTGCGATGATCCGCTCAGCTGATGAGTGAGAGATATCGCGTTCGTGCCAAAGGGCTACGTTTTCATAAGCTGTGACCATGTGACCACGGATCACACGTGCAAGACCTGTCATGTTTTCAGAACCGATTGGATTGCGTTTGTGAGGCATTGCTGAAGATCCTTTTTGACCTTTGGCAAAGAACTCTTCTACTTCACGTTGTTCAGATTTTTGAAGACCACGGATTTCAGTCGCCATACGCTCGATCGATGTTGCGATGCTAGCGAGAACTGCAAAGTACTCAGCGTGAAGGTCACGAGGAAGGACCTGTGTCGAGATTTCTTGAGCACGGATACCAAGCTTATCACAGACGTATTTTTCAACGAATGGTGGGATGTTGGCAAAGTTACCAACCGCACCCGAAATCTTACCAGCTTCCACACCAGCAGCCGCATGCTCGAAACGTTCGATGTTCCGTTTCATTTCGCTGTACCAAGTTGCCAATTTCAAACCAAAAGTTGTCGGCTCAGCGTGCACCCCGTGGGTACGACCCATCATGATAGTGAACTTGTGTTCTTTCGCTTTGTCAGCGATGATGTTAAGGAAGTTTTCAAGATCCTTACGGATGATATCGTTGGCTTGTTTGTAGAGGTAACCATAGGCCGTATCCACCACGTCGGTAGAAGTCAACCCATAGTGGACCCACTTGCGCTCTTCACCAAGCGTTTCAGAAACCGCACGTGTGAAGGCAACCACATCGTGGCGAGTCTCCTGCTCGATTTCCAAAATACGGTCGATGTCAAAGTCTGCTTTTTCACGAATCAAAGCCACATCTTCCTTAGGGATTTCTCCCAATTCAGCCCAAGCTTCGTCAGCCAAGATTTCCACCTCAAGCCAAGCACGGTATTTATTTTCTTCAGTCCAAATATTCGCCATTTCTGGGCGACTATATCTATCAATCATGTTTAATTTTCCTTTCTTTTGATGTTTCACTTATGTGGGGCGGACGTCAGCAGCTTCCTCCGGAATCTCATGACTAAATCTTGAGCCTCTAGTCTCAAGATTTCCGTCGCTTACGCTTTCCCCACGGCGTGAAACATCCGTTTAACGAACAAAAGTCGTTTTATTAAAATTCTTCTTTCCCAATCCACACTGATGGATAATGATCCAGTGTATTCAAATCCGTATCTAACGGTAGATCATAGATGGCTAAATAGTTTTCAGGATATTGTGTAACTAGCTCTTCATACTTAGCTTTCACTTTTTCATGATCACTACTAGCATACAAGACTTCGACGACTGCTCCAGTCTTATCTTTTTCAACAAATGCGTTGACGATGAGTTGAATCATAAAACCTCCTAAATCGAAATTCCCTTCATATTTGCTTCCAGAATAGGCATCTTCACACCTAACTCCTGACCAGTCTGATAGACACTTTGACAACAATAGAAGATATCCTGTTTATCATTGTGTAAGGTCATAATTTTTCGAGTCAGCTCATTTTTCGCAAACATGATTTTCATGGCTTTTCCGGCTATCCAAGCAGGGATTTTGTATGGCAAGAGCTCGGCTTTATAAAGCTTCAAATTCACGCCACGCGCTTCTACAACTTTCAAAGCCTCTCGAATGGCCTTGATGGCTAATGATAATTCCGAAGAACTATTCATCAAGTTCAAAGCCAATTCTTCTGGATTTTCCAGATTTCCCGAACGTGCGGCTGTCGAAGTAACACCTGCGTTAATCGCCATGTGAATCCAAATCCACTCGACCATATCATGAGGCACTTCCCACTTCAAATCTGCAGAAGTCAGTAAAGTTGTCAGATCAGCATAGTTAGAAATCTGTGCTTTTTGCTCACCTTCTAGCATTAAATGGTCGAACAAGACACCATCCAAATGGTCCTCCTGCATGTGACCTCCAGCTGTTGGAAAAGCTAAAATATAGTCATAATCTCCTGCCCACTCTTGGACCTCTTTTCGAGTATCCCAAAAATTACAGAAGAAAACAAGGGTGCCTTTGATATTATTTTTTAGCAAGGTCTCCACAGCCTCTTTGACAAGCCCATGACGCACACTCAGAAAAATAAAATCATATTCCGAATCAGCTTCTGCCACACGAACCTCATAGGTATCGTGTTTGTTCTCACCCTTGGAATGATAGCGACCATCTAGTAGATCAACCGACAATTCCTTCGGAGCAGTGCTTTTCTTACTATCTCTCAGTACGTGCTCTACTTGATGGCCTGCTTTTTGAAAGGCGTAGGCATAAGTGGTCCCGATGACTCCAAGTCCTAGAATCGCTATTTTCACTTAAAAATCAATTCCTTTCCAGCAGTAGTTGTCTGGCTTCTCTTGTCGATTTTTCACCTGCGACAAGCCTAGTCAACCTTGCAGGGGTAAGACGACGGACCTTATTGCTGGGGTCCTGTCTTACTCCCCAAACTCCTCAACCTCATCTGGCACATCACTAAACAAAGTCACGTGTCCCATCTTGCGGTTGTGCTTCGCTTCTATTTTACCATACATGTGGAGATGGGCGCTTGGATTTTCTGTGATATATTTTTCAGCGGCCTCGACATGCTGGCCGAGAACATTAAGCATGACAGCTGGAGCATGTAGCTGGATAGCTGGCAATGGTGCTCCCAGAACACCTAAAATATGGGTATCAAACTGGGAGAAATCGCAGGCTTCAATAGAGTAGTGCCCTGAGTTATGTGGACGTGGGGCAATTTCATTGACGATGATGTCATCAGCTGTTGCAAACATTTCCACGCAAAGGGTTCCAGACAAGTTCAGTTGTTCTGCAATTCGTACTGCCATAGCTTTGGCTTTTTCAGCCAGACTTTCTGAAATGCGAGCTGGCACGATGGTCTTAGACAGGATATTGTTACGGTGGATATTTTCCTGAACTGGGAAAACCGTCACATCCTTGCCGTTGCCAGATACGATGACAGAAATTTCAAGGTCAAAGTTGACAAATTCTTCTAAAACACAGTCTGCTGAATCAGCTAGTGCATTGGCTTCTGCCAAATCTTCTGCCGAACGAATAACCTTCTGACCATGGCCATCGTAGCCACCAGTCGCAGTCTTGAGGACATAGCTTTTCGACAAGTCGATATCTACCAAGTCTTGGCTAGAAGTCACGACCTTGTAGGGTGCAACGGTGACTTTGGCCTTGTTTGAAAGGAATTCCTTCTCAAAAATCCGGTTTTGGGAGATGCGAAGTAGGTCAGTCCCTTGTGGAAGCTGCCCTTCTTTGATAACCGCATCAAGGCCGTCAGCATCGACATTTTCAAACTCATAGGTCAGGACATCACATCGCTCAGCCAACTGACGAAGGGCGTCCACATCATTATAAGCCGCCACGATAATTTCCGCCACGCGAGAGGCTGGGCAATCCGCTGCAGGATCCAGCGCGATGACCTTGTGCCCCATGTAGATAGCAGAAATGGCCATCATCTGACCCAGCTGACCGCCACCGATAATTCCGATTGTTTTAGATGAGCTCATTTGTCGACTCCTCTGCGATTTTTCCTTGTTCTTCTGCATAATCTTCCAAAGCTGTCGCGATAGCCTGATCCTCTACTGATAGGAGGCGGAGGGCAAAGAGAGCCGCATTTGTCGCCCCTGCTTCACCGATAGCCATAGTTGCAACTGGCACACCACCTGGCATTTGAACGATTGAATAAAGTGAATCCACACCGCTAAGAGCACGTGATTTGACGGGTACACCGATGACAGGAAGGGTTGTTTTGGCTGCTACCATACCTGGCAAATGGGCTGCGCCACCAGCACCAGCGATGATGACCTTGATGCCACGGCTACGTGCTTCTTCGGCATGTTTGAACATGAGGTCCGGTGTACGGTGGGCAGAGACAACTTTCTTTTCATAAGCAACAGCGAAGTTGTCGAGGACTTCTGCTGTTTTTTGCATGGTTGCCCAGTCGGATTTTGAGCCCATGATAATGGAAATTACTGGTTTCATTTCTTCTCCTTTTTTGATAATCGTCTAATGTAGTGCGGACGTAAGCGACCGCCTAGGGCGTTCCATTACTAAAACTGGAGCCTGAGTCTCCAGTTTTCCGCTCCTAGTAGCTTTGCTACTAGGAGTTCCACTACTGTGACGATTATCCTATACTAGCTCGCTAATGCTCGCAAATTAAACGACCATTATCGTGTTTGGCGATTGCGTCGCTTTTTCTTATATCTTTATCGAATCGCCTTACTTCCGATATCTGTTCGGTAAAAGAGGCCCTCTGTGTTTTGTTTGTTAAGTTGGTTGTAGATAATGTTTTGGCCGTCTTTGACGGTGTCTGCTGTTGTGACCAACATGTAAACACGTCCTCCGTTTGAGAGGAGGTCTTGATCGTTTTCAGAGAATTTAGCACCAGCATAGTAAGTGATGATGTCGCCTTCTGTCTTGGTAGGAAGCTTGACACCTTTCTCATAAGCGAGTGGGTAGCCGTTTGATGCTACAACCACACCTAGTGTCACACCCTTATCCGTCCAAGTAATAGCTGGCTCCGTGCCATCGAGGATATCCGTAATATTTTGTGCAAAGTCAGATGTCAAACGAGACAAGATGATTTGCGTTTCAGGATCTCCAAAACGAGCGTTGAACTCGATGACTTTGGGCCCATCAGCTGTCAAGATAAGACCGGCATAAAGTACACCAAGATAAGGACGATCTTCTTTAATCATGCCTTCGAGGACTGGCTTGACAATGGTGTCAACCGCTGTGTCAACCACGCTCTGTGACAAGTGTGGAACTGGCGCATAGGCCCCCATCCCACCAGTGTTAGGCCCCTTGTCGCCATCATAGGCACGTTTGTGGTCCTGAGCTGTTGGCATGATGTAGAACTTGTCACCATTGACAAAGGCAAAAAGTGAAAATTCCTCTCCTGCAAGAAACTCCTCGATAACCACACGCGCACCTGAGTCACCGAATTTATTGTCCAAAAGCATCTCATGAGCAGCTTCGACTGCTTGCTCAACCGTTTCAGCAACGACGACACCTTTCCCAAGGGCCAAACCGTCTGCCTTGACTACGATTGGAGCGCCTTTTTCTTCGATATAGGCCTTGGCTTCCTCGAAATCTGAAAAGGTCCCATAGGCTGCTGTCGGAACGTCGTATTTGACCATGATTTCCTTGGCAAAATCCTTAGACCACTCCAGCTCAGCCGCAGCCTTAGTCGGACCAAAGGCTTTGAGTCCAGCTGCATTGAAGTCATCCACGATTCCAGCCGCAAGGGCATCATCTGGACCGATAAAGGTCCAAGCAATCTCATTGACTTTTGCGAAGTCAATCAGCTTAGAATGTTCGGAAATTCCGATATTGATCAAATCCAGACCATCTAATCGCATCCCGTCATTACCAGGAGCCACAAAAACCTGCTCAACGTCTTTAGACTCCAACAATTTCTTGGCAATCGCATGCTCACGACCGCCAGATCCAACAACCAAAAGTTTCATCTCGAACCTCTTTTGCGAATTATTTTATTAAATTATATCATAATCGTTCGTTTTATTCTAATATTTCAAGGAATATCCGATGATTTTCATTAGAAAACAAACTTTTTTCATTATTTTTTAAATTTCTGCTCCTTTTTACGAATATTATAATTGAGACCTCTAATATTTTTTAAAAAAGGAGTTTTATGCAGAGAATAAAGAAACTACTCTTGGCAGCTTGTCTTTTCTGGGCAGGAGCTTCACAAGTTGCAAGAGCAGACCAAAACGTCAATTATATCTACAAGGAAAAAGGACAATTAGTTGTCCACCTCGGGACCATTCCAGATCGCTTCCAAAGCGTTAGCGTCCCCATTTGGTCCGAGCAAAATGGCCAGGACGACCTCATTTGGTATCCTGTCCAACGAGGAGAAAATGGGTTTGATTTGCAAGTACCTCTGACTAATCATTTGGATCAAGCAGGACTTTATCACATCCATGTCTACGGGATCCATTCTAACGGAAATATTGAAGGACTGTTTCCTCTACAGACAATCATTGAAGAAAAAGATCTGACTTCTTCCCAACCCAAGATTACAGTCCGACCTAGCACTGCACAGCTATTTGAGATCCAACTCCAGCTTTTTGAAGATGTGGAGGAGGTCTTCTTTCCCATCTGGTCTGAACAAGATGGCCAAGACGACTTGATCTGGTATCCCGCAAAAAGAACGGCACCTGGTCGCTACCAATTATCCTTCAATGCCGAGAAACATACAGGGAAAGGAACCTTTCATCTCCACGTCTACCAAAAAGACAAGGGGCACTTAAAAGGCCTGCTTGCCACTGAATTTCAGGTCGAGCGGGTCAAACCTGCTCCACTGGTCACTCAACCGGATAATTACTATCCCGTCGGCGAATGTACCTGGGCGGCAAAAGAGCTAGCTCCTTGGTCACAAAACTGGTGGGGAAACGGTGGCATGTGGGCAGCTAGTGCACGCGCTGCGGGCTTCCGGACAGGAAATACCCCAGAGGTCGGTGCTATCGCCTGTTGGGATAATGGAGGCTATGGCCACGTTGCAGTCGTGACGGAGGTCGAACATGATCAAAAAATCCAAGTAAAAGAAGCTAATTACAATGGAAATCGGACCATCAACAATTTCCGTGGCTGGTTTGACCCCACGAATGTTGTCTGGGGAACAGTCAGCTATATCTATCCAAATTAAGGAATTCCTAACCAGAACAAAAGGCGCTCATCAATCGATGAGTGCCTTTTTAGATTAATGTCTGAAGTGACGAACACCTGTAAAGATCATGGTCAAACCATATTTATCAGCCGCTTCGATTGACTCTTGGTCACGGACTGATCCACCCGGTTGGATGATAGCCTTAATTCCTGCCTTAGCGATTTCTTCTACGTTATCCGCAAATGGGAAGAAGGCATCTGAAGCAAGGACAGCACCGTCAAGGCGGTCTTTAGCTTGGTCAATAGCGATGCGGACAGATGCCACACGGTTGGTTTGACCAGGGCCAACACCAAGTGTCATGTGGTCGTTGGTCACGATGATCCCATTTGATTTGACGTACTTGATAGCCTTCCAAGCAAACTCAAGAGCTGTCGCTTCTGTCTCCGTTGGTTGGCGTTTGGTCACTACTTGCCAGTCAGCTGGACTTTCTTTGACAACGTCTTGATTTTGAACGAGGAGACCACCAACAACACCAGTGTATTCTGCTTCCACTTCGCTAGCATCTTGAGCATCAAACGGCAACGCAAGAATCCGCAAGTTTTTCTTCTTAGTTGTCAAGATTTCAAGCGCTTCATCTGTGTAGCTTGGTGCAATGATGATTTCAAGGAAGACTCCATGCATTTTTTGAGCCGTCGTAGCGTCTACCTCACGGTTGAGAACGACGATTCCACCGAAGATGGATACTGGGTCAGACTCATAAGCGTAGTCCCAAGCAGTTTCAATATCATCAGCTTGACCAATCCCACATGGGTTCATATGTTTCAAAGCCACAACGGTTGGACGGTCTTTGAAATCACGGATGATCCGAATCGCAGCATCCGCATCGCGGATATTATTGAAGGACAATTCTTTCCCGTTGAGCTGTTTCGCGGATGCAATCGAATAATCCGTTGGCAAGGCCTTTTGGTAGAAGTCTGCGTCTTGTTGAGGGTTTTCCCCGTAACGCATGGCTTGCTTGAGATCATAAGTCAAAGTAAGTTTTTCAGGTTTTTCTTCACCCACTTGAGCAGTGAAGTATTCTGCGATCAAAGCATCATAGGCTGCTGTGTGGCGGAATACTTTTGCTGCCAAACGTTGGCGAGTTTCATAAGAGGTTTCGCCATTTGCTGCCAATTCGTCAAGCACAACAGCATAGTCAGTAGGGTCTACCACGACTGTGACGCTAGCGTGGTTCTTCGCTGCTGAACGAAGCATGGATGGACCACCGATATCGATGTTTTCAACTGCATCAGCGTAAGTCACGTCTGGTTTGAGGATGGTTTCCTTAAATGGGTAAAGGTTGACCACCACAAGGTCGATCAACTCAATCTTGTTGTCCTTAGCAGCCTCTAGGTGGCTATCGAGGTCACGACGAGCGAGGAGACCGCCATGGATATTTGGGTGGAGAGTCTTGACACGACCATCCATCATTTCTGGGAAACCAGTCACATCATCGATAGCAATGGTATTAACACCAGCATTATCAAGGGCAACTTTAGTACCACCAGTTGAGATGATGTCCCAACCAAGTTTCTTGAGTTCTTGGGCAAATTCAACAATGCCCGCTTTATCTGAAACACTAATTAGTGCGCGTTTAGTCATTCTATTCCTCTTTCTTTAGATCCAACCGCATAGCGACTTCGTTATTTTCTTCTATAAATCCTGTTTCCTGAAAACCCAAACTAGTCAGCAGGTACTTCATTTTTTCATTTCCAACCACATAATCTGCGATAATATGATTGCAATCTCTATCCATCTGAGCCTCTTTGATCAGAACTTCCAAGGCTTTTCGTCCATAACCTTTTCCTTGGTACTGCTGGCCAATCATTATCCGCCAGATAAAGTATTCTGCCTCATCCTTATCTATTTCCAACAGTAGAAAACCAACTACTAGCTCATTCCAATAGATTGCCATGGGAAACACATCCCCATTCTCTCGGTAGAGCCATGCGTCAGCTAAAGAACGCTCATTGGGAGCTACAAAACGCGCTCGTTCATCAGCATCAGATATTTTCAAATCCAGCACTGCCTGAAAACTGCTCTCATCTACTAATTTCAGATTAATCATTTTTCTCCTTTTGAATAAATAGGATTTTGAGGTGATTAAAGACTAATCTAACTCATATAAAAGGTAGTTATCAAAATTTATGATTCCTTTGAGGTAATCTCGGTCTGCTTTAGACAACTCAAATTCTGGAAAGGTCGCAATTAAACTGGACAAATAAAAATAATTCGGGTGCCGACGATAAGAAAAACCTGCTTGACCGAATTTTCCTTGACAAAAATCATAGGCAAGTTTTAATTCTTGACTTGTGACACCGTCTAAAATTTTATCTAACTCTGAAAGCTGACTTTTATCAGTATTTTCTATCATAGCTTTCACTGTATTTACTAAAACAAAAAGAAAATCCTTAGTATTATCCAGTAGGATTGGTCTGTTAGATAACTTATTCTTTAACTCCATATAGTATTGGTCCATAATCATTTCTTCCTCTCCACTCCCAAACTATCCAAGACTTCCGGATAGAGCTTGTACTCTGTTTCGTGGATGCGCGTTTCGAAAGTAGCAAGGGTATCCCCTTCAAGGCGTGGTACACGGACTTGTTTGATGACCTTACCGGTATCAACACCAGAGTCCACCCAGTGAATGGTCACACCGCTCTCAGCTACACCTGCATTCCAAGCATCCTCAATACCATGAGCACCTGGAAATTCCGGAAGATAGGCTGGGTGAATATTGATAATTCGACCTTCATAAGCTGCTAGTAAGGTTGGGCCAACGATTTTCATGTAGCCTGCGAGGCAAACCAAGTCAATCTGATGTTTATCCAAAAGTTCGACAATGGCTCCTTCATAGTCTGCCTTGTTCTCAAACTCTTTGAGTTCAAAGGCATAGGTTAATACCCCTAGCTTTTCGGCACGTTCTATGACATAGGCATCCCGGTGATCTGAAAAAACAAATTCTACTGGAAATTGTTCCGCGATCACCTGGAAGTTTGAACCATTTCCGGAAGCAAAAACAGCAATTTTTTTAGCCATTATTTTATCACCACATTTGCATCTGTCTTCTTGACAATCCGACCAATTTCATAAACAGGTTCGTCAAGAAGTTCTTTGACACGTTCCACATTTTCTAGTTTGACCGCAAGCATGAGACCAATACCCATGTTGAAGATTTCAAACATTTCTTCATGTTTGATTTGGCCATATTTTTCAAGGGCTTTGAAAATCGGAAGAACTGGCACTTTGCTTTCATCAATTTCAGCAGCCAAGTCATCTGAGAACATACGTGGTACATTTTCGATGAAACCACCACCTGTGATATGGGCGATTCCGTTGACCAATTCTTCTTTGATGAGCGGTATAACAGCCTTAACGTAGATACGAGTTGGTTCAAGAAGAACGTCTTTAAGTTTCTTGCCTTCTAACTCAGGTAATACTTCTTCACCTGTGTAATCCGCAAAGACACGACGCACGAGTGAGTAACCATTTGAATGGATACCACTTGATGCAAGGCCAAGAATCACATCCCCCTCAGCTACTTTTGAACCGTCGATAATTTGAGATTTTTCTGCAACACCGACAGCAAACCCAGCCAAGTCATAGTCGTCTTCGCCATACATACCAGGCATTTCAGCAGTTTCCCCACCGATGAGGGCTGCTCCAGCCTGCACACACCCTTCAGCTACACCAGCAACGACTTGTTCCAATTTAGCTGGTTCATTTTTACCAGTTGCGACGTAGTCCAAGAAGTAGAGGGGCTCTGCACCTGCAGCGATGATATCGTTGACACACATAGCCACACAGTCCTGACCGATTGTATCGTGCTTATCGTACTTGATGGCCAGCATGATCTTAGTTCCGACACCGTCCGTACCTGAGATCAAAACAGGCTCTTTGACACCTGTTTTTGAAAGGTCAAACATGCCACCGAAACCACCAAGAGCTCCCATAACACCCGCACGTTCCGTACGTGCCACGTGTTTTTTGATCCGTTCAACAACTTCATAACCCGCTTCAACATCTACACCAGACTGCGCGTAAGCATTTTTGTTTGTCATTTGTTCATTCCTTTTCTTTTTTTGAGAAAGATTGCGACGTATTTTTAGATAAACCATCTTTTTATCTAAAAATACTAGTCAGGTCTCTAGCTTTGATCCCATAGGACAAAGCGTCTACTGACAAATGCTTTAGCTTTTAGTCAGTAGTGAGACGTGGAGCGTATGCATTCTTATTTGTCATTTGTTTATTCCTTTTTCTCTTCCTAGAGTCTACTGTGATTGATCAGATTCACTTGCAAACATTCCTAATAAAAGGAGGTCTGCTCATTCAAGCTTTCCAAATAGCGTTCTTCGTAGTCATATAAAGGTGTTGGGTATTTCCCATCGAAGTAAGCTACACAAAGACCACCGTTTGGTGCATCGGTATCAATACCAATAGAATCAATCAAGCCATCAATGGACAAGTAGGTCAAGCTATCCGCACCAATAATCTCACAAGTTTCCTCTACTGTATGGTTGGCTGCGATCAGCTCCTCGCGGCTCTGAATATCAATTCCGTAGAAACATGGATAAGCCAGAGCTGGACTGGCAATTGCCACATGGACTTCAGTAGCCCCTGCTTCTTTCAACAATTTCACAATCCGACGAGAGGTCGTTCCACGTACAATAGAATCATCAATCATGACAACCCGTTTGCCTTTCACGACCCCAGATACGGCAGAGAGCTTCATCCGCACTCCTTGTTCCCGCAATTCCTGAGTCGGTTGGATAAAGGTCCGTTGGACATACTGATTCTTGATCAAGCCCATTTCATTTGGCAGACCGGATTCTTCCGCAAAGCCCATGGCCGCACTGAGAGAGGAGTTGGGAACCCCCACTACAATATCTGCTTGGTTCTTAAATTCTCGTGCTAACTGAGCGCCCATCCGCTTGCGAGCCGTATGGACGTTGACTCCTTGGATATTGGAATCAGGACGAGCAAAATAGATATACTCCATAGAACAAATCGCTAGTTGAGTATCATCCGTATAGCGATCATAGGTAATACCATTTTCATCGAAAATCACGAGCTCACCAGGATGCACATCTCGAATCCATTCTGCCCCAATCACCTCAAAGGCACAGGTTTCCGAAGAAACAACCAAGGCACCATTGGCCATTTTCCCGATAGAAAGAGGACGGAAGCCATTTGGGTCCAACGCCGCGATCAGCTTATCTTCAAACAGCATCAGATAAGCAAACCCACCTTTGACCGTATTGAGTGCTTCCTTGATTTTCCCCATAAAGGAAGGGTTGTGGCTCCGACGGATCAAGTGGGCCAGAATTTCTGAGTCAGAGGTCGAGCTAAAGATGGCTCCATTTTTTTCTAATTCGGATTTGAGCGATTGGGCATTGGTCAAATTCCCATTATGGGCCAGACCAAACTGCGTATCGTGAAAGCGGAAGAGGAAGGGTTGGATGTTATCCACAGACGCTTCCCCCGCTGTCGCATAGCGAACATGTCCAATAGCAGAAGATCCTGTCAATTTTTCAAGATTTAAAGGATTCCGAAAGACTTCTGAAAGCAGACCTGTATCCCGATGGCGTCTCAAGGTTCCTTGGTCATTGGCCAAGATGCCTGCCCCTTCTTGTCCCCGGTGTTGGAGACTGTGAAGGCCAAAATAGGTGAGTTTTGCTGCGTCTGGATGTCCCCAAATCCCAAAGACTCCACACTCTTCATTAAGAGATTTTACTTCGTATGTCATGTTGTATACCTTTTATTTTCCAGTAAAGTATTGAACCGCTGATGCAAAAAGATGTTGATCTTTATTTCCTGGAATATTTTGGAAGAGACCGTCTTCAAAACGTTCTGAGTGACCCATCTTCCCGATGATTTGACCGTTCTTGCTGGTAATTCCTTCGATGGCATGGACAGAACCATTTGGATTGTATTTAGAATCCATGCTTGGTTGGCCCTCAAAATCAACGTATTGGCTAAAGATTTGACCATTGTCACGAAGCTCTGCGAATTCCTCAGCTGTCACGACAAACTTCCCTTCACCGTGTGATACTGGGATAGCGTGGATGTCTCCAACTTCTACTCCCGCAAGCCATGGTGAGTTGGTATTGGCAATCCGTGTTTCCACCATCTTAGCCACGTGTTGGTTGGCATCATTGTAGAAGAGGGTTGGACTGGTACTGCTTGCATCTTCAAAGTTACCGTATGGAAGGAGACCTGATTTGACAAGAGCTTGGAATCCATTACAGATACCGATGATCAAGCCACCGCGTTCGATGAAGCTATCAATAGCCGAACGAACTTTTTCATTGAGCAAGATGTTAACGATAAATTTAGCTGATCCATCTGGTTCATCCGCTGCTGAGAAGCCACCTGCAAAGAAGATAATGTTGGCTTTTTCAATGTTGTCAACCATGGTGTCAACAGACTTGACAATCACCTCTTCATTCAGTGTGACAAATGGTACCAAGTTAACTTTTGCGCCTTCTTTTTCAAAGGCCTTAGCTGAATCGTACTCAGAGTTGGTACCTGGGAATACTGGGATGTAAACCACTGGTGTATCAACTGTTTCTTTAGCTTTAATCACAGCATCTGTTGCTACAGCAGGTACTTCTTCCAACTCAGTTGCTTGTG
The DNA here is from genome assembly GCF_022240605.1 of Streptococcus sp. DFI.7.26. Taxonomy (NCBI): domain Bacteria; kingdom Bacillati; phylum Bacillota; class Bacilli; order Lactobacillales; family Streptococcaceae; genus Streptococcus; species Streptococcus sp. DFI.7.26. Next base: position 12,302 of record NZ_JAKOGN010000008.1, on the reverse strand, counting down.
CAAATTCCGTTGGGTAAACTTCTTCCAATTTACCTTGGAAAGCACTGTCAAGTTTGTGTCCATCAAGCGTTACACCATTGACAGTAAGTGTAAAGTCAGCTACTGTTTGTCCGATCTTAGCAACACCTGCAATTTCTTCAGTCGATGTGAAGACGAATCCACCCAATTGGGCTGTCAAGCTAGTGTCAAGGTCAGCTAATTCGACGTTTGCTCCGATATGGTTCCCAAATGTTGCAAGGGCAAGAGCTTCAACCACACCACCATATTTAACAGCTGATGCGGCTGTCACTTTGTGGTCAGCTTGGATAGCTTCAAATTGAGCAAAGTTCGACTTGATGAGTCCAAAGTCAATTTCTTGTGCCAAAGCATGACCAGGAATGTAGTAAATATTTTCACCAGCAACTTTAAATTCTGGAGAAAGAACCTTACGGCTATCCGCAGTTGTTACCCCAAAAGCAACCAAGGTTGGTGGTACTGTCAATTCTTCAAAGGTACCAGACATCGAGTCTTTACCACCGATAGATGGCAAACCAAGTTGAATCTGAGCTTCAATGGATCCAAGAAGAGCTGATACTGGTTGGCCAAAACGCTCTGCTTGTTTATCCATCCGCTCGAAGTATTCTTGATAAGAGAACCGAGCCTTAGACCAGTTGGCACCAGCAGCAACCAAACGAGCAGTTGCTTCGATGACCGCATAAGCAGCACCATGATATGGAGACCATTCGGCGATATAAGGGTTAAATCCTTGCGCCATAACAGAAGCAGTTGTTGTCACGCCATGTTGGACTGGCAATTTCTGTACAGAAGCTTCCGTTGGTGTAATTTGGTAGCGACCACCGAGTGGGTGATTGACTGTTGAACGACCAACTGAACTATCAAAGATGGTTTGTAACCCTTTTTGACTGGCATGGTTAAGGTCAGCCAGGACTTCAAGAGTATCAGCTTCAAGGGTTGCAGCAGATGTTTGACGTTCTTCTGGAAGCTTAACATCCTTGTCAACCACCTTAGCATCTACAACCACACGTACACCGTTTGTATCAAGGAAACGACGTTCCAAATCAACGATGGTTTCACCATTCCAGTGCATGACAAGATTTGGTTTCTCCGTCACTGTTGCAACGACAACAGCATCAATATTTTCTTTGTTACATGCTGCGACGAAGGCATCTACATCTTCTGGACGAACCACGACAGCCATCCGTTCTTGAGATTCAGAGATGGCAATTTCTGTACCGTTCAAACCTTGGTATTTCAATGGCACTTTGTCTAGATCAATTTCAAGACCATCTGCCAATTCACCGATCGCCACACAGACACCACCAGCACCAAAGTCATTTGATTTTTTGATCAGACGGGTCACTTCCCCATTACGGAAAAGGCGTTGAATCTTACGTTCTTCGATGGCATTCCCTTTTTGAACCTCAGCACCAGCTGTTTCAACAGATTCAACCGTTTGAACTTTAGAAGAACCTGTCGCACCACCGACACCGTCACGTCCAGTCTTCCCACCGAGCAAGATAATCACATCACCTGCTTCAGGTTTTTCACGGACAACATTTTCTTTAGGAGCCGCACCGACAACTGCACCTAGCTCCATACGCTTAGCAACGAAACCTGGGTGGAAGTATTCACGAACATAAGTTGTCGCCAAACCAATTTGGTTACCGTATGAAGAATAACCGTGAGCCGCTGTTTTAGAGATCACTTGTTGTGGCAATTTACCAGCACGAGTTGCTGAAATTGGAGCTGTAATATCACCAGCACCTGAGATACGCATGGCTTGGTAAACGTATGAACGACCTGACAATGGGTCACGAATGGCACCACCAATACAAGTAGCCGCACCACCAAATGGTTCGATTTCAGTTGGGTGGTTGTGGGTTTCATTCTTGAACATAAGAAGCCATGGTTCTTTCACACCATTGACATCCACTTCAATTTCAACAGAGCAGGCATTGATTTCATCAGACACTTCCATGTCATCCAAACGACCATTAGCACGCTCATAACGACCAAAAATAGTGGCCATATCCATCAAGGTTTGAGGTTTTTCCGTACGTCCCAACTCGTCACGCATGGCGATATATTTGTCATAAGTCGCTTGCAATTGTTTTTCAAATTTAGAAGCTGAGAAGTCGATGTTTTTCAACTCAGTCTCGAAAGTTGTATGACGGCAGTGGTCAGACCAGTAGGTATCCAACACCTTCAACTCAGTCTCAGTTGGCACACGTCCAATAGACTTGAAGTAATCTTGAATGAAGAGAAGGTCATCCACTTCCATGGCCAATCCTTGCTCAGCCTTATACTGTGCAAAATCTTCTGCCGTATAAATTTCAAAGAAATCCAAGCTTGGAATGGTCTTGTTAGACTCAGAAAAATCCTGTTTCGCAATACCAACAGTGATATCTTTGAAACGAGAATCCACTGGATTCAAGAGGTAGTTTTTGACAGCTTCCAACTCATTCGCATCAATATCCTTGTTAACCAAGTACAATTGCGCTGTGTTCACTGTTACATCATTTGAACTACCAAGCAAAAGCAAAGCTTCTTGCGAAGATGCTGCCCGTTGGTCAAATTGACCAGGCAAGCTTTCAATGGCAAAGAAAGCATGCTTCTCAAGATCAGCCTGAACCGCAGCTTCATCCAAAACAGTATCGGTCACCTGCTCAGAAAAGATGTGTTTTTCCGCACGCGCAAACAAGTCCTCTGCCAAATCAAAGACATCGTAAACCTGAACAATCCGAAGATCCTTCAAGGTTTTCAACTGAAGATTATGCTGTAATTCCTTTACTAAAGAGTCCGATTTCACACGAAAATCAGCTTTTTTCTCAACGAAAATACGTTTATCCATTTTATTTCCTTTATCTATTTCTACTTAAAGATTGTAGTGACGACCAAGTAAAACTTTACTTCAAGCCCTGCAATTTCTCTAACACAACCTTGTACACATCTGTTAGACTGCCCAAGTCTCTACGGAAAACATCCTTGTCCATATGGTGTCCTTCCGCATCCCAAAGGCGGCAGTTATCTGGTGAGAATTCATCAGCCAAGATGATCTTGCCATCCTTATCAAAACCAAATTCCAATTTGAAGTCAATCAAGCGAAGACCAATTTGTGCAAACCAATCTTTCAGCAATTCATTGATGCGACGCGTTTCTTCCTTGATATAGGCAATTTGTTCATCATTGGCAATATCCAAGAACTTCACATGCTCATCATTGATAAATGGATCATCCAACTCATCATTCTTGTAGTAAAATTCAACGATTGGAGTCTCCAAGTCCAAACCTTCTTCAACGCCAAAACGTTTAGAAAAAGAACCCGCAGTCACATTTCGAAGAACAACCTCCAAAGGAATAATAGTAACCTTCTTGTTCAATTGTTCGGTATCAGAAATACGCTCGATAAAGTGCGTCGCAACACCCGCAGCATTCAATTTTTCAAAAATAAGAGACGAAATCTGATTGTTGAGCACACCTTTCCCCTCAATGGTCTCTTTGCGAGCTCCATTCAGCATGGTGGCCTGGTCCTTATAAACGGACTTAATCACATGTTCGTCTTCTGTACTATAAATATCTTTTGCTTTCCCCGTATAAATTAATTGATCGGACATCTTCTTGTTCGCCTTTCATCTTTTATCCCTTTCAGTGTATCACAGAGAGGTTGTTTTTTCAAGTTAAATCCGTATCTTGTTCGCTTGTAACACAAAAATAATAAGAGATTGAATCAAAAAGATTCAACCTCTTATTTTTAGATGCTTGTTCGTTCGTAAAATCCGAACTTTATTTGCTTGTTTTCTTCAAAACGTAGTCTACCATATCTCCAACAGTTGCCATGGCATCAATATCCTTGTCTGGAATATTAATTTGATAGGCTTCTTCCAAATAAATAATGTATTCCATGAGATCAACGGAATCCACTTCCAAGTCTTTTCGTAAATCCAAATCCAAAGAGACCTCATAGTCAGATCCCTTATTATCTTGAATCAACCCTTCAACTAGTTTAAAAATTTCTTGATGACGACTCATTTCTCTTCCTCCAATTCTGATAATTCAACCACAGATTTACGAATAACATCTGTTTCCAACATGGTCCGGATCTGGCGGATCGTACTATAGACTGCCTTGGCATCACTAGAACCATGGGTTTTCACGACAGGGGCTTGCAAGCCAAACAAGACCGCACCTCCAACATCTGAATAATCCAAGGTCTTTTTCAAACCTCGTAGATCATTCTTCAAGAGGAAAGCTCCAATCTTAGCTTTCAACCCACCACCACTAAGGACCGTTTTCAACTGTTTAAATAGGCCCAGAGCAGTTCCTTCCATAGTCTTAAGGACAGCATTTCCTGTAAATCCATCTGTCACAATGACGTCAGCAACTCCATCCATCAAGTCACGCGCTTCCACATTTCCTACAAAATTAAGAGAAGGATCCGCTGCTAATAGTTGATAGGTCTCCTTGCGTAGGGGATCCCCCTTGCTTTCCTCTGTTCCGTTATTTAAGAGACCGATACGAGGCCGCTTAATGCCACGGACATTCTCTGCATAATAGGCTCCCATAATCGCATATTGGTGCAAGTGTGTTGGCGTATTTTCAGCATTTGCCCCCAGATCCAACATATCATAGCCCTTCCCATCAAGGGTAGGAAGAGTCGACATCAAACCTGGACGATCGATGACCTTGATCCGACCGACGATGAAGTAACCAGAGGCAAGAAGAGCTCCTGTATTTCCTGCAGAAAGCATCGCATCCGCTTCCCCATTCTTAACTGCATGCGCTGCTAAGACCATGCTAGCTTGCTTTTTCCGACGAATCGCACGAGTTGGCTCATCATCTGAGTTGATTTTCTCATCTGTATGGACGATAGATACCCGTTCAGTTGCTGTCAGGTATTGCTTAATTTTAGCCTCATCTCCGTACAAAATGACTTCAATATCCTTAAATTCTTGTATGGCTTGATTGACCCCTTCTACCAGGGCCTGTGGAGCATGATCTCCACCCATTGCATCAACTGCAATTTTTTTCATTTCTTACCTCCAGACTGATCTTTTAAGATCTCTCCCCAGCTTCCCAGGGAATCAATAAATTTCTTAGCTTTTAGATGAATGCCTACATATTCATCATAGAGTTGGTCTAGACACTTTCTCAATTCTTTCTTCATCGCATCATGGATGGAAATCGTCTCTAACTCACTAAATTTCACGGCTTGAAAACGATCCAGCAAATAGAGGGCATTGGGATCCCAGTGGGCCCGTCTTTCGTCACGATCATAATGATCTGGGCAAAGGACACCACCCAAGCGGAATGAAAAATCAAAAGGCAGCCCCACTCGATGACAGACACAACACTCATGAACGTTTAAGGCGACACCAAATCGGGATAAAATCTGCATTTCAAAAATATTGGTCAAGATTTCATAATCCAAGCCCCGATCCATCAATTGCAAGGTCTGCTCTAAAAAAGCAAATAAATCTGGATCAGGTTGACGATCCTGTATACTAGCATCTGCCAAGGCCAGTATATAGGTTGCGTAGGAAAGGCGAAAAAGATCTTGATTAATCCCTTGGAAACTTTGAACCTCATGAATATCTTCGATATAGCTGAGTCCGTCATCATTGATTTTCAGATACATATCCGCTAAAGTCAAAGGTTGGATCATAGAATTCAACCGAGAACGATTGGCATGTTTCACGAAAAACATGAGCTTGCCAGCTTGCTCTGTAAAGATTTTAACCAGCTTATCATCCTCTCGGTAATCCCGATGGTAGAGGACGATGCCACGACTCTCAATGCTCTCCAGCATGTTCTTTCATAAACTCCTTCAACCGACTCATCGCTTCTTGGATCACTTCCATACTTGCTGCATAAGACAAGCGCACATAGCCTTCTCCATATGGGCCAAAAGCCATTCCTGGGATAAAGGCAACAGCCTTTTCTTGGGCTAGGAGCTTCAAAAAATCGAAGGAATTTTGAAGATATCCTTGTGGGATCTTAGCAAAAATATAGAAGGCCCCATCTGGGCGGATAATATCAAAGCCCATGGCAGACATTTCTTTGATGATATAATCTCGACGCTCTATGTATTCTCGTTTCATCGGCTCTGCGTCGTCTTTACCAACCGTTAAGGCTTCAATGGCTGCATACTGGTTCATGGTCCCCGCTGCAGTCACCAAGTACTGATGACTCTTGATTAATTGAGCTGTCAAGGAAGCCGGCGCAAAGATAAAACCAAGTCTCCAGCCTGTCATAGCATGAGACTTAGATAAGCCATTGATAATAATGGCTTGGTCCCGTAGATAGGATCCCAAGGAAACGTGAGACTGTCCTGTATAGGTTAGCTCTGAATAAACTTCGTCACAAATGACAAAGACTTCATATTTCTTCAAGACCCTAGCCAACTCCTGCATCTGCTCCTTAGAGTAGGTAACACCTGTCGGATTAGCTGGGTAGTTGAGAATAACCGCCTTGACGCGGTCCCCTTGCTCTTCTATGGCCTTTTCTAAAGCCTCTGGGCTGAGGATAAAGCGATTGTCTGTCGTATCGATTTCGACGACACTAGCCCCCATCAGTTTAATAATAGGTTCGTAACCAGGATAAGCAGGTGCTGGTAATAGCACCACATCTCCCGGTTCCAATATAGCCGTCAAGGTCGCAGAAAGAGCCTCCGTTGCCCCAATAGTGACCAAAATTTCATCCTCTGGTCGATACTGTAAATTATACTTTTTAGCTACAAACTGACTAGCAGCTTCACGTAGAGCTAACAAGCCACTCATCCCCGTATAATGGCTCTGGTTGGCGTCAATAGCTGCTTTTGCTGCTTCCTTTACATGATCTGGCGTCGTAAAATCTGGCTCACCCAAGGTTAAACGTAAAACACCTGGAATAGAAGAAATGGCTTGGTCAAACTGACGAATCAAAGAAATCTCGATTCGATTCAAATTTTGATTAAACCGTTTTGTTAAATCCATAGCCACCTCCAAAAAAAGTTCTATCACCATTATACTATAAATGGAAAAGCATCGCAAAAAAGGGGCTAGCCCCAACTAAAATGATACAATAATGACCTTTCTCATCAAAAAAGGCTGGGACAAAAGTCCTAGCCTCTCAATTGTCTTTGGATTATCGAGCAAGACGCAGTGGTTGAGTGGGCTCTACCACGCTGATTTCATCAGCTTTTACAGCCCTACTCAACTGTGCGGAGGTGGGACGACGAAATCGAATTCTAACGAATTACCGATTTCTGTCCCACTCTCTCTCATTGAATAAATTTTGCCAAATCTTTTCTATTCTTGACCACGTGTTGCCACATAATTCAACTGGTCACCATGTTTCGCCAAGAAATCCTTCATTTCCGAATCCGGAATTTGACGAAGGTAGAGATTGGAACGGATAGTTTCATCTTCTTCACGACAAGTAGACAATACTAAGTACTTATCAGAAGCTTTGATTTTAATATTTGGATTCTTTGTCCGCGATCCTTCATAGTTATGCTTCAATTGGGTAGTGAAATCTTCATCATCCTTAAAGCTTGTACGGTAGAAAGCAGTCGTTTCAGGAACAATGACCAAGCACATTGCTTCATAATAGTACTTACGCTCAGGTGTTTCAATAACTACATAAGGATGTTGGTCAAAGTACTCTTGGTTATCATAGAAGTTAACATCGTTAAACATCCGATGATCTGCAACCTTGCTACCACGAGCATGACCGAATAACCAAGTCAACCGATCACTAAAATCTTTTTTGTTATCCGTATCCATGAAGACCGTACCTAAATACGGTTGGTAGCCACCTTCAAAAGTTTTATCCAAGTAAGTAGCATTATCACCTGTTTGAACCACTGGCTCATCTAACTCCGTACCAGGAGCATAAACATAGGCAATCGTCTCTGGATTAACTGCAGTAAATTGAGCAAAACGATTTGCTAGGTAATCTTTCTCCTCTTGACTAGGGGTATATTTTACCTCTTGTTTAGAACTAGTCGAACCACTTGTCGATTTCGCAGTTTCCTGATGTGTCGATGTGGATTTTTGTTTACCAAATGGATTGAAGAAAATAAACCCAAGAACAAGTGCTACAACGGCTACTAAGGCAAAGAGAATTCCCAATCCTTTTCCTTTTGAAGTCGTCTGTTTCTCTGCTCGTTTCATAAATTAGAACTCTCCTAAGTATTCAATTTTTTCTAAAAAATACACTGAACCCAAGGACCCAGTGTATTTTTATGAGCTAATTAATAATTTAATTATTTAACTGCGCTTGTTTTTGGAAGAGTTTTTTGTCCTGCTGCTGCTGGAGCTTTTCCTTCTTCTTTTTTAGCTTCTTTTTTAGCTTCTTTAGCTGAACCTTCAACTACGAATTCACCTGGAATAACGTTACCATTTGCATCCTTTTTAGGTACAAGTTTTTCGCCATTTTCGTTGAATTTAGCTTCAGTTGATTCAGCATCAACATTGTTAAGACCGTCTTTAGCTGCTTGAGTAAGACCACCTTCGTTATCAGTGAAGAATTGCTCTCCTTTAACAACTTCTTGGTTATCAAGACTTCCTGTGTGAACATGACCGTCGTTAGCGAAAACTGGTGCTGCTGCTGCAAATACTGCAAGTGCTGCTACTGATGATAATAAAACTTTTTTCATTGTTTTATCTCCTTTTTTCATTTTAAAAATATTTCGTTACTTCGTAACTATTGTAAGTATACTACTATATCATAGATCTGTCAATAAATTTTTGGCTTAAATTTAAATTTTTTTAGAAAAAGCAAACTATTTGATTTCCATAATGGAAATCCTGATTTTTTAAGGCATTTTCCTTACTCTATTTGACTACACCACTCTTTGGCAAGGTCTTTTTGGGGAGACAAGGATCCAATCTATCCTCATTTTTTTGTGCTTCTTTTAGCAACTCCTCCCTCTGATTATTGATCTTACTTTCTTTTTTTAACCAGTTGAAAAACATATTTTTCCTTTCTTAAAAAAGAGGCTTTCTACAACCTCTTTTTTACATTTTAAGATTTTTTAGCATTTCCAATTTCAAATAGAGGAGACAGAGGACGTTTTTCATGAATGCGGATAATCGCTTCTGCTAATAGTTTTGCGATGGAAATTTGTTCAATTTTATCGATTAAGCGCTCTTCAGGTAGGTAAATAGTGTCCAATACTACCAACTTCTTAATCGCTGATTTCTGAATATTGTCCATAGCTGGACCAGACAATACAGGGTGCGTACAACTTGCATAGACTTCTACTGCTCCTGCTTCAGCAAGTGCATCCGCAGCGTGGCAAATGGTTCCCGCAGTATCAATCATATCATCAATCAGGATACAAGTTTTCCCTTCAACGTTCCCAATGATGTTCATGACTTCGCTGGTGTTCATTTTATCAACACTCCGACGTTTATCAATGATGGCGATTGGTGTTTTCAAAAACTCAGCTAGCTTGCGAGCACGCGTCACACCACCGTGGTCTGGACTAACTACCACATACTCAGAACCGACCATGCCACGACGTTCAAAGTAGTCTGCAATCAATGGAGCCCCCATCAAATGATCCACTGGAATATCAAAGAATCCTTGAATCTGAGCCGCATGCAAATCAATGGTTAAAAGGCGATCCACACCAGCAATCTCTAACATATTGGCAACCAATTTGGATGTAATCGGCTCACGAGCACGAGCTTTACGGTCTTGACGAGCATAACCATAATAAGGCATCACTACATTAATGGTTTGAGCACTGGCACGTTTTAAGGCGTCTACCATGATCAAAATTTCCATTAAATTATCATTGACAGGAGAGCTCGTAGATTGAAGAATATACACCTCTTTACCACGAATAGACTCCTCGATATTGACTTGGATTTCCCCATCTGAAAATTGACGTACGGTCGACTTACCAAGTGGCAATCCCATCTCCTTAGAGACACGTTCAGCCAAATCTTGGTTAGAAGATAAAGCAAACAGCATTAAATCCGAAAACGACATGATTTCCTCCACATAAAATTAACCACAATGTACAAATGTACAAATCTTCTCTTTACCCATTGTAACGCTTTTTACATGATTTTTCAATCCATAATCCATCAAAAATTAAAATAGTAACTATAGTAAAAAACACCCACCAAAAGTGAGTGTTTTAATTTTTTAGTTTGGATAGATATAAGTAACTGTTCCTTGTGCATTCACTGGGTTGAACCATCCACGGTAGTTCCCAATGCTACGGATACCTAAGTAGTTAGATTCAGATACTTGGATACTTGTAGTAGATTGAACAGCTGTAACAACCGCTACGTGTCCATATCCACCGTCATTCCAACATGCAATAGCTCCAACTTGTGGTTGGCTACCAGTACGGAATCCAGCAGCTGCGGCACTTGCAGCCCACTGTGCTCCATTACCCCAGTAATCGCCAGCCCAAGGAGCCAAAACTTTCGCACCCCAAGTACATTCACCTACTGGGTAAGAACTTGCAGAAGAGCTGTATGTTGGACGACTAGTTGCTGCTGGTGTAGCAACTGTTTGAGTTTGAACTGCTGGTGCTGCAGCAGGAGTTGCAACAGTTGCTTGAGGTTGTGCACCTTCAGCTGCAGGTGTTTGAGTAGCAGCTTGCACTTGTGCTTGCAAGTTAGTATTAGCAGATGCTTCTACAGCCTTACGCTGTTCTTCTTGTTGAGCACGGTATGCAGCTTCTGCAGCTGCTTTCTCAGCTGCTGCTTTCTCAGCTGCTGCTTTTTCTTCAAGCAAAGCATTCTTTTCATTTTCAGCTGTTGACTTTTCAGCCGCTAAATTCAATTGAGCGACTTTCAACTCAGCTTCCTTAGTTGCTAAAGCTTGTTCATCATCATTTAATTGTTGTTGGTTCGCAATAACAGTGTTAATGGCATCGTTGTTTTCTTTTTGCTTAGCATCGATATCTTCTTTATCACGTTTTTGCTCTTCCAACATTTTGTTATTCGCACTAGCAATCTCATTCATTGCAGAAACGCGTGAAATAGCTTCAGTCAAAGAACCAGAACTTACAATAGCGTTAATGTAACTTGTAGCAGTTCCTGTTGTTTGAGCACTACGTGCTTGGTTCGCTAATGATTCTTGACGAGCAACAATATTCTTAGAGAGCTCTTCAATCTCTGCAGAAAGTTTAGCAGACTCTTCATTCAAACGTTCATTTTCAGCTTTAAGAGTTTCTTGTTGTTTTTTGATTTCAGAAACTTGAGCTTGAATTTGATCAACTTGTGCTTGCGCACTTTGTTCTTTTGAACTCAAATCTGCAATTTTACTATCTTGTGCAGCAATTTTATCATCAGTAGAATCAGCTCCTACAGAAATAACTGTACCTACTTGTGATAAAGCAACTGTAGTAAGTAAAATAGTCGTTAATAATTTTTTCTTCATAAAATAAAAGACTCCTTCATATAAGACACTAACTAGTATAACAGAAAATGAAAGATTTTATATTACGCCTTTGTTACATTTTTATTTCTATTGATGTATCAAAGTAACAAAAAAAGTTAGCTAGAAAGCTAACTTGATTCCGTACGGAGAATGGGGGATTCGAACCCCCGCGCCAGTTACCCGACCTAACGATTTAGCAAACCGTCCTCTTCAGCCTCTTGAGTAATTCTCCAAAATGGGCACGAGTGGACTCGAACCACCGACCTCACGCTTATCAGGCGTGCGCTCTAACCACCTGAGCTACGCGCCCAAGTTAAAAACTTGGTAATGAACAAAAAGTTCAAAGCGGGTGACGAGAATCGAACTCGCGACAACAGCTTGGAAGGCTGTAGTTTTACCACTAAACTACACCCGCTTATTATTAAGGAAAATGGCGCGAGACGGAATCGAACCGCCGACACATGGAGCTTCAATCCATTGCTCTACCAACTGAGCTACCGAGCCAAATATTGCGGGAGCAGGATTTGAACCTACGACCTTCGGGTTATGAGCCCGACGAGCTACCGAGCTGCTCCATCCCGCGTTAATATTAAGGAGGATGTGGGATTCGAACCCACGCACGCTTTTACACGCCTGACGGTTTTCAAGACCGTTCCCTTCAGCCGGACTTGGGTAATCCTCCAGCTAATTATGGACCTTGTAGGACTTGAACCTACGACCACTCGGTTATGAGCCGAGAGCTCTAACCAGCTGAGCTAAAGGTCCGACAAGATCAATAGTATAGCGGCGAAGGGGATCGAACCCCCGACCTCCCGGGTATGAACCGGACGCTCTAGCCAGCTGAGCTACACCGCCATAAATCGGGAAGACAGGATTCGAACCTGCGACACCTTGGTCCCAAACCAAGTACTCTA
>NZ_JAKOGN010000075.1:0-243 GCF_022240605.1 Streptococcus sp. DFI.7.26 | reverse complement strand
AATCAAAAATTCAAGGAGGTATACGACCATCAGAAATTTGTATCCTAGCAAAACAGAAGGTTGATGATTATAGTTCAAAATTGATAACTACATTAAACAGTAAAGGGATTAAAGCAAGAATTGAAAATGAATATCAAGAACTTTTAAAAGACCCTACTTGTAACCTATTATTAGATTTAATATCATGTAGTCAAGGAAAACGAGATCCTTTAATTTGGGAAAATATTAGTAATTTTTATGGAA
>NZ_JAKOGN010000074.1:0-248 GCF_022240605.1 Streptococcus sp. DFI.7.26 | reverse complement strand
AAGTGTCCGAAATATCTATCAAAAACTAAAAGCAGCCTTTTCCTTCTTTACATTTACGGCTGGGAATCCTGCAACCTGGATAGTTGGAGGATTAGTCTTTCTTCTCTTACTTATGATGAGCTTCTTTTTAGGATTTTCATCTGCTAGTTTGATTCAACAAGATGAATTTGAATTAACAAAAGCTTATACCCATCTAACTTGGGAAGATGCAGAACATACTCGCACAAATGACAAAGGAATTACTTATT
>NZ_JAKOGN010000073.1:0-248 GCF_022240605.1 Streptococcus sp. DFI.7.26 | reverse complement strand
AATAAGTAATTCCTTTGTCATTTGTGCGAGTATGTTCTGCATCTTCCCAAGTTAGGTGGGTATAAGCTTTTGTTAATTCAAATTCATCTTGTTGAATCAAACTGGCAGATGAAAATCCTAAAAAGAAGCTCATTATAAGTAAAAGAAGAAAGACTATTCCTCCAACTATCCAGGTTACAGGATTTCCAGCCGCAAATGTAAAGAAGGAAAAGGCTGCTTTTAGTTTTTGATAGATATTTCGGACACTT
>NZ_JAKOGN010000072.1:0-250 GCF_022240605.1 Streptococcus sp. DFI.7.26 | reverse complement strand
GCAAGAGCATGAGAGCTTTTACTGGGCAAGAAGACAAGAGATGGAGAGTCCAGCCGGGCCTGCGCTTAAGTGCGCGGTCTTGCTAGGCTTGTAAGTTTCTTTCTTGCTATTCCAAACGGTGAGAGATTTCTGTGCTTTTGTTATAGGACAATTAAAACCGTTTCAATACAACACACTGTGGAGTTTTCATATCTTTGCAACTTTTTCTTTGGGCATTCGAGCAATCGGGGCCCAGAGGTAACAAACACAA
>NZ_JAKOGN010000071.1:0-252 GCF_022240605.1 Streptococcus sp. DFI.7.26 | reverse complement strand
AACTTGTTAAAAGATTAGAAAAAGAGGGACGACAAGCGAATCCAGAAGAACAAGAGCTACTAGCCAAGTATGTCGGCTGGGGTGGTCTTGCCAATGAATTTTTCGATGAACTCAATCCAAAGTATGAAGCAGAACGTTTAACTCTTAAGAGTTTAGTAAGTAAATCAGAATACTCCGCCATGAAACAAAGTTCTCTCACAGCCTATTATACAGACCCAATGATTATTCGCCAGATTTGGCAAAAATTACTGG
>NZ_JAKOGN010000070.1:0-256 GCF_022240605.1 Streptococcus sp. DFI.7.26 | reverse complement strand
CGACAAGCTTGGCGATGAAAACTTCTTCCACAAGGATTATGAGGAGACACTGAAGCCGGTGTATGGCGACGAAGTCGATCCTGATGAAATCGTGGTCGAAAAAGGTGTGGTCGACTGATAACTAGTTAATCAAACTAAATATTTTGAACCTTCCGTCGCTTCAGGCGGAAGGTTTTTCTATATTCACATAATCATATTTACATACAAATATATGATTGCTGATAACGCTATATAAAAAACAATTATTACGATTCGC
>NZ_JAKOGN010000069.1:0-259 GCF_022240605.1 Streptococcus sp. DFI.7.26 | reverse complement strand
CGCCTGCGTCATAACGATAGCGCGAGACGACTTGGCTGTCCCCGTTCGGTGCGGTCAGCGTCACGCTTTCGCGCAGGCCGCTGCGATCGTTCGCCATGACGATCAACATGCCGTCGGAGCGGGTCAGCCTGATCGGCAACCCGCCCTCGTCGCGGTCGATCGCGGCTCGGTTGCCGTGAAGGTCGCACAGGCTCGCGAGCAGGAAGACACCGTCCCGGAACGCCTTGAAAGTGAAGATCAGCCCGCGATTGCGCAGGGC
>NZ_JAKOGN010000007.1:0-86903 GCF_022240605.1 Streptococcus sp. DFI.7.26 | reverse complement strand
GCGTAGTAGAGCCCACTCAACCACTGCGTCTTGCTCGACAATCCAAAAACAATTGTGAGGCTAGGACTTTTGTCCCAGCCTCATTTCTTTTTCTTAAAATATCGTTTGCTTTCCTTTATAACAATAGGCGATAAGGCTAACAAGGCGATGAGATTCGGCAAGGCCATCAGTCCATTCACAATATCAGCAATGATCCAGACCAACTCTAACTGAAGAAAGCCTCCTACTCCCACCATCAGGATAAACAGAAGACGGTAATAGGGAATGAGTTTGACACCCGCCAAAAATTCGACACAGCGTTCACCATAATAAGACCAACCCAAAATGGTCGTCGTCGCAAACAAGACCAAACAAAGAGTCAGAATGATCCCACCGATGTGGCCAAAGGTCGAGATAAAGACCTGTTGGGTCAAATCACTCCCAACTTGCCCCACTGTTGTCCACTGGCCAGATACTAAAATAGCTAGACCAGTTAGGCTACAAATAATTATGGTATCGATGAAGGTCCCGGTCATGGAAATCAAACCTTGTTCCACTGGCTCTTCCGTCTTCGCTGCAGCTGCTGCAATCGGTGCCGATCCCAGTCCTGACTCATTAGAGAACACTCCACGCGCCACCCCTTTTTGAATCGCCTCTTTCACCAAGGCTCCAGAAAAACCACCTATAGCCGCAGTTCCTGTAAAAGCACCTTGGAAAACTTGAGATAGAACGGTCGGCACTTGGTCCATATTCAAGACAATAATATAAACTGTCGCGAAGATATAGGCTGCAGCCATAAAAGGAACCACCTTTTCGGAAACCTTGGAAATCCAATGAATTCCCCCAAATATGACAGCCGAAACGATTCCTGCAATGACCAGACTAGCGACTTGAGGGGAAAGTTGAAAACTAGTCTTCAAAGCGCCCGTAATGGCATTCACCTGGGTCATGGTTCCAATCCCAAAGAGAGCCACCAAGACACCTGCCAGGGCAAAGAAGATGGCAAGGGGACGCCATTTTTCACCCATCCCATGGAGAATATAGTACATGGGCCCTCCTGAAATATGACCATTGTCATCCTTGGTTCGGTAGCGAATGGCCAACAAACCTTCTGCATACTTGGTCGCCATCCCAAAGAAGGCTGCCATCCACATCCAAAAGAGGGCACCTGGACCTCCTGTCTGAATAGCTGTCGCTACTCCGACAATATTTCCTGTCCCAACTGTTGCTGCCAAGGCTGTTGCCAAGGCTCCGAAGCTAGAGATATCCCCTTCTCCTTGATCTTCTGTAAAAATGAGCCGAAAAGCTTGGGGTAAACGAAAAACTTGCAACAAGCCCAAGCGGAAGCTCAGATAAATCCCAGTCCCCACCAAGAGGATCAAAAGGGGAGCTCCCCAGACCACATTATCTACTTGTTTAAAAAACGCCAACCAATTTGTCATCCTTATCTATTTCTCCTTTTATTATTTGTCTAGCTTTAGAAAGGGATAGCCATCCACTTCCTCCACATCATCTATCCAATCATCCAAGGAGAAAAAGAAAGAGCACATGTCAAAACATGTACTCTGGTGCTCCAAATAAAAACCAAAAAGGCTTCTATCTTTTGCTCTGTCCTTTTACCTGAGAGTTTGAGTAGAATGCTCTACCTTGCCCCTTCGGTGCCTTTACGGTCTCTCCAGAGTTCCGTCCATTTCACAGTCATAGGAAGGCCCTACTTCTGAAAAACTTCATCCGGTATGATGTTCAATTTGTTCTATTTTAGCATAATTTGAAAAACAGGTCAATATTTTCAGAAACCATCATGAAATAGCACAACTTAGCCCAACTAATCACTCAAAGAAAAATGGTTGGTCATCAGGTTGCTAGCATCCAACAAGACCTTATCCAATAAGCGATCCGTCGCTTCTTGAATCTGATCACTCATTTCCTGATTTTCTCTTTCAAAATCAACGGTTTGTCCTGCTGCCAAGGCTTGATC
Organism: Streptococcus sp. DFI.7.26; assembly: GCF_022240605.1. Classification (NCBI taxonomy): domain Bacteria; kingdom Bacillati; phylum Bacillota; class Bacilli; order Lactobacillales; family Streptococcaceae; genus Streptococcus; species Streptococcus sp. DFI.7.26. Next base: position 84,946 of record NZ_JAKOGN010000007.1, on the reverse strand, counting down.
CACTCGTCCAATCCGGGCATGGCCAAGGGCCATAGTGCTTTCTTGGTAATCTTCTAAATCTCCAACATGATGACTATAGTGGGCATCTGCCAGACCAGCAATAATCCGATTGGTCCAATAGAAGGAATCTGTCGTCACTTTTTCTGTCGTGTTGGCAAAATAATCCGGTGTTGTATCTACCTGGGTAAAGAAAGGAACAGCTGTATTGAAGGGCATAGACCCGTAGCAAAGCCATTGAATCCCGGTTGTTTCTTGAGGACGATTTGGCCGCAATTGGAGAATGGCTGTCTGGCTGGTCCGGTTAATGCCAATGGTACGGAAGGTCCGACGACTATGACTATCCCCTTCTAAACCGTAAGGATCATAGGCTGAATCCTGGTAGTGACTGCTGAGGACATATTTGACATCTTCAATCGTAATCTTGCGATAAGGTTTTTGACACCAAGGAAGAAAGAAGGAACGAGGATCTTGCTCCACTTCTGGGGTGAGGAATCGTTGAATATCCCAAGCACGTGGTGTATTGTAATGACGATCCTTGTCTCGTTGGCTCCCAAAAGCATAACGAGGGTTAAAGGACGAACCGTCAAAATCCAAGGCCAGGTGATGGCGTTCCACAAAATCTTTCAAGTCTGGGTCACACAAGAATTCTTCTGGGCGATCAAACTCAAAGCGATCACTTCCCAATTGATTGGGATTGGTCACATAGGCATCGTCTGGCACACGGCGGGCCATCCAGTGATGACCTCCGATGGTTTCCAACCACCAGATCTCATTGACATCGCTGATAGCCACTCCATTAGACTCATAGGTTCCGTATTCTTCTAGGAGTTTCCCCAAGCGAAGCACTCCTTCTCGGGCAGTCTGGACATAAGGAAGAACCAAGGTCAGCATGTCTTCCTCCCCAATGCCACTTTCCACCAGAGGATCCGCACCCAAGACCCGGCTATTGGTCGTAATGGTTTCTGTTTCACTCATAGCCACATTATAGTGATTGATACCCGCTTCTCCCCAGATACCATCCTTAGGAATAGCATCTGGAACAGCTGTGTAACGAACAGGGTTATCAGGCAGATCTATCTCAAAAGGAGATAGGACTGAACGATAATGACGGGGTTGATCCTCTGGCTGAACAACGATAAATTTCTTAGGGGTAAACACTCCGTTTTGAGAGTCTTCCGTGCGAGCTACAATGGTTGAACCATCATAGCTAGCACCTTTTCCGACGAGTATGGTAGTGCAAGAATCGGACGAACGATTAGGGGTCATAAACTTTCCTTCTTTCCGTTTAAACTGACTGTATTATAGCAAAAAGCGTGCCTGATTAAAAGGCACGACTGACTCTTTGCTTATTTAAAGGTAACAATTGTCGCTCCGCTTCCTCCTGCATTTTGAGGAGCGTATTCAAAGCTTTTGACATGCTTATTGCGACGAAGGTACTTGGTGACCCCTTCCCGGATGACCCCTGTTCCAATGCCGTGGATGATATCGACTTGGGCCATATTGTTGAGAAGAGCTTGGTCGATAAAGCTGTCTAATTCTTCCATGGCTTCCTCATACCGTTTACCACGAAGGTCCAAGCGAGCCCGAGGCCCGTTGACGTTGGAGCGTTTGACCACGTGAACCTGGCGCTTTTTCGGTTGGGAAGCATCTTTTTCAGCTTTTAGAAGATTAAATTCTTTTTCTTCCAAGGTCATCTTGATTAGTCCCACTTGGGCTTCCCAACGACCATCCTTGAGCTGCTTAGTAAGACTTCCTCTTTGCCCATAGCTGATGACCAAGATCTCGTCTCCTACTTTTGGAGCTCGGGCTTTTTTGGCCTGTTTCAAGACCTTGTTTTTTGATAGGTCGACCGTTTCTGGAGCTAATTTCTTCAACTGAGACTTAGCCTCAATAATTTCATGGGGCTTGAGTTGTGATTTGGCATGGAGACCTTGTAAGATCTGGTCGCTTTCTGCTAGAGCCAGATCTACAATTTCTTGCGCTTCTTTACGCGCCTTGTTAAGCTCTGTCTCCCGCTCCCTGGTCAACTCATTATACAATTTCTTGAGGACACGGTTGAATTTTAGATTTTCCTGTTCGACATCTCGGATGGAGTCGAGGCGTTTACGACTTTCTAGGGTCTGAGCTTCCAACTTTTCAATGATGCGGTTGACATCCCGATCCTGATTGGTCAACCCCTGCGCTTGACGAACAATCACTTCTGACAAGCCTAGACGACGCGCGATTTCAAAGGCATTAGAACGTCCTGGTACCCCCTGCATAAACCGATAGGTCGGACGCAGGCTGTCCGTATCAAATTCCATGCTGGCATTTTGAACACCCAGGGTCTCAATCCCATAGGCCTTAAGTTCTGGATAGTGGGTGGTTGCCATGGTCTTGATCCCTCGTAAGCGGAGATCTTCTAGGATGGCGATCGCCAGTGAAGCCCCTTCCTGAGGATCCGTTCCAGCTCCCAACTCATCCAGCAAGACCAAGGATTCCTCATCGACCTGCTCCAAAATAGAGACAATATTGGTCATGTGACTAGAGAAGGTAGACAGGCTCTGCTCGATCGACTGCTCATCCCCGATATCAGAGAAGATTTGCGTGAAGACAGCCACCTTACTCCCAGCATCTGCTAGGACTGGCAAGCCCGACTGGGCCATTAATTGGGCTAGTCCCAGGGTCTTGAGCATGATGGTCTTCCCACCCGTATTCGGTCCGGTAATCACAATCTCTGTGAGGTCTTTGCCAAAGTGGATATCATTGGGAACAGCCTTCTCAATCAAGGGATGGCGCACCTGCAAGAGCTGAATCTCCCCTTGATCTGACAAGGTTGGAATAGTCCCTTTTCGGTCCTGTAAAAAGCGATGTTTGGCCCGAACGAGGTCAATATGACCGATCAGCCAAGCATTGTTTCGGATTTCCCCCGCATGAGGACGAAGGAGGTTTGAAATTTCTTCCAAGATCCGGAGCATCTCGAAGCGTTCATCTGCACGATGGTTCGCAATTTCTTCATTAAGATTGACGACCGCCCGAGGTTCGATATAGACGGTATTTCCACTAGCTGAAATATCGTGCACCACACCGGCAATCCGATTGCGGTAGGTGTTTTTGACTGGCAAGACATTTCGTCCATTCCGACTCGCTACGACCTGATCAGCCAGCATTTCGGACTTGGTCTTCAACAATTCTTGTAGAATGTCTCGCACTTGGTGTTCATTCTCTTGAATCCGTCGACGGATTTTAGCCAAGGTTTCACTGGCAAAGTTTTCAATAAATCCTGCCTCATTAATGGCATGGAGACTTCCCTGCAACTGTGGAAGGTCGACTAGATTTTCAAATATCCGATCCAGTTTTTCTAAGCGGACATTTTCTAATTCATCATAAAAATTTCGCAATTCATGGGTCACGCGCAGGACTTTCTTCACCGCTAACAATTCATCGATATTGAGCGATGTTTCTAGTTCTAAACGCTTGGTCACTGGACGAATTTCTTGGATGGTGGGCACGCTAAAGTGCGGATGCTCCACAAAGATCTGAGCCATATCTGCCATTTCAAGAAAGGCGGTTTCAATTGCTTCTTTTTTTGCAAGTGGAGATAATTCCTGCAACTCCACTTCACCCTGCTCCGTTTGCAAATAAGGCTCTACTAAGTTTTTAACTTTTTGAAACTCTAAGGTTTCGAGAATTTTTTGATTCATGTTTCTCCACAACAGAAAAGGAGGCTGATTTTGGTCTGAGCCTCCCCTTCCTTTCTATAATATCTCTCATGAACTGTTAGACATGATGAGAAGTGATTACGCACCTAAGATTTTTACAACCCAAAGTTGTTTCAAGAGGCCTGCTGTAAGGGGGCTATACTGCACCATAAATCGAATGAGGAAACTTCCATGGAGTCGATCTTGAATTGCCGCCATGGGGATGGTTGACAAAATCGTGAATCCCATTTGCAGAACAAAGTAGGTCACAAGTACAGCTAACACACCACTGGCAATCTGAAACGGATACTCCTCCCACTTTTCAGGCGTTGGAATTAAGGGAATAAAAAGTCCAATCACTCGACCCATCGCATAGACTAAAACAAACAATATGAAATAAGCCAAACCAGCGTAAAAAACTTTGTCTAAGTGAAAGAGTTGATCTGCACCATAAAAATAGGTTTTTGAAGCTTGTGTTGCACTCGAAAATGGGATCCATAGACTAATGGTTTTTGCCAAGGACTGATAGCCTGATCCTGCGACCAACATGGCAACAATCATGGTTAAAAAATAATATCCTTGAAGCAAAATCCCTCTTGAATACCCAATATAAAAACTCCAAGCTAGGATGAATAAAATCAGGATTGAAAACATGCAACTCCCCTTAATTAGATGATCTACCGACCAGGCCATCTAGGGCCTTGCGACGAAAATCTTCCAATTCTTTTTCCTTATCGTCAAACTCAATCTCACGACTCAATTGTGTTGATAAACTATTGATTGCTAGTAAAATGGCCAGGGTCTCATCATCAGCAGCTGGCATTTGTTCTTTAATCGCTTCATATTTTTCCTTCGCGACCCGTTCAACCTCTTCCATAAAGAGATTATCATGATTGGTTGTAAGAGTCAGCGATTTATTACCGAAAGTAAATTTGTATCTATTTAAGCTGGACATAAAAATCACCTCACGATATTATATCAAAATCTAGCCCGCTTGTCAGTAGGAAAATCCCCTTCCCATAGGAAATACCAAAGCACTAGGGCCACGGTTTAACTTTTTTCGACTCAAGCATGATACAATAGAGAAAGTAGGAAAGGACGTGTAAAATGACTATCTATGATTTCACCGTAATGGCCCAAGATGGGAGCCCCTTCTCCCTCGAAGCATATCGAGGCCAAGTACTCCTCATCGTCAATACAGCAACTGGTTGCGGTCTGACGCCTCAATACCAAGGATTGCAAGAGCTCTATGAGCGCTACCATGACCAAGGATTTGAAATCCTTGACTTTCCATGCAATCAATTTATGGGCCAAACACCGGGAAGTGCGGAGGAGATTAATCAATTTTGTAGCCTCCATTACCAAACCAGCTTCCCACGTTTCGCAAAAATAAAAGTCAATGGGAAAGAAGCCAGCCCCCTCTACCAATGGTTAAAAGAACAAGCTAGTGGTCCCTTGGGCTCCCGCATTGAATGGAATTTCGCCAAATTCTTGATCAATCGCCAAGGCCAAGTCATCCACCGCTTCTCTTCAAAAACTGATCCTCAAGCAATTGAAGCTAGCCTAAAAGAAGTTCTTTCAGACTAAATTTGGCTGGTCTTTTTCTGGCCTTTCATCTAGCTTTTATGATACAATAAGGGCTATGGAAACAATTACATTGTCCCCTCAAAACGAGGACATCCAAGCATTTGTTCGTCAGCACCAAGACCACCTGCTACCTTCAAAAAATCCTTATATCCGTTATTTTTTTAAGGCTCCTGGTGCAACCATTTCGATTTACACATCAGGAAAAGTTGTCCTACAAGGTAGTCAGGCAACGCGCTATGCTGCCTTCTTCGGTTACCAACAAGATCCGATAGACCAAGCACTTGCCAGACAAGACTTCCCCTTAATCGGAACGGATGAAGTTGGGAACGGTTCTTACTTTGGAGGGCTTGCCGTCGTGGCTTCACTAGTCAGCCCGGAGCAACATGCCCGCTTAAAAAGTCTAGGAGTTGGGGATTCTAAAACCTTAGATGATCGAAAAATTCGAGCTCTCGCACCAATCCTCAAACAAGAAATCCCGCATCAGGCCTTACTGCTGACACCTAAAAAATACAATCAGGTCATCGCCTCTGGCTACAATGCGGTATCTGTCAAGGTTGCTCTTCACAATCAAGCCATTTTTTTACTCTTGCAACAAGGGGCAAAAGCTCAAAAGATTGTAGTCGATGCCTTTACGACCAAGAAAAACTATGATCGCTATGTTCAAGCAGAAGCGAATCAGGTCCCACAAGTCGTCACCCTAGAAGAGAAGGCCGAAGGAAAATACTTGGCAGTAGCTGTGAGTTCCATTATTGCCCGTGACCTCTTCCTCCAAAATCTGGAAGATTTGAGTCAAGAACTCGGCTACACCCTTCCTAGTGGGGCTGGTGCGCCCTCAGACAAGGTAGCTGCTCAACTATTAAAGGCCTATGGCATTCAAGCCCTTGACTACAGTGCCAAACTTCATTTTAAAAATACAGAAAAAGCAAAAAAATTGATAGAAAGATAAAGCATGAAACGTTCAAAAAAATCAACTAATCCAGTCCGTTCTTTCCTGAAAGAATGGGCGCTCTTCGGCCTCATTATTGGAGGCATTATTCTCTCTCGTATTTATCTGTGGACGCCTGTCCGTGTCGATGGCCATTCTATGGATCCGACCTTGGCAGATAGTGAATACCTTCTCGTTATCAATAAACTGCCTATCGACCGTTTTGATATCGTGGTCGCTAGTGAAACAGAAAATGGAAAAACCAAAGAAATCGTTAAACGGGTCATTGGACTCCCTGGTGAAACCATCGAGTACAAAAACGATGTCCTCTATATCAACGGCAAAGAAACTGACGAGCCTTACTTGAAAGACTACATTCAAAAATTTAAAGAAGATAAATTGCAATCAACCTATTCTGGAAAAGGGTTCGAAGAAAATGGAGAGCTCTTCCGCCAAATGGCACAGATTGCCGAAGCTTTCACCGTTGATAAAGATGGAAGTGCGACCTTCACGAAAAAGCTCTTGGATGATGAGTATCTACTCCTTGGTGATGATCGAATCGTTTCAAAAGATAGCCGCCAGGTGGGGGCTTTCAAGAAGGAACAAATCAAAGGGGAAGCCGTCCTTCGCCTCTGGCCACTCCTTCCATTCCAGACTTATTAACCCATGATGAGAGTGGGACAGAAATCGGTCATTCGTTAGAATTCGATTTCGTCGTCCCACCTCCGCACAGTTGAGTAGGGCTGTAAAAGCTGATGAAATCAGCGTAGTAGAGCCCAATCAACCACTGCGTCTTGCTCGACAATCCAAAGACAATTGAGAGGCTAGGATTTTGTCCCAGCCTCTTTCAATATCTTCATGAGAGATAAGCTCTCTCAGACCATTACTTAAAAGGAAACTCTGCATGGAATACTATTTCTCAGGAACCATTGAGCGGGTCATTTTTGAAAATCAAAGTAGTTTTTTCCGTATCTTATTGTTGGATATCAATGATACAGATGCAGAGGACTATGATAACTTTGAAATTATCGTCACTGGAACGATGGCAGATATCGTCGAAGGAGAAGATTATACCTTCTGGGGAGAACTGGTCCATCATCCGAAATATGGCCAACAGTTGCAAATGAATCGCTATGAACGAGCCAAACCCACTAGCAAAGGCTTGGTGAAATACTTTTCTAGCGACCATTTTAAAGGGATCGGACTCAAAACGGCCAAAAAAATCGTGGATCTCTATGGTGAGGATACCATTGATAAAATCCTTCAAGCACCTGAAAAGCTGGCCTCTATCTCCGGACTTTCTAAAAAGAATCGCGAGGCCTTTGTCGAAAAACTACAGCTCAACTATGGTACAGAACGGGTCCTCGCCCAACTTGCCAACTATGGCATCCCTAATAAGCTAGCCTTCCAAATCCAGGATTTCTACAAGGAAGAAACCTTGCAAATCGTCGAATCAGCTCCTTATCAACTGGTCGAAGATATTCAAGGAATGGGCTTTAAAATTGCCGACCAATTAGCAGAAGAATTAGGGATTGCCAGTGATGCACCTGAACGCTTCCGAGCAGGACTGGTTCATAGTCTTTTAACCCTCTCCTTAGAAACAGGGGACACCTACGTTGAAGCCAAAGAATTGCTCCAAGCCACCATCCAACTCTTAGAAGCATCTCGTCCAGTCGAGCTCGATCCAGCCAGCGTCGCCCAAGAATTGGCCAGTCTCATCGAAGAAGACAAGGTGCAAAACATTGACACTAAGATTTTCAACAACAGCCTCTTCTTTGCAGAAGAAGGGATCCGCAGCCATATCGGTCGCCTGTTAGAAAAAGGAAAGCAAGAATCTTTCGAAGCAGAAAAAATCGAACAAACGATCGATGACATTGAAGAAGATCTCCATATCCACTACGATCCCATCCAACGGAAGGCTATCCGGGAAGCCATCCAGCAAAAGGTCTTCGTGCTAACAGGTGGACCAGGAACAGGGAAAACAACCGTTATCAATGGAATTATCGGAACCTATGCCCGCCTGCACCAATTGGATCTTCGGAAAAAATCTCAATTACCAATCCTCTTAGCTGCTCCAACCGGTCGAGCAGCCCGTCGAATGAGTGAACTGACAGGTCTTCCGAGCGCCACCATTCATCGTCACTTAGGAATGACGGGAGACGACGACACGAGCCACTTGGATGATTATCTCGATGCGGATTTTGTCATTGTCGATGAATTCTCTATGGTGGATACTTGGCTGGCCAATCAGCTTCTCAGCAATATCTCCTCCAATACCAAACTCTTAATCGTTGGAGATGCCGATCAGCTTCCTTCTGTGAGTCCTGGGCAAGTCTTGTCCGATCTCCTACAGATCCCCAGCATCCCTCAAGTCAAACTGGAACACATCTTCCGTCAAAGTGAAGATTCGACTATCGTCACTTTGGCCAGTCAGATTCGCAAAGGCCAACTGCCTCCTGATTTCACAGAGAAAAAACCTGATCGTTCCTACTTTGAAGCACCGAGTGAGCTCATCGCTCCCATGATTGAAAAAATTACCAGCGCTGCTCTTCGCAACGGCATTCCGGCTCGAGACATCCAGGTCCTCGCTCCGATGTATCGAGGTTCTGCAGGCATTGACCAGATTAACAGTCTCATGCAAGAGCTCCTCAATCCATTAGAAACGGGTGCTCTATTCTTTCAAACACTGGATTGCCAGTATCGAAATGGTGACAAGGTCATCCACCTGGTCAATGATGCCGAAAGCAATGTCTTTAACGGTGATATTGGCTACATCACCGACCTCTTGCCAGCTAAGTATACCGAATCCAAGCAAGATGAACTCACCATCCAATTTGATGGCAATGAATTGGTCTACCCCCGAAATGAATGGTACAAGATTCGCCTGGCTTATGCCATGAGCATCCACAAGTCACAGGGAAGCGAATTTCCTGTGGTCATCCTTCCTCTGACCAATCAGAGCCACCGCATGCTCCAACGCAATCTGATCTACACAGCCATTACCCGTTCGAAAAGCAAACTCATCCTCCTGGGAGAATACACTGCATTTGACTTTGCGACAAAGAATACCGGAACCGCTCGCAAAACCTATCTGATTGAGCGTTTTTCTGATGTACTTCCTCAAGGTAGAGAGTCTTCCTCAGCCAGCACCACTCATCTGAAAAATACTTCTCAAACAACAGAGCCCCAAAAGGAGCTCGTCTCTGTTGAAAACCACTCTGACTCATCTGCTTCCCAAGTTTCTCAACAAGGCTATCGATTAACAGAGGACAATTACTTAAGCATTGATCCCATGATTGGCCTCACAGAGGAAGAAATTCAACAGTTCTTCAAAAACTAGCTAAAAATTCCCCGTAGGTCAAGTATACCTACGGGGTTTCTTCTATTAGAGATCCTTCATGGGTTTCCCGAGACTCGGAAGAAAAATTAGTGAGGGTCACCCCTAAAAGGCGAATACCTGAGGAGTTACTTTCTAGGCTCTGGTAGAGCTCCTGGGCCAGTCTCTGAATGGCTTCAGGGTCTCTAGTTGCTTCCTCTAAACTTCGTCTCTTGGTCAAGGTCGTAAAATCGGCATAACGAATCTTGAGCACCAAGGTCTTACCAATTTTCTGATGCTTGGCCAAACTGTTCGCTACCTTTTCAGATAGGTTGGCTAATTCTTTTAGCACATCATCCTCGGCCACCAGCAATTTTCGGTAGGTGCGTTCCTTCCCAATGGACTTACGAATGCGATTGCTCTTGACCGGACTGTTATGAATCCCCCTAGCCTTTCGATAAAGATCAAAACCAAAGCGACCGAAGTGATCGATGAGAGTCATTTCCGGCACTTCTAAGAGATCTGCACCAGTATAAATTCCTAAATCATGAAGCCGCTCCACTGTCCGTTTTCCCACACCATGAAACTTAGCTACATCCAGCTGACTTAAAAAGTCTTGAGCTTGCTCGGGTAAAATGACGGTCAGTCCCCGAGGTTTCTGGTAATCACTGGCAATTTTTGCTAGAAATTTATTGTAGGAAACTCCGGCAGAAGCAGTTAGGTGCAATTCATTCCAAATATCATGCTGAATCAAGTAGGCTACCTTGACAGCAGACTGAAGACCAAGCTTATTGTTGGTCACATCCAGATAGGCTTCATCAATGCTCATGGGCTCAATCAAATCGGTATAGCGTTTAAATATTTCTCTGACTTGGAGACCGACAGCCTGGTACTTCTCGTAGTTGCCAGGGATGAAAACTGCCTGAGGACACCGTTCATAGGCCTCTTTGGAACTCATAGCCGAATGGACCCCATATTTTCTGGCTTCGTAATTGCAAGTCGATACCACTCCTCTTCCACCAGACAAACGGGGATCATGACCAATGATGACAGGCTTTCCCTTCAATTCAGGATGGTCTCGCTCTTCAACGGACGCAAAAAAGGCATCCATATCAATATGAATGATCTTACGGCTCGTATCATTTACTAAAGGAAATATGAGCATGGGTAACCTCCTCTTTCATTATATCCCTATCACCGATTTTTTCCCACTAATTTCCACCACTCCAAAGGCAAAGATATAATACAGTTTATTAACATATGCCCTTCTGTATTATAAAAGAATCCAAAATCTTTTTGCTATTCCCTTTGTGAAACCGATTTCCATATGGTATACTACTATTGTAAGTGCAACAGATTTGTTGCTAGAAAGACAAAAGAGGATTTAAACATGGTTGTTAAAACAGTTGTTGAAGCACAAGACATTTTTGACAAAGCCTGGGAAGGCTTCCAAGGTGAAGACTGGAAAGAAAGAGCCAGTGTCTCACGCTTTGTACAAGCTAACTACACTCCATATGATGGAGACGAAAGCTTCCTAGCTGGCCCAACAGAACGTTCACTTCACATCAAGAAGATTGTTGAAGAAACAAAAGCACACTACGAAGAAACTCGTTTCCCATACGATACTCGTCCAACTTCTATCGCTGATATCGCAGCTGGATACATCGACAAAGAAAACGAAGTGATCTTCGGTATCCAAAACGATGAGTTGTTCAAATTGAACTTCATGCCTCGTGGTGGTATCCGTATGGCGGAAACTACTTTGAAAGAAAATGGATTTGAGCCAGATCCAGCTGTGCATGAAATCTTCACTAAATATGTAACAACAGTTAACGACGGTATCTTCCGTGCTTATACTACAAACATCCGTCGTGCACGTCACGCTCACACAGTAACTGGTCTTCCAGATGCTTACTCACGTGGACGTATCATCGGGGTTTATGCTCGTTTGGCCCTTTACGGAGCTGACTACTTGATGGCTGAAAAAGCAAACGACTGGAATGCAATCACTGAAATCGATGAAGAATCAATCCGTCTTCGTGAAGAAGTAAACCTTCAATACCAAGCACTTCAAGAAGTTGTTAAATTGGGTGACCTTTATGGTGTAGACGTACGTCGTCCTGCCTTCGATACAAAAGAAGCAATCCAATGGACAAACATCGCCTTCATGGCTGTCTGCCGTGTGATCAACGGTGCTGCTACTTCTCTTGGACGTGTGCCAATCGTTTTGGATATCTACGCTGAACGTGACTTGGCTCGTGGCACTTACACTGAGTCTGAACTTCAAGAATTCGTTGACGATTTCGTTATGAAATTGCGTACTGTTAAATTTGCTCGTACAAAAGCTTACGACCAATTGTACTCAGGTGACCCGACCTTCATCACAACTTCTATGGCTGGTATGGGTAACGACGGACGTCACCGTGTTACTAAGATGGACTACCGTTTCTTGAACACTTTGGACAACATCGGTAACTCTCCAGAACCAAACTTGACAGTTCTTTGGACTGACAAATTGCCATACAGCTTCCGTCGCTACTGTATGCACATGAGCCATAAACACTCTTCTATCCAATACGAAGGTGTTACAACAATGGCTAAAGACGGATACGGTGAAATGAGCTGTATCTCATGTTGTGTATCTCCACTTGACCCAGAAAACGAAGAACAACGCCACAACATCCAGTACTTCGGTGCTCGTGTAAACGTGCTTAAAGCTCTTCTTACTGGTTTGAACGGTGGTTACGACGACGTTCATAAAGACTACAAAGTATTTGACATCGATCCTATCCGTGACGAAGTTCTTGAATTCGAATCTGTTAAAGCAAACTTCGAAAAATCACTTGACTGGTTGACTGACACTTACGTAGATGCTTTGAACATCATCCACTACATGACTGATAAGTACAACTACGAAGCAGTTCAAATGGCCTTCTTGCCAACTCACCAACGCGCAAACATGGGATTCGGTATCTGTGGTTTCGCTAACACTGTTGATACCTTATCAGCAATCAAATACGCTACTGTTAAACCACTCCGTGACGAAGATGGCTACATCTACGATTACGAAACAATCGGTGAATACCCACGTTGGGGTGAAGATGACCCACGTTCTAACGAATTGGCAGAATGGTTGATCGAAGCTTACACTACTCGTCTTCGCAGCCACAAACTTTACAAGAACGCTGAAGCAACTGTGTCACTTCTTACCATCACTTCTAACGTTGCTTACTCTAAACAAACTGGTAACTCACCAGTCCACAAAGGGGTATACCTCAACGAAGATGGTTCTGTAAACACAAGCAAATTGGAATTCTTCTCACCAGGTGCTAACCCATCTAACAAAGCGAAAGGTGGATGGTTGCAAAACTTGAACTCACTTGCTAGCCTTGACTTTGGTTACGCAGCTGACGGTATCTCACTCACTACTCAAGTTTCTCCTCGTGCTCTTGGTAAAACTCGTGATGAACAAGTAGATAACTTGGTAACTATCCTTGATGGATACTTCGAAAACGGTGGACAACACGTTAACTTGAACGTTATGGACTTGTCAGACGTTTACGAAAAGATCATGAGCGGTGAAGATGTTATCGTACGTATCTCTGGATACTGTGTAAACACCAAATACCTCACTCCAGAACAAAAAACTGAATTGACACAACGTGTCTTCCACGAAGTTCTTTCTATGGATGATGCATTGAGCTAAGATTCAAATAGATTTTTCAAACCAGTCGGAAACGGCTGGTTTTTTCTTGTCCTGTCTTGACTAAATCCGTGGTAACACTAGTACAAATCAGTGAAATTTTGATATAATGGAGACAATCTATTAACAGAACAGGAAGAACAATGGAAGCGTCTAAAGATATGGACCGCGTGATTGACGTCCTCATGTTGGCAGGAACCCTCCTTTTAGAGAGCGGTTCTGAAATCCATCGGGTGGAGGATACCATGATCCGGATTGCTCATTCTCAAGGAATCGATGATTGCAATGCCTTAGCGATGCCAGTCGCTATTTTCTTTTCAATCGAAAATGCCAATATCACGCGGATGAAACGGATCCTGCGAACCAATTACAATATCGAGAAGGTCTGTGATGTCAACCAGATTTCTCGCCAATTAGTCTCTGGGTACATCAATCTCGAAGAAGCCTATCAAGCTTTGATCCAATTAAAACAAAAGGCAGTCCCTTATACCAATCTGCAGTTAACCATCGCGGCAACTCTTAGTGCCCCTTTTTTCTCCATCATGTTTGGCGGGAACTTTTATGATGCGATTGGAGCAGGTATTGCGACCGTCTTTGCCTTTGCTTTCTCTCTCGTAGTTGAAAAATACGTTCGCATCCCTTTTGCTACTGCTTTTGCGGCAGCCTTTGTCTTTGGCTTTTTGGCCCATATTTGGTCTCAATATAGTGGTTTTCCTTCCAATACCGATCTTATCATTGCTGGCTGTGTTATGCCCTTTGTTCCTGGTATTGCCATGACCAATGCCGTCAGGGATCTGATGAACAACCACCTCAACTCTGGGATGAGTAAACTCTTTGAGACCCTACTCATTACCCTTGCCCTTGGTGCCGGGACGACCGTCGCTCTTGTCCTTATGAAATAGAATCATGAATCTAATCGAATTTTTAATCCAAGCGGTGGCTAGTTTGATTGCCATCATTACCTTTTTAATCGTCCTCAATGTGCAACGTTCCATGCTCATCCCTGGAGGAGTTCTAGGGATGGCTATTTGGTTGCTCTACTATATCTTGAAAGGACCTACCAATGTTATCATTGCGACTTTTATTGCAGCAATCGTTGGTTCTTGTATCAGTCAAATTTTAAGTATTATCTATAAGACGCCTGTCGTTGTCTTTATGCTAGCTATTCTCGCTCCTTTGGTTCCTGGATATATTTCCTATCGGACCACCTCCTTCTTTGTTAGTGGCCAATATCAGCAAGCCGTGACCAGTGTGACCCTAGTTGTTATTCTGGCCTTGGTTATCTCTATCGGGATGGCTAGCGGGTCTGTCGTCTTGAAACTCTACCATTCTTACCAACGCCATCAAAAAAGAAAAATGACCAATGCCAACTAGCATTGGTTTTTCAAAACTTATCTATGTAATCGCTTGCATTTTTGTTTAAAAGGAGTACAATGATAGTGAAAAAACAAATCCTTTAAAGTATGTGAGGTACTGTATGATGGTAAACAAGTATATCAAGTATCTTCCTTGGGTGATTCTAGGAGCCTTCTCCTCCTATCTATCAGCGACTTACTATGCCCGCAGTTCATTTGACTTGTTCTATCTGACTTTGATCTTTCTGATTGCGGACATCGCTATACTCGTCTTCTACGAAAAAGTTCTAAGAGACAAATGCAAAGAACTCTTCATACGGGTTATGAGTAACCCTAAGAAAGATAAGCAAGCATAAGAGTTGAAAAGGCTGGGACAAAAGTCCTAGCCTCTCAATTGTTTTTGGATTGTCGAGCAAGACGCAGTGGTTGAGTGGGCTCTACTACGCTGATTTCATCAGCTTTTACAGCCCTACTCAACTGTGCGGAGGTGGGACGACGAAATCGAATTCTAACGAATTACCGATTTCTGTCCCACTCTCTTTTGTTTTTCGTCCTCTTTTTTTCAAAAAATCCCCTTGCCCAACTCGGTCCTAAGAATGATTTCCATTCTGTTCTGGCTTTTTCAAGGGAGTTTTGCTCTCAAATATGGTAAAATAGTAACGAAATATACTAGTAGATATCAAATTAAAAGAGGTTATTTATGACAATCGGTATTGATAAGATTGGATTTGCGACCAGCCAGTATGTCTTGCGCTTAAGTGACCTAGCGGCTGCTCGAAATACTGATCCAGAAAAACTCAGTAAAGGGCTCTTATTGAAAGAACTGAGTATTGCCCCTATTACAGAGGATATCGTCACACTTGGAGCAAGTGCCAGCCATAGTATTTTAACCGAAGAAGAAAAAGAAGAAATCGATATGGTCATCCTGGCGACCGAGTCAGGAATTGACCAGAGTAAGGCTGCTGCTGTTTTCGTTCACGGTCTCCTAGGAATCCAACCCTTTGCTCGGAGCTTTGAAATGAAGGAAGCCTGCTATGCTGCAACGGCCGCTTTGGACTATGCTAAACTTCATGTTGAAAAGTTCCCACAGAGCAAGGTCTTGGTCATTGCCAGCGATATTGCAAAATATGGGATCGACACTCCTGGAGAACCGACTCAAGGAGCTGGATCTGTCGCTATGCTAGTGACGCAGAACCCACGTATCCTAGCCTTTAATGATGATAATGTAGCTCAGACCCGTGACGTCATGGATTTCTGGCGTCCTAACTACTCCAGTACACCCTTTGTCAATGGGATTTATTCGACCCAACAGTACTTGGATTGCCTGAAAACAACTTGGACAGAGTATCAAAAACGGACTGGCTTAACCTTGGATGATTTTGCGGCGGTCTGCTTCCACTTACCTTATCCCAAACTCGCCCTCAAGGGCTTAAAAAAGATTCTTGACAAGAGTCTTTCTCCTGAGAAACAAGCCCAATTGCAATACAATTTTGAACAATCCATTCTCTACAGCCAAAAGGTTGGGAATATCTATACGGGTTCTCTCTTCCTAGGTTTGCTTTCTCTCTTAGAGAATCAGCCTCAATTAGTGGCTGGCGACCGTATCGCCCTCTATGGATATGGAAGTGGCGCAGTCGCTGAGATTTTTAGTGCTCACTTGGTCAAAGGATTTGAGCAAATGCTCCATCCAAACCGTATGGCAGAATTGGATCAGCGAAAAGCTCTTACGATTGACGAATATGAGAAGATCTTCTTCGAAGAGGCACAATTAGATGCTGAAGGCAATCAAACCTTCCAAGGCTACCAAGATCAAACCTATGCCTTATCAGAAATCAACGAACACCAACGAACCTATGTAAAGGTAGAACACCATGGTTAAATTAACTGGTTTTTCAAAAGTAAGTCCAGCAGAGCGCATCGAGAAACTAGCTCAGGCCGGACTCCTTTCAGAAGAAGGTCTACAGACAGTAAGGGACAATGAAACATTGCCCCTTTCTCTTGCCAATGAAATGGTCGAAAACGTCCTTGGCACCTTGGCTTTACCCTTTGGACTAGCTCCTGGCTTCCAGGTAGATGGTCAGGAAACCCAGGTCCCAATGGTGACGGAAGAACCTTCTGTCATCGCTGCTGCTTCTTACGCTGCTGGACTAATCAAGCGCTCAGGTGGGTTTCAGACCCAGGTTCACAAGCGTCAAATGATCGGTCAAGTGGCTCTATATGAGGTTAGCCATAAAGAAGAGGCCAGTCAGGCGATTACAGAAGCTAAAGAAGAACTGCTCCAACTGGCCAATCAAGCCTATCCTTCCATCGTTAAACGGGGAGGTGGGGCACGAGATCTCTGGACAGAGGTGAAAGGTGACTTTCTCATTTGCTACCTATCTGTCGATCCAAAAGAGGCCATGGGGGCTAATATGCTCAACACCATGCTAGAAGCCCTGGTCAACCCTTTAGAAGATTTATCCGAGGGGCAGGGCTTAATGGCTATTCTGTCCAACCTAGCGACAGATGCCCTGGTCACGGCAAGCTGTCACATAGACTACCGCTTCCTCAGTTGCGATCCCAAGGAAGCGGCCGAAATCGCTCAGAAAATAGCTCTGGCCAGTCAATTGGCAGCTGTTGATCCTTATCGAGCAGCGACTCACAACAAGGGAATTTTCAATGGTATCGATGCTGTCGTCTTGGCAACTGGGAATGACTGGCGGGCGATTGAAGCAGGTGGCCATACCTATGCTAGTCGATCTGGACAAGCTCAAGGACTATCTAGTTGGATAGCTCATCCAGATCAGCAAGTCCTAGAAGGTCAGCTGACCCTTCCCATGCCTATCGCTACCAAGGGAGGCTCCATCGGACTCAATCCAAGTGTTCAAGTGGCTCATGACCTACTTGGAAATCCCGATGCCCAAACTCTTGCGCGGATTATTGTTTCCGTTGGCCTGGCTCAAAACTTTGCAGCGCTTAAGGCCTTGGTCAGCACCGGTATTCAGCATGGGCATATGAAACTCCAAGCTAAGTCACTTGCCCTACTTGCTGGCGCTAGTCCGTCAGAGGTAGCTCCGGTGGTCCAAGCCCTGCTAGAAGACAAACCCTTTAACCTGGAAAAAGCCCAAGCTATATTAGAGAACATTCGTCAAAGCAAGTAAAAAATCCTTCCGTGTACACGGAGGGATTTTTGTTAGTTTCTTCAAGTTAATCATGGATGGAGAGGATTTGTTCATATCCTTCTTTTACACGACCATAAAGAAGATAGGGAACCTTTCTCAAATCGGCAAGTGTCTGACAAGAAAGAGCACACATGATCAGGCGTAAATCCTCTTTCCAAGCATTGACTTGGGCGATGACCTCTTCAATCGGCTGTGTCTCTACCAATTCTAAAATGGTCCGAGAAAGACCGACCCCCTTGGCTCCTAGAACCAGTGCCTTGATCATATCCAAGGGATGACGAACGCCACCAGAGGCGAGAACCTCGACCTGATCCATCAGTGGTTGAGCCCCAAGCAGGGCTTGGACTGTTGTTTGTCCCCAGTCATTGAGATAGGAACGATTGCCTCCCCGACGGTTTTCGATATAGGCAAAACTGGTCCCGCCTCTACCAGAGATATCAACGGTCCTGACACCTAATTCGATGGCTCTTTGGATAGTTCCGGCATCCATACCAAAACCGACCTCTTTTAGCACCAACGGCACAGGTAGTTGCTTTGCATAGTCTGCTAAATGGTCTTGCCAGTTTCTAAAGCTTCGTTCCCCTTCGGGCATGAGAAGCTCCTGCATGAGATTGACATGGAGTTGGAGAAAGAGGGGCTGGGTCTCCTCAATCGTCTGCAAGCCCAGTTCAAGCGGTTTGTCAATCCCGATATTGGTCGCAAAGAGAAGATCCGGATAAAGGGCCTTGACTCGATAGGAGCTGTCCTGGGGATCTTTTAAAGCTGCACTATAGGAACCCGTCACAAAGAGAATGCCGCAGGCTTCTGCCACCTGGGCTAACTTCCGATTGATTTCTCCCCCCTTGGCACTACCACCTGTCATGGCATTGATATAAAAAGGGTAGTCCCAGTCACGACCCGCAAAATGGGTCTTCAAATCCACCTCATCTAAATCGATAGTTGGTAAAGAGGAATGAATCAACTCAACCTCATCAAAGCTATTGTAACCCGGAGTTTGCTCCAAGGCTAAGCGAATATGTTCATCCTTTCGGTTGGCCGTCATACTCTCCCATCCTTTCTGAATATAATAAATCAATCCCTACTTCTTGCCAGCGTCTGACGATTTCTTGGGCAGCAGCCTCCTCAAATGCGAGGGCAATCCCACAATCTCCTCCTCCAGCGCCACTGGATTTTGCAATAACCGCTAGTCCCTCTTCTGCCCTCTTTAATTGGGCCAGTTTTTTGGTATAAATCACCTCATTGAGAGATCGAAGTAAGTCACTGGTCCGACTGATAGAAGAGCAGGCTAAGTCTCGGTCTGCCTCTTGAAAGGCCACTAAGAGGTCTTGTACAGCCTGCTCCGTCCCCTCTAAGAAGACATGATCAATAGCTGAACGAACCTGGTTAATCAAGTCTATTGAAATAGCGGGTTCCTGGGTCCAGCCTACTAAAAAAGTATAGGGCAACTGAGGGGAAAGAGGCTGGATTTCATATCCCCAATCCAGGGCTAAGACCTGGTTTAAATCCTGATCTTGTAATTGCTCAGCCAGCGCCCGTCGGTCAAAAGAGCGGTAGCTGACCAAGCTTTCATAGGCAATACAAGCCAGGTCTCCCATAGAGCCATTGTCTCCACGTCGAATCAAGACCAGACAGGCTAAACGAAAGAGCAAGTCTGCTGACAGGGGAAAATCATAAAGAGCCGCCATGGCTTTAAGGGTCAACAAGACCACACTACCACTAGAGCCAATTCCGAATTTCTTATCCTCTCGCTCAAATTTCCCCCCAATACTTAAATCAAAGGGAGCAAGTGCCACTCCTTGTGACTGGAGGTAGGCGTTCATCAGATGCACGGTTTCTTGGATCAGGGCATAGTCCGCCTGCGGAGTCAAATCAACCGCAAAGGAAAACATGTCCGACTGAATCCGATAAGTAGATGCTGGTTGGATATCTGCCTGCATGTAAATGGGAATAAACTGAATAATGGCTGTTTGTCCCGGTGTTAGGATAGAATATTCCCCAGCGATATACAGCTTCCCACCTGCTTGAACTGCTTTCTTATTCTTCATGGGATAGATCCTTGGTCTTGGAAACAATGATACGATAATCTTGTTCAAAAAGTGGAACTAACTGATCCAGATCCTCTTCTAGACAGAGAACCTTCACATTCGGTCCTGCATCCATAGTGAAGTAGCACCGTTTCCCTTCGTTACGAAGAGAGCGCACGAAATCCATGGCCTCATAGCTCTTATCCGTCAAATAGGAGAAGGCTGGACTAGCAGTCTTAGTTGTAGAATGCATGAGAAGAGCATTCCGCTCGGTCAATTCTCCTACTTTTTCAAAGTCATTGTCCTTCAGGTAAACCAGCATATCTTGGTAATCCTGAGCTGACTGGCGGATCCATTCTTGGAAATTGCTAGAGGTTTCCGTGCACCGCTTCATCCCTTCCCGGCTAGAAAGAATCTTTTGTTGGTCGTTTAACACTAGCATAATCATCGCCAGCTTAAGATCCGTTTCCACCTGGTAGATCGCTCCGGTATCCTTGTCCCAAGCCGCTAAAGGGCCAAAGAAAGAACGCGAAGACGATCCGGAGGCAAACTTAGCCGCTTGAGCTTGTTCTGCTTGCGTCATCCCCAGTTGGTAATAGCGATTGCAAGCTTTTACCAAGGCAGATAGACCACTAGAACTAGAAGAAAGCCCTGCAGCTGTCGGCATGTTGTTGCTAGTATCAACCCGCACAAAGCCTGTTTCCCCTTCTGGTTTAAAGCGGTCGATGACTGCTCCGATCTTGGCCTGCTCCGCTTCATTTTGGAAGACCCCATCAATATAGAAAGCATGGGCCTTGGCCTCAGGACCCAAAGGACTGAGGCGCGTCTCCGTATACATATTTTCCAAGGTCAAGGAAATAGAACTAGTTGATGGCACCATAGCTTCACTATTTTCCTTGCCCCAATACTTAATAATGGCGATATTGGCATACGATTTTACACTTACAGGCTTTCGATCCATAACTCCTCCACTCCTTTATTTCTTAGTTCTTTTGCGATGATTTCTGCTTGTTCCTGGCCTGCAGCAAGGGCAATGATACAGCCACCAAGCCCTCCACCGCTCATTTTGGCTCCCAAGGCTCCAGTCGCTAAGGCTAGTTCCACCAATTGATCCGCTTCTGGACAACTCACTCCCACTGCCTGCAAATGATGATGGCAGTCTGTTAAGATACGTCCCAAGGTGGGAGCATCTTTTTGAGCAAGGGCTTTTTCTGCTTGCTCGGTAAGGAGCCCGATTTCATGGAAACTAGCAAGGGCCGCTGTTCCCAAGTCCTTGACTTTCTGAATGGCTTCTTTGGTATGGCCGTGGATACCTGTATCTGCAATGACCAATTTGGCACCTAAATCAACTTCTAACTCACTAAAACCGACGTTGCGAATGAATTTAATCGGCTGATCACTGAGGCAAGTCTTGGCATCCAGCCCACTTGGGTTCATATGGGCAATCATTTCTGCTCGATTAACCAAGATTTCCAAGGTTTCTTGGCTCAAATCTCGCTTGAAGTAATCAAAGACCGCTCGAATTGCCGCGATACTGACAGCAGCCGAAGATCCCATCCCCCGCTGAGCTGGAATCATGGAGTCAATCCGGCAAGCGATGGTTGCCTTCTCGATCCCCAAATACTCTAAGGAAGCGTAGACCGCCATCGATAAGCTGTCATTCTCAAAAAGGACCCACGGACGCTCCGCAGGTACAATCTGACAAGTAACCTGAATGTGAAGGAGGGGCAGGGCAATGGCTGGATAGCCATAAACAACCGCATGCTCTCCTATTAAAATAATCTTGCTATGTGCCTGGCCGACACCTATCGATTTCGTCATACGTCTCTCAGTTATCTTCATTCTTTTCTGCTATAGATTGCTAGATACAATCTTCTCTCCTTCCATTTTAATATAAATAAAGAAAAAAAGCGATGGCTAAACCACGCTTCTTTCTCCGTCTTAGGAAGGATTTTTGCCGGTTCCTTCCATTTCTCTTTTGATGAGCTCCATGAGTTGATTCCGATCCAGGATCCATTGGGCCCGCTCATCTTTTTCATAGGTCCGATTGGATAGGAAAATAGCTGCCAATTGGAGCTTGCGATTATAGAGAAGGAAGGTTCCTGTATAACCTGTATGGTCCAACCAGTCTCCTTCCAGATTCCAGGCCAGAGAGCGCATCTTCCCTTTTTCTAAAGCATAGTTCTGCGATAAAATCTCTGCAAAAGGATCCTGTAAGTAATGCTCCAGGAAAATTTCCATATCTCTAATGGTCGAAAACAGACCTGCACTTCCGGCATGGACTCCCAGTACACGCGCTTTCGGATCATGGACGACACCAGCTGGAACGCCACGAAGGGTTGGCACCGCTTGAGAAACCGGGCCAAAAGTAGTCTCCTTCATTTGCCAAGGTGCAAAGACTTGCTCCTGAAAAATCTGGGCCAAATCCTGACCATACCACTTCTCCAGAAGAAAGCCCAACAAAAGAAAATTGACATCTGTATAGTGGAACTGGCGATTGTCCTTGAGCTTCAAACGGTGCAGGGCTTCTTTTAAGCCCTCAGCATCCAAGTCATCTCGTCTAGGGATGAAAGGATCCAGCCCAGAAGTATGGGTTAAAAGCTGACGGATGGTCACCTCTGCCTGCTCCATATCCGGATAGTGAGAAGCTAAGGGACGATCGATATCAATTTGCCCTTGTCGGACCAGAAAAGCAAGAACCGTTCCAACTCCGACGACCTTACTCACACTGGCTAAATCATAGGTCAAGCCAGGAATAACTGGCTCTTGCTTGTCTGGATCAGCTAGTCCCAAGTAATACTCCTGCCAGCTTCCTTTCTGATAGAGCGCAAGAGAGGCACCTGGGTAGATGCCTGCTCCTATTTGCTCTTGAATTTTTTGGATGATTTTTTCCATTTTTCTTCACTCATTTCAATCAGCCAAAGACTTGCTTAGGCTTCGAACCACCATTCAATCTTGCTTGGATCCTCAACCAAGACAAATTGTTGCCTTTTTGGTACAAAAGTCACCTGATCTCCAAAGCAAGAGGCCACTTCACTTGCTACAAATGGCTCTAGAATGACCTTGACCTGACAAAGGTCCCAAGTCTGTCCATTAGCTAGTGTGAGGTCCGGACCATCTGATGCTTCTAAGTCTAAATACTCTTCTAAGCCAGGTAGTTGTTGATAGAAAGCTGTAGAAGTCTCTACATTAGGTACACGAAGAACTATCTTTTCTACGAAAAACTCCGTCAAGGTTGTAAACTCTTCATTCGCTTGAAAATCTGGAACTTCCTCAATTTCAGTTAAACTGTCCACTTGCTCTTCCGCATGGAGCAAGATACGATCTCCTTCTGGCGAAAGAGCTTCAAAGGCATAGCCATTTTCCCCTCTGAAGAGGCGATCAACTTGATGACCACGAGCCAGAAGCCACTCAATTTCTTGCGGGTTGGTCACGCGAATCTTTAAGCAAGCCAAGCGTTTTGGTCCCTCAACCTTACGGGTTCTCATACTAGGGGATTCCTCTAAATAGAGGCGGTCTGTCTTCGATTGATCTCCAAGGGATAATAAAGCCCCATCTTCCAACAGGGTTTTCATTCCTAAGACCTTTTCAAAAAATTCTTGATTGACATTTCGATTGTTTGTTTTTAATACGGGTGAAATACTACTAATCTTATTTATGCACATAATTCCTCCAAGTCTTTTATATTTTAAAAGATTTTCTTTTTTTTTACAAGAAATCTTGTGCAAAAAAGACAGATTTCTCAAAATTTTGAATCTGTCTTTCTTTACTTAATATACTGTTCGTGTATGGACCCGCCCGTTTGGAGCTTCAAATTCGTATTCTAAGTAATCCTGATAGGTCCCTGGTGCAATCACTCCACGCACATCTAATACAGCCGTTCCCGCCTGTCCCACAATGGAATCTGCTAACAGGCAGCAATTAGTAGACAGAACAAAGTAAGATTTAAAACGCGAAGAAGTAAATTTATATAGCTCAGCCCCTAAATCATATTTCAATTTGTAAGCGTAGGTCGGCTGACCGTCTTCCAGTAACCTCCTAGGTGGATCCCAAGGTTCTAACAACTGATCAATTTCAGCTAGACGCTTCTCTACTGCCTGATTCTCTTCTTCGGTAAGGGATAGGCTGTAGCCAAACAGCGTCTTTTGACTCTCTTTTTTACATAGTTCGATGTATGGTTCCTTATCCACTTTAAACAGTACGCCATCCCCAATCGTCCCAAATAGACGCTCTGAAAAGGGATCGTAACTTCCGTAAGAAATGACCTTCCCCTGATAACAAATATCTACATGCCCAATCGCTCCAAATAAGTTGCTGTCAGAAGTATGAACCAAAATTTCTAATTCCCTTGCCTCTTCTTCTTTTTTCACCAATCGATAAGGGCCTGTGTGTCCCGCCGAGCTCCCTTTTTGAAGAAACTGGTTAAACCGTTTTAACTCCTTAGCAGGGATAAAGGCTGCAAAGATAACCGGTAGGCTAATACGAAAGCGACGTTTTAACTCTTGGCCTTGTTGGTCTTTGTCAAATAAAATACCATCTCGAATATTAGAAATCCCCAACAAGACCAGATAAGCCCCCAAGAGGATAAATTGGAAGTGCCCATCTGAACCAGGTTCCAAGACAGTTGCTAGACCAAGCCCACCGTTTAAAAGCGCATCCCATAAATAGAACCAGCCTCCTTTTACCCGATTGGCCTTATAAAGCCAAAATGTGATCCCATAGACAATGGCACTCCCCAACTGATATGCCCCTAAACAAATCACAACTAAGTTTACGGGCAGACTACTCAGTCGATTCAACCAGATCAACGCAAGTGAAAGAAAAATAAACCAAATAGAGTGGCTATAGGAAATAGACTTGCTACGTAACAAAAAGCGAAGAAGAAAGCTTCCTAGTCCATCAACTAAAAAGTAAATGGCTAATAGATCCAAGGAAAATTTGGTGAAACCAACGCCGTTTCGAAAAATGAGAATCCCAAAAATGACGGCAAGAACCCCAAACAATAAGGTCCGTCTTCTTGCAACTTGTTCAAAAGATATTTTTTTCAATATTCCTTCTCCTTATAGACGAAAGGTCTTTAGACAAATACTATTTTATCAAGTATAATATAAAAAGTAAAGAACAAAGAAACTGATAAAAGGAGCAGTCTATGAAATACAATCAATATAGCTATCTATCTGTTGACCAAAAAGACATTCTTAAGGAACTAAAAGAAATTGGGTTTGACCTTCCCACCCACCTCCCAGAAAAAGAACTGTTTGAATGGTTTGTCCGCAAGGTTTACTTCACCTATAAAGATACAGATTATCCCCTCTCTAACCTAGTGGTGGATTCTAAAACAGACTTTTTAACGTATATCCAATCTGACTGCGAATGGTCTCCGAACATTTTTTACACAGTAGCCCTCCAATTACTCGGTTTCCGCTATTTTATTGATTTTGAAGATACGGATAGCTTCTTGAAAGAAGTCCAATTTCCGATTGAGTATGGAAACTTGGTAGAAAACCTCTACCACCTCCTCAATACTCGAACAGTCAAAGGGAATTTACTAATTGAGCAGTTGGTCAGCGATGGCTTGATTCCTGAAGACAATCGCTACCACTTTTTCAACGGAAAAAGTCTAGCTACCTTTAACTGCCATAATGTGATTCGTGAGGTGGTCTATGTGGAAAGTCGGATTGATAGCGACCAAGATGGCCTTCCAGATTTGGTCAAGGTCAATATTATTCGCCCTCGCTATGAAGGAAAAATCCCAGCCGTCATGACTGCAAGCCCTTATCACCAAGGAACCAATGACAAGGCTAGTGACAAGGCACTCTATAATATGAATGTGGACCTCGAGGTCAAAGAACCTCATACCATTCAAGTAGAAGAACCTCAATTAGAATTGGTGGATCCTGTCGGTTCAGCTCAACTAGTCTCTGAGGCTGAAGAAACCCTCACTCATATCAACAGCAGTTATACTCTCAATGACTACCTGCTCGCTCGTGGCTTTGCCAATCTCTACGTCTCCGGTCTTGGAACCAAGGATTCCCAAGGCTTGATGACCAACGGGGATTACCGTCAAATCGAGGCCTATAAAAATGTCATCGACTGGCTCAACGGACGCTGTCGTGCCTTCACAGACCACAGTCGCCAACGCCAAATCAAGGCCGATTGGTCCAACGGCAAAGTTGCTACGACAGGCTTGTCCTACCTAGGGACCATGTCCAATGGACTGGCTACCACAGGTGTCGATGGCCTAGAAGTCATCATTGCTGAAGCCGGTATCTCCTCTTGGTACAACTACTATCGGGAAAACGGACTCGTGACGAGTCCTGGTGGCTATCCTGGAGAGGATTTTGATTCACTCGCTGAGTTGACCTATTCACGCGCCCTTCGGGCTGGAGACTATCTCCGCCACCATGCAGCCCATCTAGCGGATTTGGAACGGCTTAAAGAGCAAATAGATCGCAAAACAGGGGACTACAACCAATTCTGGCATGACCGCAACTATCTCCTTCAGGCAGACAAAGTCAAGGCAGAGGTCGTCTTCACCCATGGTTCCCAAGACTGGAACGTGAAGCCCCTCCATGTATACCAAATGTTCCAAGCCCTTCCAGCCAACATCAAGAAACACCTCTTCTACCACAATGGTGCCCATGTCTATCTCAACAACTGGCAGTCCATTGACTTCCGTGAGAGCATGAACGCCCTCCTTTCTAAAAAATTACTGGGCTATGATTCAAGTTATGAATTGCCAACCGTCATCTGGCAGGACAATACAGGAGAACAAAGTTGGACCTCCTTGGAAGACTTTGGCAATCAAACAGCCCAGCGCACCTTCTCGCTCGGAGATGGTGAGAAAGTTATCCAAAACCGCTATGCGACAGAAGACTATGAGCGCTATGGCAAGGCCTATCCAACTTTCCTAACGGACCTCTACCAGGATAAGGCGCAACAAGTGACCATCGATCTTCCGATTGCAGAAGACCTACACCTCAACGGAAAAGCTCACCTTCACCTGCGGCTCCAATCTAGCACTGACAAGGGCTTGCTCTCAGTCCAACTCATGGAGCTAGGAAGCAAGAAATATCTCCAACCCTATCCAGCTGTCCTATCCGTCCGTACACTGGATAACGGTCGTTACCATATGCTGGACAACTTGACTGAATTGCCATTTAAGGAAGCCGGCCAACGAGTGATTACAAAGGGGTGTCTTAACCTCCAAAACCGTCATGACCTCTTAGAGGTTGAGCCCGTAACACCAGGAGAATGGATGGAATTCGACTTTGAACTCCAACCAACCATCTACAAACTGGAGAAAGGGACCACTCTTCGTCTCGTCCTTTATACAACCGACTTCGAGATCACTGTTCGCGACCAAACGGACTACCAACTCACTATTGATCTGGCCAACTCGAGCTTAACCCTTCCTAAGATGGATTAAGGAATTTCATGCTTTTTCCTTGTCGTCCCTTCCCTTGCTTGATTTGACAGCCTTGCCTACTTATGATAATATCTAAGAGAGTATTTCATAGAAAAAGAGTTTAGAGGATATTATGGCTATCGAAAAAACAGTCAGCGAAATTGCTGAAATTCTAGGAGTTAGTCGCCAAGCGGTCAACAACCGTGTCAAGGCCCTAGATCCTGAAGATACAGAAAAAAATGATAAGGGAGTTACCGTCGTAACCCGTAGTGGCTTGATCAAGCTAGAAGAGATCTACAAAAAAACCATCTTTGAAGACGAACCAGTCAGCGATGATGTGAAACAGCGTGAATTGATGGAAATTTTGGTAGATGAAAAAAATGCTGAGATTGTTCGTCTCTACGAACAACTAAAAGCAAAAGACGACCAGCTAAAATCCAAAGATGAGCAATTAGCTAAAAAGGATGAGCAGTTGCGTGTCAAAGATGTTCAGATCGCTGAAAAAGACAAACAGCTCGACCAACAACAACAGCTAACCCTTCAGGCTATGAATGACCGCGAAACATTGAAATTGGAATTAGATCAAGCCAATGAAAAGGTTCAAGAACAAGAGAGTAAAGGCTTCTGGAGACGCGTCTTTGGTCGCTAAAAACTGACTTCGGTCAGTTTTTTCTATGCCTTTGCCTCCCCTCAATAATTAGAAAATCCAAAAAAAACATTAGATGAAGGAGTTCCCTTGAAAGAATTAAGCCACTATGTCTCCTTTGATTTAGAATTTAATCAATTTGAAGGAAAGCACCACATTATCCAAGTTTCTGCTGTCCGCTTTGCAGATGGCCAAGAAGTTGCCCACTACGATTCTTATGCCTATACGGATAAACCACTAAAGAGCTTTATCAATGGCCTCACCGGGATCACATCTGATAAAATCCTCCAAGCTCCCCCACTCGAGCAAGTCCTAGCGGAGTTCCGAGATTTTGTTGCAGATAGTCCCCTCATTGGATACAATGCCATCAAGAGTGACCTCCCTATCCTAGCGGAAAACGGGCTAGAGTTCACAGACCAATATGCTGTTGATGTCTTTGAGGAAGCTTCTAAACGCCGGCCTTCTGACCTCCATGGGATTAAAAACTTGCAGCTCCATACAGTTGCTCAGTTTTTAGGAGTAGCAGGAAAATCGCATAATAGTCTAGAAGATGCCCGGATGACTGCACTTGTTTATGAAGCCTTTCTCGAATCAGACCGGGCCCGACAACTCCTAACCGAACAAGAATCCTTTTCTACCTCTCCTTTTGGTGGATTGGACCTCTCCAATTTTTTTAACGACTAAAAAACCTCTATCATCGATAGAGGTTTTCTCTGTATGCTTAGAATGGGAATTTACCAGCAAAAGCTCCCAATTTTTTCTTGGTTGCTGCATCAATTTCTTCGATGGCCGCATTGATAGCTTGAACAGTCATATCAGAAAGAGTTTCTGTATCTTCTGGGTCCACGACTACCGGGTTAAATTCGATGGATACCACCTTTTTATCACCTGTCAAGGTAGCGACAACCAAGTCCTGAGCAGACTTGCCAACAAATTGAGAAGCCGCCAATTCTGCCTGACTTTGTTCCATTTGTTTCTGAAGCTTTTGTGCTTGCTTCATCATATTT
The DNA here is from genome assembly GCF_022240605.1 of Streptococcus sp. DFI.7.26. NCBI lineage: Bacteria > Bacillati > Bacillota > Bacilli > Lactobacillales > Streptococcaceae > Streptococcus > Streptococcus sp. DFI.7.26. Next base: position 56,134 of record NZ_JAKOGN010000007.1, on the reverse strand, counting down.
TGCATATTCATCATAAGATTTTCTAGATTCCTTTCGTATCAAGGGTTTAGGCCCTGTTTCTTAATTTTTACTACCCACTTCTGCCCATTTTCTAGCTAGATGGGGACTTCTCTCCTATTATAGCATGTTTTCCCCGTCCGACAAAGCTGATTTTTTATTTAAAGAGCGTCGTCACAATGAGTTGGACGTTTAACAGAGTCAGAAGAGTAGCTACTCCGTAAGCTAAGTAGGTATTCCATTTTGCATTGACAAATTCTCCCATGATTTTTTTATTGGAGGTAAAGTAAACCAAGGGAAAAATTGAAAATGGTAGAGCCAGAGACAAGAAGACTTGAGAATAGACCAACAAATCATCTAGAACACTTTCCTGGTCTCCAAAGAGAAAGGCGACAATCAGGACAGGAGTGAGGGCCAACATCCGTGTAAAGAGGCGGACAAGCCATTGAGGAAGGCGGAATCTAAGGAAACCTTCCATGACAATTTGACCCGTCAGAGTGCCTGTAATTGTTGAATTCTGACCACTTGCTAACAAAGCAACAGCAAACAAGGTAGATAGAAAAGGACTTGCAATAGCTCCTGCAATGGCATTGTTTTGCAAGGCATCATACATACTAGAGAAGGCTCCAATTTCTTCTGCATGTCCAAAAAAGAGGGCCGCTCCGAGAATCAGCAAGAGAGAGTTGACAACAAAAGCCAGGGTTAATTCAATATTGGAGTCCCAGGTCATGAAGCGCACAGCCCGACGAACATCTGCAGGATCCTCATAATCGACCTTGCGTGTCTGTGAAATGGAGGAATGCAAATAGAGATTATGAGGCATGACGGTTGCACCAATTATCCCCAAGGCCAGCGTCAAGGCTTGTGATCCCTTGGGAAGACCAATACCTACAATTTCTTTCTGAGGAAGAAAGCCAGCAAAAATGCCACCTATATCTGGTTTTGATAGGACCACAAGGTAGATAAAAATCCCTAGAATGGTCAAAATCAAGGTGGAGACAATAGCCTCAATCTTACGAAAACCTAAGTGCATGAGTCCGAGAAGGAGGAAGACATCCAGGATGGTGACCAAAATAGAAAAGAGCAAGGGCCATCCGAACAGCAAATGGAGTGCAATCCCTGAACCAATGACTTCTGCTAAATCTGTCGCCATCAAGGCTAATTCAATCACTATCCAAAGCATATAGCGGAGCCACTTGGGCAAATGCGTCGCTGTTGTCTGGGCCAAATCTTTCCGATGGACAATCCCTAGTTTCCCAGCCATCTGTTGCAATTGCATGGCAATCAAGGAAGACAAGAGAACCACCGACAAGAGCAAGTAACGATAGTGAGCCCCTCCAACAACGCTGGTGATCCAGTTCCCAGGATCCATGTAGCCCACTGCTACTAGGCTCCCCGGACCTGAAAACAATAATAAGGTCCTCCAAAAAGAAGTTCCCTTGGGAACCTTGACGGATTGATTGATTTCTTGGAGCGATTTCCGCTCTAACTGTTCTAAACTCATGATACCCTTCTTTCCATGACGTCACTTCCCCTTGATTATAGCACAAATGAAAGGTTTCGGTAAATTTTCTTTGCATTTTTAAAAAAATATGCCCTTCTTCTCCCCACTTCCCCATTTTCTTCGTATTCCTTTAGCAACTTTTTCTCCTTTGCTCCTCTAAAATGAACCAAATAGCTTCAAAAATGAACCAAATAGATTTTTCCCCCTATCTGACTTCAAAAGCTTGTATACTAATCGTAACTGAAAGAAAGCTCAGTTATTTACTCAATAGCAAAGGAAAGAAACTATGATTTATGTCATTGAATACAATTATCCCTCTAAGATGTTGGTCGAACATATTAACAACTATCTAGAGAAAAAACGGGTTCGTAATCTACCAGTCAAGCTGGTCTATAATGGAAATATCTCCTATATCGACTATGACTTGAAAAACATTTACTTCTTCTCCTGTCAAGGAAATTCTGGAATCAACGCCTACAAAGAGCTGGAACGCATCCGAAGAAATGATCCCTTCGGACGCATTATCGTTCACTCTAACAAGGTAGACGGACGTAGACTCATGGACCATAAGCTACAAGTCTATGGTTTGATGGAACTAAGCCTTAGTGACTACGGAAAGCCAGACCTCTATTATCAAGAGCTCGACTTCTTGCTCGGTGATCTCTACGAAGAGCTCTGGGAAATGGCAGCAGAAGCCAAGTACGCTGCTGGGAAGAAAACCAATCAGCTCTTCCCACGCTGGGGTCCTGAAATCGGCATTTACCCACCTAAGCGTTATTCCATCCACCTCCGTCAAAATCCAGACGAAGACAATTAACTCATAAAAAGTGGAGCCTGGGGACAGGGTCCATTTTTTATGTTACAATGAACTGGAAATAAAACGAGACGAGAAAAAGGAGACCTTATGAACCACTACGATACCATTGTCATCGGAGGAGGGCCTGCTGGCATGATGGCCACCATCTCCAGTTCCTTCTACGGGCAAGCAACCCTCCTCTTGGAAAAAAACCGCAAACTAGGGAAAAAACTAGCTGGGACTGGTGGAGGTCGGTGCAATGTGACCAACAATGGAAGCCTGGACGATCTCCTAGCAGGCATTCCAGGAAATGGACGTTTCCTCTACAGTGTCTTTTCTCAATTTGACAACCATGATATCATCCGCTTCTTCACAGAAAACGGGGTCAAGCTCAAGGTCGAAGACCATGGTCGTGTCTTTCCAGCTTCAGATCGTTCCCAAACGATTATTCAAGCTCTGACAGATAAGATTGCCGAGCTCGGCGGTCAAGTTCGCTGCCAAGTAGAGGTAACCTCTGTGAAGAAAATCGATGGACAATTCGTCATCAAATCCAAAGATGAGACCTGGATGGCAGACCGCTTGATTGTGACAACTGGTGGAAAGTCCTACCCTTCGACGGGTTCCACCGGCTTTGGCCACGATATCGCCCGTCACTTTAAGCACACTATCACGGAACTAGAAGCTGCTGAAAGCCCCCTCCTGACAGATTTCCCCCACAAGGCCCTTCAAGGGATTTCCTTAGACGATGTGACCCTCCACTATGGCAAACACCACATTACCCACGACTTCCTCTTTACCCACTTTGGCCTATCTGGTCCGGCCGCCCTTCGCATGTCAAGCTTTGTCAAAGGAGGAGAAATCTTGACACTAGACAGTCTCCCTCACTATTCTAAGGAAGAACTCTCAGCAATCCTAGAGGAAAATCGTGAGAAGTCCTTAAAGAATGTTCTGAAGGCCCACCTGCCAGAACGCCTGGCGGAATTCTTTGCTCAGGATCTTCCGGAAAAGGTGAAACAACTCTCTCCTAAAGAAATCAATGCCGTACTAGCGAAAGTAAAGGAACTCCCAATCCCTGTAACAGGGAAGATGTCCTTGGCCAAATCCTTTGTGACTAAGGGAGGTGTCAGCCTCAAGGAAATCAATCCCAAGACCTTAGAAAGTAAGTTGGTCCCCGGTCTTCATTTTGCTGGGGAGGTCCTGGATATCAATGCCCATACAGGAGGATTTAACATTACTGCTGCCCTCTGTACCGGTTGGGTAGCCGGAAGTCTCCACTATTGACAGCTTTTTCAAAAGATGTTAGGATTATTTTTAGAACAAATCCAGCAACAAACATAAGAGTCGTCTTCTTAGAGATGTCACTTTGCGTTTTTATGGCTATTTAGTTCGTACTAAATAGCCTTTTTCTTTTGTCTATGAAAGAGCCTTTGCTGGCCTTGGCTTTCTTCCTATATTTGAATTAGAAATGGAGAATCCATATGGAAAAATCTCAATGGGGTTCCAAAATTGGCTTTATCCTAGCCTCTGCAGGTTCTGCAATTGGGCTTGGGGCTGTTTGGAAGTTTCCCTATATGACCGCCGCTAACGGGGGCGGAAGTTTCCTTCTTGTTTTTTTGATAGCAACTCTACTTATCGGCTTCCCCCTCTTACTGGCTGAATTTACTCTAGGACGTGCAGCTGGTGTCTCTGCCATTAAGACCTTTGGAAAACTCGGTGGCCTTCGCCTCTATGATGGGATCGGTTGGATCGGTGCCTTTGCCCTGTTTATCCTCCTCTCCTTCTACAGTGTCATCGGTGGTTGGATCCTGATTTATCTAGGTGTTGCCTTGGGAGAGTTATTCCAACTTCTCTCAGTTAGTGACTATACCCAGCTCTTTGGAGAGATTATTTCAAATCCCTGGTTGGCTCTTGGGGCCCAGGCCATCTTCATCCTCCTCAATGTCTTGATTGTTTCCAAGGGGGTGGAACAAGGGATTGAAAAGGCCTCAAAATTCATGATGCCACTTCTCTTCATTATCTTCTTAGTCATGATTGGTCGTTCCTTGACCTTACCTGGCGCTTGGGAGGGAGTTAGCTATTTCCTCAAGCCAGACTTCTCCAAGATGACTAGCCAAGGTCTGCTCTATGCTTTGGGCCAATCGTTTTTCGCCCTCTCCCTAGGGGTGACAGCCATGTTGACCTATGCTTCCTATTTGGACAAGGACACTGACCTGGTCCAATCCGGGATTTCCGTCGTCTTCATGAATATCGCCGTTTCCATCATGGCGGGCTTGGCGATCTTCCCAGCTATGTCAGCCTTTCAAATCCCTTCTACTAGTGGACCTGGACTCCTCTTTGTAGTCCTTCCACAAGTCTTTGATAAGATGCCTTTTGGAACTCTCTTCTACCTGCTTTTCCTTCTTCTCTTCCTCTTTGCAACTATTACCTCATCCGTCGTCATGTTAGAGATTAATGTCGGGAACGTCACCAACCAAAACAACAAAAAGCGGGCTAAATGGAGCCAAATCATCGGCCTTCTGACCTTTGTCTTTGGGATTCCATCTGCCCTTTCCTATGGAGTACTCTCCAAGTGGACCCTTTTTGGAAAATCCTTCTTTGATTGTATGGACTTTTTGGTTTCCAACCTCCTCATGCCTTTTGGAGCTCTCTGCCTCTCCCTATTTACAGGCTATATCTTTGATCAAGTCCTAGCCCAAGAAGAACTCAAGGTGGGAGAAAAGAAAACCAAGCGCTTCTTCTTCAAACTCTGGGTTTTCTTGCTTCGCTTTGTGATTCCAATCGTCATCCTCATTGTCTTTATTACACAATTTATCTAAAACAAAATCCACGACTCCTTAGGGATTCGTGGATTTTTCTTTATTTTGTAAGGGAAACACGGAAATCATTGTATTTGTTATAATCAAAGTCTTCATTAAGCCCTGTTACAAATACAATCGGTGTATAATGGCCCTCTTCTAAGATGAAGCCGGGTTTTACCTTCATATTGGCTCCCCCAAGTCCAGCAATCCCTGGAAGAAGGGCATCAAAAGCGCCAGGTTCGTCTGTTTCCCAGTAATAGACATTACCAGATGCTTGAACTGCCTTGGCTTTCGTTGTTGCAGTACGAACAGGATTCAAATCAGCTTGATAAAAGTTCGCTGTTGTAGTGACCGTACCGTCTGCAGCCACAGTCATTTGAACATCTTTGGCAATTTCAGTTGTTCCTGTCCAAGTCCCTACCAGCTCTTCTGGCACCATTTGAGACGAATCTGTGGCCTTGTTAGTGCTTGCTGCAGTAGATCCTGCAGCGGTTTGACCTGAGTTTCCTACATCTTGAGAAGCAGCTTGTGCCCCTTCTTGCGAAGCTGTTTCAGTAGCTTTTGTCTCTTTCTTACCAGAAGCTGCCTTTGCTTTTTTCTGACTAGACTTCACCGTCGTTTGTGCTTCTTTAGCAGAAGATTTGTTCTCTTCTTTTTTTGAACCACAGGCTACGAGTAGGCTTGCAGAAGCTAATCCTAAAACTGCTAAACTTGTCCATTTTTTCATCATGATGATCCCTCACTTCATTTGATAAAAACTATTATATTACAATATTACTCAATGTCAAGTATTTTTGAAATATTTTTGTAACATTAGTAATAAATAGTAATCTATCTAAAAATTCAGGAGATTCAGGCGATAAGCCATCGTAAGAGGGCAACCAAGACAATCCCAAATAGAACTGTACCCATTAGGTTTTTGTAGCGAAAGGCCACTATCATGGTCGGAATGGTTGCGACCAGATCTACCCACCGAACCTGAGGGAGCTGGCCCGGTTTCCCCTCTACTAGACTGGAAAGGATCAGGGCAAAAATAATGGCAATGGGAAGGTATTTTAGAAAACGCAGAACTGGATCTGGCAGCCCCCGGTATTTGACCAAAACGAAGGGCAGAATGCGTGGAATCCAGGTGACCACTGCGGACGTCAAAATAACCAAGAAAATCCAACTATTCACGCGCATCGCACATCACCCCCACGAAACAACCTGTTAAAGTAGCCACTAAAACGGCCAAGGATTGGGTCAAAAAGAAGGTCAAGAGGAAAAAGCTAAGAGCTACTGCACCTAAAACAAGGAGCATGGTAGCCATCTTCTCCGTCAAACGCATGCCTTGAAACTGACCTGCAAAAATCCCAATAAACATAGCAACTAAGGCGAAGTCCAGACCGAAGGCACTAGGATTGGGCAAGAGGGAGCCTAGGGCTGTCCCCAAAATGGTTGATAATCCCCAGGCTAGATAACCGACCACATTATTGCCATGCATCCAGGGAACAGTGATCCGGTCACTTTTCAATTTTTCACTCAAATAAACCCCGTAACTCTCATCTGTCAACAAACTACCAATTCCAATATTATGGACCAGGCTAGCCTCCTTGAAATCAGGGGAGGTATGCAGACTCATAAGCATATTGCGCAAATTGATGAAAAAGACGGTTAAGGCAATATTCATGAGGGACGAATGGACGGCAATCAAAGAGATCATAGCAAACTGAGAAGCCCCTGCGTAAACCAAGAGACTCATCAAGCCCATTTCTAAAGGGGAGAGATAGGGCGACGCCACCACACCACAGGCTAAGCCAATACTGATATAACCCAAGGCCGTCGGAAGGGCATCCCTGACCCCCTGCTGAAAATTCTTTTCCACTCTTTCTCCTTTCTTTTTTGATGCTATCTATTATAACAAAAAAAGGGACGGGAATCGTCCTCCCGTCGTTTATGTTCGTTTCTCAACTAATCTAAGTCCTCTTCTATCGGAGCAAAAGCAAGGCTAGGCTTAGCATTGAGGTCTAAGCTAGCAAAATTTCCCTTATTCCATTCGCTGACACTGGCATAGGCAATCATCCCCGCATTGTCCCCGCAGAGGCGCAGAGGAGGAATGATGACCTTAACATCTGTGATCTCAGAAGCCAGGCATTCACGTAATCCTTGGTTGGCCGCGACTCCTCCCGCCACCACCAGGGTCTTAACAGGGTATCTTTCTAGGGCTTTTTTGGTCTTGGCCATCAAGATATCCATCACCGCTGCTTGGAAGGAGGCCGATAGGTCTTCCTTGGACAGACTCTCGCCTTTTTGCTCGGCATTGTGGTGGAGATTGATAAAGGCAGATTTGAGCCCTGAGAATGAGAACTCCAGATTGTCTTCCTTGATCATGGCGCGTGGGAAATCGTAGATATCCTGACCCTTATGTGCCAACTCGTCAATCTCACGACCGGCTGGATAGGTCAAGCCCATGACGCGGCCGACCTTATCATAGGCTTCACCCACTGCATCATCACGTGTTTCCCCAACGATCTTATAATCACCCGCCTCCGAGACATAGACCAACTCAGTGTGTCCTCCGCTGACCAGCAAGGCCAAGAGCGGAAATTCTAAAGGCTCAACGCTTTGAGCAGCCATCAAGTGGCCAGCCATATGATTGACAGGAAGCAAAGGAATCCCATGGGCCCATGCAAAGGCCTTGGCTGCAGCAAGACCGACCAAAAGAGCTCCAACCAGACCTGGTCCGTAAGTTACCGCAACCGCTGTAACTTCTTCTTCTGTAATTCCCGCTTCTTCTAGCGCTTCCTCAATACAGGCCGTAATGACTTCGACATGGTGCCGACTGGCAACTTCTGGAACCACTCCCCCGAAGCGTTTATGGCTTTCAATTTGGCTGGCAATGACATTGGACAAGAGCTCTGTATCGTTCTTTAAGACGGCGACACTGGTCTCATCACAAGATGTTTCAAATGCCAAAATATATCTATCCTTCATTTGCTTCCCTTTTCATCATAATGGCGTCTTCGGTAGGTGCATGATAATACCCTTTCCGGCAACCAATTTCTTTAAATCCTTGTTTCTGATAGAGAGTTCGAGCCGGAGTGTTTCCTTCTCTCACCTCTAAAAAGACCTCTTTCTCCTGAGGAACAGTTTCTAGTAGCTGACCAGCAATCCCGCGACCTTGCCACTCTTTTCGAACAGCAATTTGGACGACTTCTAACTCATAGAGGTTTTCTTGTATAGCCAAGAAGCCCACCAATTCTTCCCCACTGTAGGCCAAGGCATACCAATTTTGAGGTTGACCGATATCCGCTAGGACTTGCTCCAAGGTCCAGGGGCTTTGTCCATAGACATTGTCTAAGATTTCTACCAACTGAGGGGCTAAATCGAATCGCCCCGCCTCCTTCTCGATACGGATCATAGGCGTTTAATGTAGGACTGACCGGACTCTTGATGGTCCTTGAGCCAGTTTTCTTCAGCTTCTACCCGCTTGAGGTAGTTGGGGACAAAACCATGGACGGAGACAGCTTCTTTTGTAAGTCCTAGTCGACCAATCCGTACCGCATCCGGTAGGGTTTCTACCATCTGAGCACTCGGCAATGCCTCTTGTATCTGCTCGCGAAAGGCTTCTACTTCCCCAAGGAAGGTCACCTTCTCAGCTCCCTTTGCTCTTTCTAATACGGCCTCAAAAGAAAGATGAGCCTCCGGGTAGACCAGCTGATCCTCTTGGTAAAAGCCCGCATAGACATGGTTACGGCGCGCATCCATGACTGGAATTACCAGACCTTCTATCTCTTCTGGTACCAAGGCTAGTAAGCTCGACACCCCTACTAAGTCAATCTTTAGCGTTTGAGCTAGGGTTTTAGCCGTTGCTACCGCGATCCGTAAGCCAGTATAAGATCCAGGCCCTTCTGCTACTACGATACGGTCCAAATCCGTCGGTTTCCAATCAATGCTAGTCATTAAAAATTCAATGGTAGGCATCAAGGTAATGCTGTGGTTTTTCTTGATCGTCAGTGTCAACTCTGCTAATCGGTTTTCTTCCTCCAAAAGGGCAACGGATAGGGCCTTACTGGAGGTGTCAAATGCTAATACTTTCATGTTTTCTCCTCGTTGTCTGCTTCATATTATACTACAAATAGGCGCCAAACGGTAGAGGAAGCACCCCCAGACTGTGAAATCACCTGCTCTCTATCCCTTCTAAAAAAGCGCTTCCTTCTGCTCTCAGAACCCGCTTGCATCTTTTCCTTAGAGCCTATTTATGGTATAATGAATAATAATTGTATCGAATCAGGACAAAAGAAAGCAAGAATAGGTGTCTCAGCTAGCTACTAGCTGTTTCTTTTCTGCTACAGTCCGAACATGTGAAAGGAACCGAAACGAAATGATTTACAAAGTTTTCTACCAAGAAACAAAAGAACGCAACCCTCGTCGTGAAACGACTCATGCCCTCTATCTCGATATTGATGCGAAGAATGAGTTAGAAGGACGCATTGAAGCTCGTCGCCTTGTTGAGGAAAATACATCTTACAACATCGAATTTATCACTCTCTTGTCAGACCAACACCTAGAATATGAAAAAGAGTCTGGCGCATTTGAAATTACGGAGTTCTAATCCATGGCATATACCTTAAAACCTGAAGAAGTTGGTGTTTTCGCCATTGGAGGTCTCGGGGAAATCGGTAAAAATACCTATGGGATTGAATACCAAGACGAAATCATCATTGTGGATGCTGGGATCAAGTTCCCTGAAGATGATTTGTTAGGGATTGATTACGTGATTCCTGACTATTCCTATATCGTTGAAAATATCGACCGTGTCAAAGGTGTCTTGATTACCCACGGACACGAAGACCATATCGGAGGAATTCCCTTCCTCTTGAAGCAAGCTAATGTACCAATCTATGCTGGACCTTTGGCTCTAGCCCTTATTCGTGGAAAATTAGAAGAGCATGGCCTCCTTCGTGGTGCCAAACTCTATGAAATCAACCAAAATACGGAGTTGACCTTTAAGCATATTAAAGCGACCTTCTTCCGGACGACTCACTCTATTCCAGAACCTTTGGGGATCGTTCTTCATACGCCTCAAGGAAAAATCGTCTGCACGGGAGACTTTAAATTTGACTTCACACCTGTAGGGGAGCCGGCCGACCTTCACCGGATGGCTGCACTAGGAGAGGAAGGCGTCCTCTGTCTGCTTTCTGACTCAACCAACGCGGAAGTCCCAACCTTTACCAACTCTGAAAAAGTCGTTGGCCAATCCATTATGAAGATTATTGAAGGCATTCATGGACGCATCATCTTCGCTTCCTTTGCATCTAACATCTTCCGTCTCCAACAGGCTGCAGATGCCGCTGTTAAAACTGGTCGCAAGATTGTTGTCTTTGGACGCTCGATGGAAAAAGCCATTGTCAACGGAATTGAACTTGGCTATATCAAGGTACCGCCTGGCACCATTATTGAACCAAGTGAAATCAAAGACTACCCGGCAAATGAAATCCTCATTATGTGTACAGGAAGCCAAGGGGAACCTATGGCGGCACTGTCTCGTATCGCTAACGGAACCCACCGCCAGGTGCAATTGCAACCGGGTGATACCGTTATCTTCTCATCTAGTCCAATTCCTGGGAATACAACTAGTGTTAATAAATTGATCAATACGATTTCCGAAGCGGGTGTCGATGTCATCCACGGTAAGATCAACAACATCCATACCTCTGGACACGGTGGCCAACAAGAACAAAAGCTCATGTTGCGCTTGATCAAACCGAAATACTTCATGCCTGTCCACGGTGAGTACCGAATGCAGAAGATTCACGCTGGACTTGCGCGTGATTGTGGAGTAGAGAAAGATAACATCTTCATCATGAGCAACGGAGATGTTCTTGCCCTGACGGCTAACTCAGCTCGTATCGCAGGAAGTTTCAATGCCCAAGATATCTATGTCGACGGAAATCGCATCGGAGAAATCGGAGCTGCTGTCCTTCGTGACCGCAAAGATTTATCAGAAGATGGGGTTGTCCTAGCTGTTGCGACAGTTGACTTCAAGTCGAAGATGATTTTAGCTGGACCGGATATCCTCAGCCGTGGCTTCATCTATATGAGAGAGTCCGGTGACCTAATCCGTGAAAGTCAACGCATCCTCTTCAATGCAATTCGAATCGCCTTGAAGAACAAAGATGCCAATATTCAAACCGTACACGGTGCTATTGTCAACGCCCTTCGTCCTTTCCTTTACGAAAGCACGGAACGTGAACCTATCATCATCCCGATGATTTTGACACCAGATGAAGAAAATTAAGTAAAAAGAATGGATGAGGCCTATCGGTCCCATCCATTTTCTTTGTATGAAAAATGAGCCAGGTCATCAAACCTAGCTCATTTTCGGATAAATTTGCTTAGTACAAGTCCAAGTAGTTATCAATTTCCCATTGTGAAACAAAGGTTGCGTAGCTTGCCCACTCGATCCGTTTGGCTTCCAAGAAGCTGGTATAGATATGTTCGCCAAGAGCATCCTTAACAACTTCATCTTCGGTCAAAGCTTTCAAAGCATTGTGAAGGGTAGATGGGAGGTCAGTGATTCCAGCTTCTTTCCGCTCTTCTGCAGTCATGATGTAGATGTTTTCTTCGATAGGAGCTGGTGCTTCGATTTTGTTTTCAATACCGTGCAAACCAACTTCCAAGAGAACAGCCATAGCAATATATGGGTTGGCCATTGGGTCCACTGAGCGCAATTCCAAACGTGTTCCCATACCGCGTGAAGCAGGTACACGAACCAATGGTGAACGGTTGCGACCAGCCCAAGCGATGTAAACAGGTGCTTCATAACCTGGAACCAAACGTTTGTAGGAGTTAACGGTTGGGTTCATGATCGCTGTGTAGTTGTAGGCGTGCTTGATCAAACCGCCAAGGAAGTGATAAGCTGTTTCTGACAACTGCATTCCTTTTGGATCATTTGGATCAAAGAAGGCATTGTTTCCTTCCGCATCGAACAAGGACATATTGCAGTGCATACCGGAACCAGCGATCCCAAATTTTGGCTTAGCCATAAAGGTTGCATACAAACCATGTTTGCGAGCAATGGTTTTGACAACGAGTTTAAAGATTTGAATCTTGTCACAAGCACGAAGCACTTCATCGTACTTAAAGTCAATTTCATGCTGACCTACGGCCACTTCGTGGTGACTGGCTTCTACTTCAAATCCCATTTGAGTCAAGACATTGACAATCTCACGGCGAGTGTTATCAGCAAGGTCTGTAGGCGCCAAGTCAAAATAGCCACCCTTGTCATTCACTTCAAGAGTTGGATCCCCATTTTCATCGAGCTTAAAGAGGAAGAATTCTGGCTCTGGTCCAAGGTTGAAAGATTTGAAGCCAACTTCTTCCATGTGACGAAGGGCACGTTTGAGGTTCCCACGTGGGTCTCCTGCAAAAGGTTCCCCTTCTGTTGTATAGACATCACAAATCAAGCCTGCGACACTGCCGTTCTCATCTCCCCAAGGGAAAACAGTCCAAGAGTCCAAGTCTGGATAGAGATACATATCAGACTCATTAATCCGAACAAACCCTTCAATAGAAGATCCATCAAACATGGCCTTGTTTGAGAGAACCTTTTCCAACTGTTCATCTGTCGCTGGAATTTCAACGTTCTTCATGGTCCCTAAGATATCTGAGAACATCAACCGAATAAAGGTTACATTTTTTTCTTTGACTTCGCGACGAATATCTTCAACAGTAATTGACATGTGTGTCTCCTTATGAGTATAGCATTTAGCAAAAAGAATGATCAGCGTAACTGACCATATGGCGATGAGGTTGTATGAAAGCGACTTTGCTGGAGAATGTCACGGTGAAGGGCCTTGCGGACATCCTTTTCACTGACAATCTTGGCAGCTTGACGTTGAGCTTCTTTCTCAGCAATCCGTTTTTTAATTCCTGCAATATTAAGGCCTTCAGACAAATAATCCTTAATCTCCAACAGGCGATCCATATCGTTGAGAGAAAACATCCGACGATTGCCCTCTGTACGAGCTGGAGTAATGAGTTGTTGATCTTCGTAGTAACGAATCTGACGAGCTGTTAAATCTGTCAATTTCATAACACTACCAATCGGAAAGACCGCTAATGTTCGTCTTAATTCCTTTTCTTTCATACAAGACCCCCTTTCTATTCTATTATAACGCAAAAAAAACCGATGTCAAGATTAAAATGTCATATAATCTCACATGGTTTTTTTTCTTTCATTTATAAAGTCCCGAATCCTATCCACATCTGAATTGACTAAAATCGCAACGAAGACTCCGATAAAGGTTTCAAAGATGCGGGCAAAAACATATAGGAACGTTTCTCCTGTCGGAATCGAGAGGGTGATGATGAGCATGGCTGAAACGCCACCGATGATTCCAGCTTTGTTGTTCATAGCGACATTGGTCATAATGGTTAACATGGTCGCAATGGGCACAAAAATCAGGGTCACCCAAAAAGCATCGTGGAAGAGAATCTTGATCATAAAGAACAGCAGGGCATAAAAACCACCGATGCTGTTGCCCATCACGCGCGAAGCACCGAAGTGAACACTCTTATCAAAATCTTCTCTCAAACTAAAGACAGCTGTCAGCGCCCCAATCTGCAAGCCCCGCCAGCCAAAGATACCAAAAATCAATAGAACCAGAAAAACGGCTATCCCTGTTTTGAAGGTTCGCATTCCTAATCGAAATTTGGAACGGTCAAATTTATGTCGTTTAAAGTAATCCATTGTCCCCTATCTTTCTATCTCTTTTATTCTAACATATTTCTAGAAAGGTTCAAGCGGGGAAATGAAGATCGACTAGCTTCCTTCTACTCACATCCAATAGAAGAAGCACCTTTCGGTGCTTCTTCTATGGTTCATGAGAAACCGTCTTATTTTTCAGTTAATGCTGCAAGTCCTGGAAGAACTTTACCTTCAAGAAGTTCCATTGATGCTCCACCACCAGTAGAGATCCATGAGAACTTGTCTGCGCGACCAAGGTTGATAGCTGCAGCAGCTGAGTCACCACCACCGATGATTGATTTAACGCCTGGTTGTTTCACGATAGCGTCCATCACACCGATTGTACCAGCTTGGAAGTCAGGGTTTTCAAATACACCCATAGGTCCGTTCCATACAACTGTTTTCGCACCAGTCAAAGCTTCGTCAAATTTAGCGATAGATTTAGGACCGATATCTAAACCAAGGAATCCTGGGTCTACTGCTTCACCTTCAGTGTCTTTCACTTCAGTGTAGTCAGCAAATGCATTTGCTTCTTTTGAGTCAACTGGCAAGATCAATTTGCCGTTTGCTTTTTCAAGAAGAGATTTAGCAACATCCAATTTGTCTTCTTCTACAAGTGAGTTACCGATTTCGATACCTTGTGCTTTGTAGAATGTGTAAGTCATACCACCACCGATAAGAACTTTATCAGCTTTTTCAAGCAAGTTTTCGATAACACCAATCTTGTCTGAAACTTTTGAACCACCAAGGATAGCCACGAATGGACGTTCTGGAGCTTCAACAGCTTCTTGGATGTAGGCAATTTCGTTTTCAAGAAGGAATCCAGCAACTGCTTTTTCAACGTTTGCTGAGATACCAACGTTAGATGCGTGTGCACGGTGAGCTGTACCGAATGCATCGTTTACGAAGATACCATCTCCAAGTGATGCCCAGTATTTACCAAGTTCAGGATCGTTTTTAGATTCTTTCTTGCCGTCAACATCTTCGAAACGAGTGTTTTCAACCAAGAGAACTTGTCCATCTTCAAGAGCGTTAACAGCTGCTTCCAATTCAGCACCACGTGTAACACCTGGGATAAATTTCACTTCTTGACCCAATTTAGCAGCCAAGTCAGCCGCTACAGGAGCAAGTGATTTACCTTCTTTGTCTGCTTCTTCTTTCACACGTCCAAGGTGAGAGAAGAGGATTGCACGTCCACCTTGTTCAAGGATGTACTTGATTGTTGGAAGAGCAGCAGTGATACGGTTGTCGTTAGTGATCACGCCATCTTTTACAGGTACGTTGAAGTCAACACGAACGAGAACTTTTTTCCCTTTCAAGTCAACGTCTTTAACAGTCAATTTTGCCATTGGATATGACTCCTTCTATTTTTAATACATGATAATTATATCACAAAAGCTGTAAAAGAGGTAGAAAAATAGTGGATTTCTACCTCTTATTAGCAAGTCTGGAGTCCTGCTCCTCGATTAGAATCCGCATCATAAAACCTCCCTTGTTTTTTACAAAGGAGGTTTACGATTCATCATGACCTTTTCAGTCAGTATCAAAACGCTTAAAAAGTTACTCTTCTTTCTTCTTGCCAGCTAAGAGGAAGCCACCAAGCGCTGCTAGGAGAACAGCTTCTGCTGCAAACGTAGCCTCTAAACTTGCCGTTGTTGGCAATTCCTTGTCAGTATCTTTGTTAGCTTGATCTTGTTGAGAAGTTCCTTCTTTAGATGGTGTTAAATAGCGATTCAAAACTTGTTGAACTCGTTGATCCAGAAGGTCTGATCCGTTTTCCTTTTGATTCAATGGATCAGTTGGTTTCGTCGGATTCACTTGTTCTGGTGTCGGTTGATTGCCATCCGGTTGTTCTGGTTTTGTTGGATTCTCCGGCTGAATTGGTTGATCTGGTATCGCTGGTTGATCTGGTATCGCTGGTTGATCCGGTTTAGTAGGCTCCTCTGGTTGAACAGGCTGATCAGGTTTAGCAGGTTCTTCTGGTTGGATCGGTTGATCTGGTCCTTCCGTTTTTGCTGCCTTATAGACAATCGCATAGTGGGTAAAGTGAGGAGCTGTAAAGATAACGGTATCTCCTTCTCGCTCAAAGGCCAAAGATTGAGGTGCTTGACCTTCTGGGAAGAAGAGAACTTGCTCTACTTCTTTATCCTTATCCACAGGGATTTTCACAAGGGATGGATGCTGGGTATCGACATCCTTACCACTTGCATCGACTCCTTCGATATCAAAGATAGTCGCTTCTCGTCCCTTCAGCTCTTCTTTTTCTGCCTGATTGGCTTCAACTTTCGCGACTTTTAGTCCCTTAATAGCAGTAGTCTCCAAGTTAGAGAATTGAACTTCGACTCCAGTCACAGGGTCTACAAAGACAGCCGGCTTATCTTCTTTCAGGAGCGCAATCAAGGTTTCTAGACCTGTTTTTGCGGTTGCAAGCGCTTCAGGAGTGAGCTCTGAAGAGTCTAGGAGTTCTTTATTTTTCTCAACCAGTGCCTGTAAAGCGTCACCAGAAGGGTGGTTTGGCTTACTTGCTAATAGGGCGGTCGCTTCCTCTGTCAGAGCAGAAAGAGCTTCTTTCTCTTTGACTAGATTAGCTTGTCCATCCAAGGCTTTCAAGAGAGCGGTCAATTGGTTCAACTGCTCATTGACTTGATCTTGTGTGCTGGTATCATGTTCTTTCAAGACTTTTTCAGAAGCAGCCATTCCAGCCAACAAGGCTTCTTTGACTTCAGGACTGGCAAATATAAAGTCTACTTTGGCTTTTGCGGCTTCAGCTTCAGCCAATTTTTGCTTGAGGTATTCATCGTTGAGAGCTGGTTTTGGATTGACGAGGACATCAAAGCTTGTGCTAGCTCCTTTGTAATGGATAGTGATGGTTTGACGGCCTTCCTTGCTCGCATCAAAGCCAGTTACTTCCACACCTTCATCGGTCAAGGCGTGCGTTTCGGTTGTTTCATCATCAAAGACAACTGTAAAGCGTCCGCCTTCTTTTTCCAATGCTTCTCCGACGATATATTCTACTTTTGGTTTGTCGGTCAATTCTAGACCAGCAACTACTTTTTCACCTGCTTCCTCTGCACTGACCACAAAAACAGTGAGAGTCTTATCCAATTTCTGACCAAGGTAAGAAACTTCTAGGTGTTGTTCTCCAAGCTTGCTACTGTCAAATCCATGAATCTCTACACCTGAGTTGGTGAGGTTGACCAGTTGATCTGCTTGGCCATCTTTATAATGAACACGGAGAGTCGCCCCTTTCAAGGAAAGAGCATCCCCTTCCCGGTAAACCTTCTTGGTCAAACCATCTTCAAATTGAAGTCCCGCAATTTCTTTATCATTTTTTGGAACTTCGATCGCTAAAACATTACTGATATCTTTGCCAGGTTCTTGCGCACGATAGTAGAGAAGAGATGGGGTTGATTCAAAAGCCAGTGGTTTAAAGATCAGATTTCCAGCTTGATCGGCTGTCATGGTCGCAATTGGGCTAGTCGCTTCTTTATCGGCATAAAGAGTCAGTGTGGTATTGGCCGGAACATCTTTGAAGCCGACTTGGACAAAATGATTGCCTAAGTTTTGCGCTGCAGCATGTTTCATCGGGATGTTGACCGTTTCCGTATCCAGACTTTCATACATCTTCCAGTTGTAAATCCGGATGGCTTGCCATGGAGTTCCGTTATCTGCCGTAATGACATGGAGACGCCATTCTTGAGCCTTGATTGGATGGTCGAGTGTAATGTCGGACACATGGGCTTTATTGCCACGAACTTCCTTAGCAAGCTTCCATTCACCCGCTTCATCCTTGTAGTAAAGGTCGAAGTCACGGGTATTCATCTTGCCATCGTCGACAGATTCTCCACCCGCACCGGCATGGTCCATGACCCAACGAACAATGGTCCGTGGTTGTGTCAATCGAATATCGACGCTTCCACTCAATTGAGCAGAGGACCATTTATCTGACAGACTTGTAATGGTACCATTTAACATCCCCTCGATGCCTTCACTACCCTCCGCATCTGGGAAGCTCGAACCAATGACTTTGGCTCCGATGACCACGTTTGGTGCTAGGGCTTTTGGAAGACTGGTATCTGACACTGTCATACCCCAATCAAAGGCTACAGTTCCTGCATCTGAACGTTGGCCGTTCTTCCCAACTGCAACGACCTTGAGGTCCTGAGTCGTTCCTTCAGCACTTGCTGAACGGCTAACTTTTGGTAGATAGACGGTTGTCGCAGAAGACCCTGTTAAGAGACGCCAGTTATCGCCATCTTTTTCATAGACTTCATAATAATCTGCGTCCGCTACCCCTTTAAAATTGAGGACTACTTCTGCTTCTTGCGCATTTTGTAGGCGTTTGCCCTGCACAGTTACTTCAGAAGGAGCAGCTGGTTTTTCTTGGTTCGACGTAATCGACAATTGACCGAGGTTGAACTTGTAATCTTTGACATCTGTATCATGGTCAAAGAACATCTTAACAGCATAAATGGTCTTGCCAGCCAGGTCTCCCAAATCGAAGGTTTGAGTTGACCAATCTGCGCTTGGCGTCAATTCTTTCCATACATATTCGGAGTAGTCTTCTTTTGTAGCAACAGCTATCCAAGCAGCTGCACCGACCCCACCCTTGTGAGAGACGCTCAACTTGGTCGTTTCTGTCACGGGGATCTTGGTCGAATAGAGCATAACATTTTGACTGCTATTGGCTTTCAGATCGCCTTCAAAGGCTAGAGAGTTCCCTCCATTGTAGGCTTGATCAAAATCATAACGCCCTTTCAATGGCGTACTATCTTCACTATGTTCTACCCACCAACGCCATGTTGGAAGGTAGCCAGAGACGGATCGGTAATTCCACTCCCCTTCTTTAGAAATCTTGCCATCCACAAACCAATGTTTGCCGTGACCAGTATTGAAGGAAGTATTAAAATCAGCATTTGTGATTGGGGTTTTGTCCACAACCAAATTAGACATTCCATACCAAGATTGGTCTGCTGGTTTTCCTTTGGTTGGATCTCCTTGGAATCCAGTCCAGAATAAATCTTCATGGGTATGGTAACCTTCTCCCGTCTTTCCTAGACCTGTAATGGTATCAGGTGCATAGAGACCAAGAGATAGACGCAACTTGCCATGCTCATCTAAAATCGCATTCCAGTCTACATTGGTCTTATAAGAACCTCCTTTTTGAAGTTCCAGTCCTGCTAAAACATCATAAGGATTGCGGTTAATCCATTTGGCTGTACTAATCGAATAATCAACTTCTGATTTGCCCCAGTTAAAGTTGGCAAAGAAGGTATCAACTGGATTTTCGCCATTTTCAGGCTGCATGAAATTGTAGTTGTATTCACCCAGTGCATTTTCATGGTAGCGACCATATTCATAGGTCATGGCATCATACCAAGAGTACTTGATCGGATAGTTGACGCTCTTCGCATATTCCTTGGTATAAAGAAGGAAATCTCTTAATTTTGGCCCCAAAGGCTCTACTAAGTTCCCTGTTGTTTCTTGGTTGATAAAGTAGCCATCAAAACCATAGTACTTGGCTAGATCAACCAATTTCCGAGCAATCGGGAAGGTTTTTGAGCCTTCACTATCTTCTTTCAAGGTTTCTGCAAAGCGCTCTTGATCCTTAATGCTACTAGACCAGTTGTAGAAGAGAGTTCCGTAGATGGGAACCCCATTTCGGTGAGCCGCATCAATCACATCTGCTGAAGGGACAAGTCCTTCCCAAAAGACCATAGAATCCAAATATTGCCAGTAGTCAAAAGCATAGGCCTTAAACTCTTCCCCACCGACTGAAGCATGATCCTTAGCCTTTGAGTTCATGTTAGAAAGGGCTTGGATCTTTGCTTCTGGGTTGGCTTGCTCGTTGATTTGCTTCCCTTGAAAACGGCTAGCAAGGGGAACACTTGCTCGGTTCAAATCATCATCTACTCGTTTACCAGGTTCCCATTTCAACAAATCATCCCAAGTATCAAATTTAACCTCTTTTGGTCTTAATTGTTTTTCTTTGGTTGGTAAATCTTCCACTTTTTCTGCAGCTACTTTTGGTTGTTCCGTCGCTGAAACGGCTGAAGTATCTGTCGTCGTCGGGCTAGCTTCTGTGCTAGCAGGACCAGCCTCTGTCGTAGCTGGAGTTGCCTCCTCAACTGGTTTTGCTGTTTCTGTCGTTGGTAAGGCAGCATCTGCAGTGTAGACGCCAGCTTCTCTAATCAAATGATTGACATCTTCCGTATTTGCTGTGGAAGCTTCTAAGGGTTGTTCATTAGTAGCATGCGTCTCATCTGCTGAGACTGCCCCCGTTCCTAAAAATGCCAATCCAATCAATGCAGAACAAACTCCCACACTAAACTTTCGGATACTAAAACGTTGTTGTTTTTCAAATTGATGACCTTTCATCTTGACCTCCTCAAATGGATTTTTTCTTTTTCTTGAGCGATTTCCATTGGCTCCTTCCTCTACGACTTGTAATCGCTTTCATTTCTTTGTATTAGAAATCTCCAATCAAGAATAGGATACCGAATCCAGTTAACACTGTCAATCCATTTTGGCAAGTCCTATAATATGATGAGGAAGGTCTAAAAAAAGTACAAAAAAAGAGGAGGTTACCCTCCTCTCATCATACAGATGAATTATTTAGCAATTTTTGCGAAGTATTCAAGAGTACGAACAAGTTGTGCAGTGTAAGACATTTCGTTGTCATACCATGAAACAACTTTAACCAATTGTTTACCGTCAACGTCAAGAACTTTAGTTTGAGTTGCGTCAAACAATGAACCGTAAGCCATACCTACGATATCTGAAGATACGATTGGATCTTCTGTGTAACCGTATGATTCGTTAGCTGCTGCTTTCATAGCTGCATTTACTTCATCAACAGTAACGTTCTTTTCAAGAACTGCAACCAATTCAGTAACTGATCCAGTTGGAGTTGGAACGCGTTGTGCAGATCCGTCCAATTTACCGTTCAATTCTGGGATTACAAGACCGATAGCTTTAGCAGCACCAGTTGAGTTAGGAACGATGTTAGCTGCACCAGCGCGAGCACGACGAAGGTCACCACCACGGTGTGGTCCGTCAAGGATCATTTGGTCACCAGTGTAAGCGTGGATAGTAGTCATCAATCCTTCTACAACACCGAAGTTATCTTGAAGAGCTTTAGCCATTGGAGCCAAGCAGTTTGTA
This sequence comes from Streptococcus sp. DFI.7.26, assembly GCF_022240605.1. Classification (NCBI taxonomy): domain Bacteria; kingdom Bacillati; phylum Bacillota; class Bacilli; order Lactobacillales; family Streptococcaceae; genus Streptococcus; species Streptococcus sp. DFI.7.26. Next base: position 35,144 of record NZ_JAKOGN010000007.1, on the reverse strand, counting down.
GTACATGAAGCACCAGAGATAACTGTTTCAGTACCATCAAGAATGTCGTGGTTAGTGTTAAATACAACTGTTTTAACGTCATTTCCACCAGGAGCAGTGATAACAACTTTCTTAGCTCCACCTGGGTGCAAGTGTTTTTCAGCAGCTTCTTTCTTAGCAAAGAAACCAGTTGCTTCAAGAACGATTTCTACACCGTCGTTAGCCCAGTCGATTTGTTCTGGATCACGTTCAGCAGAAACTTTAACGAATTTACCGTTAACTTCGAATCCACCTTCTTTAACTTCCACAGTACCATCGAAACGACCTTGAGTTGTGTCATATTTCAACAAGTGTGCAAGCATAACTGGATCTGTAAGGTCGTTGATGCGAGTAACTTCAACACCTTCTACGTTTTGGATACGACGGAAAGCAAGACGACCGATACGACCGAAACCGTTAATACCAACTTTAACTACCATTCGTGATTTCCTCCTTATGAAAATCAAAAAATTTTTTATGTGAAAAGAGTAACTTGATAGGTTACAAATCATCTTTCAACAATATTATTATATACTTTCTTCCCCTAAAATGCAACTGATTTCATTAGGATTAGAAATATTACACAAACTTTCATATTCATTTTCACTATCTCTTATGAGGAAGAGGTCTAAAGCTCTTTTCGAATCAAAAAAGCTTTCCTCATAGGAGGAAAGCTTTTAGCTAGACGGTAAAATTATGCTTCACCTTTAGCTTTTTTAATGATTTCTTCTTGTACTGATTTCGGTACATCTTCGTAGTGGTCAAATACCATCATGAAAGTACCACGTCCTTGAGTTGCAGAACGAAGGACAGTAGCGTAACCGAACATTTCAGCAAGTGGTACATAAGCACGAACGATTTGGCTTGCACCGTGTGCTTCCATACCGTCTACACGTCCACGACGAGCAGTTACGTGACCCATAACATCCCCAAGGTTTTCTTCAGGAACTGTGATAGTTACAAGCATCATTGGTTCAAGAATAGCTGGTTGTGCTGATTTAGCTGCTTCTTTAAGAGCAAGAGATGCAGCGATCTTGAAGGCAGTTTCAGATGAGTCGACATCGTGGTATGATCCATCGTAAAGCTTCGCTTTTACGTCAACCATTGGGTAGCCAGCAAGTACACCGTTAGCCATAGATTCTTGAAGTCCTTTTTCTACTGCAGGGATGAATTCACGTGGAACCACACCACCGACGATCGCATTTTCGAACTCGAATCCTTTACCTTCTTCGTTTGGAGTAAATTCGATCCAAACATCACCAAACTGACCTTTACCACCAGATTGACGTTTGAAGAATCCACGTGCTTGTGTAGAAGCGCGGAATGTTTCACGGTAAGATACTTGAGGAGCACCAACGTTTGCTTCAACCTTGAATTCACGTTTCATACGGTCAACAAGGACATCCAAGTGCAACTCACCCATACCAGAGATAACTGTTTCACCAGTTTCAGGGTTTGTTTCAACGCGGAATGTTGGATCTTCTTCAGCCAATTTTTGAAGGGCAATACCCATCTTATCTTGGTCTGCTTTAGATTTTGGCTCAACCATCAATTGGATAACTGGTTCTGGAACTTCGATTGACTCAAGGATAACTTTTGCTTTCTCATCAGTCAATGAGTCACCAGTTGTTGTATCTTTCAAACCAACAGCAGCTGCGATATCTCCAGAGTAAACTGTTTCGATTTCCATACGAGTGTTGGCGTGCATTTGAAGGATACGTCCGATACGTTCACGTTTACCTTTAGATGTGTTCAATACGTAAGATCCAGAGTTCAAGACACCTGAGTACACACGGAAGAATGTCAAACGACCTACGAATGGGTCAGTCATGATCTTGAAGGCAAGCGCAGCAAATGGTGCTTCATCAGATGCTGGACGTTCTTCTTGTTCGTCTGTATCTGGGTTGATACCTTTAATCGCTGGGATATCAAGTGGGCTTGGAAGGTAGTCAAGGACTGCATCCAACATCAATTGAACCCCTTTGTTCTTGAAGGCAGAACCACACAATACTGGGAAGAATTCAACATTGATAGTTGCTTTACGGATAGCAGCTTTCAATTCTTCGTTAGTGATTTCTTCACCTTCAAGGTATTTCATCATCAAGTCTTCATCAGTTTCAGCAACTGCTTCAACCAATTTTTCACGGTATTCTTGAGCTTGGTCAAGGTATTCAGCTGGGATATCTTCTTCAAGAATGTCTGTACCAAGGTCGTTGGTGTAGATTTCAGCTTTCATCTTGATCAAGTCGATGATTCCACGGAAGTCATCTTCTGAACCGATTGGCAATTGAATTGGGTGTGCGTTTGCTTGAAGACGATCATGAAGTGTGCTTACTGAGTAAAGGAAGTCAGCACCGATTTTATCCATCTTGTTCGCAAATACGATACGAGGAACACGGTATTCAGTCGCTTGACGCCAAACTGTTTCTGTTTGAGGCTCAACACCTGATTGTGAGTCAAGAACCGTTACAGCACCGTCCAAAACACGGAGTGAACGTTGTACTTCGATCGTGAAGTCCACGTGTCCTGGTGTGTCGATGATGTTAACACGAGTGTCTTTCCATTGAGCGGTTGTCGCAGCAGATGTGATGGTGATACCACGTTCTTGCTCTTGCTCCATCCAGTCCATTTGTGACGCACCTTCGTGAGTTTCACCGATTTTGTGAATCTTACCAGTGTAGTAAAGGATACGCTCAGTTGTAGTTGTTTTACCAGCATCGACGTGGGCCATGATACCGATATTACGAGTTTTTTCAAGTGAAAATTCGCGTGCCATGAGGTTTTGTTCTCCTATATTTTTTATTTCTATACTATTATAACATGATTTAACAAAAACGGATAGGCAGGACCTACCCGTTCTCATTGTTTATTCTGTTTGGTTTAGCTGATTTGAGCTCAATTGAACCCAGGCTAAAGTTAGTTAGCCGATTTGAACCCGAGCGAGGCCCGGCGCAAAAAAGATAAACTGCCTTGTGTTCATGGAACACTGTATCAGTTTCCTATTTTTGCCTTGGGCCTTTTGCGCTCTTGGTATCTTAATCTTACCAGCGGAAGTGTGCGAAGGCACGGTTAGCTTCAGCCATACGGTGAGTGTCTTCACGTTTCTTAACAGCTGCACCAGTGTTGTTTGCAGCATCCAAGATTTCTTTAGCAAGGCGGTCAACCATTGTGTGCTCACCACGTTGACGAGCGATGGTTACCAACCAACGAAGACCAAGTGTTGTACGACGTTCTGGACGAACTTCAACTGGGACTTGGTAGTTAGATCCACCAACACGACGTGCACGTACTTCAAGTACAGGCATGATGTTTTCCATTGCTGTTTCAAATACTTCAAGCGCGTCATTTCCAGTAGCTTCTTTGATTTGCTCAAAAGCACCGTAAACGATTGAAGCTGCTGTACCACGTTTACCATCAAGCATAACGCGGTTGATAAGACGAGTAACTAGTTGTGAATTGTAAAGCGGATCTGGCAATACATCGCGCTTTGGAGCTCTATTTTTACGACTCATTTCTCTTTATCCCCTTTCCTTATGCTTTTGGACGTTTAGTACCGTATTTAGAACGGCCTTGTTTACGATCGTTAACACCTGCAGTATCAAGTGCACCACGGACGATATGGTAACGTACCCCTGGAAGGTCTTTTACACGTCCACCGCGAAGAAGCACCACGCTGTGCTCTTGCAAGTTGTGTCCGATACCTGGGATGTAGGCAGTAACTTCGATTAAGTTGCTCAAACGTACACGAGCGAATTTACGAAGGGCAGAGTTCGGTTTTTTAGGTGTCATTGTTCCAACACGAGTTGCAACACCACGTTTTTGTGGTGAAGAAACGTTTGTTTGAACTTTTTTATGACTGTTGTAACCAACGTTCAAAGCTGGTGATTTAGATTTTTCTACTTTTGATTTACGCGGTTTGCGAACCAATTGGTTAATTGTAGGCATCTACATTCTCCTGTATTTTTTTATTTTTGGTGATGATACACTTGGTGACAGCTACCATCTGTGTGTACTTTTGCAACATTTGTCAGCACGTCCCTGTACACTCTTGAGAGACCAAAAGTAAAAAGTACCGTCTATTATTGTAACATAGCGGCACTTTCACTGTCAAGATTTTTTTCTCTTTTTTGCACGATTGCTTCTTCTTAAAATCGCGCTAGATTATTGTTCAGATTGTTGCGTTACAGCTGGTGTGGTAGCATTCGAAACCTGAGGAACCTCATTGGACTGATACTGAGGGACTTCTGCTGGAACGACTTGCTGAGGTTGACCTGTTTGGCTAGCTTGATTCGTATCAGTTGATTGAGTATTCTGGTTGGTTTGCATTCCGTAATAGTCTACAATGTACTGAATACGAGCTTGAAAGGCCTGTTTTTTGGTTTCGTCCTTCACTTTTTCTACGGCCTCTTTGGCAGCGGTTAAGGTTTCTTGAGTTGCAGTCGTTTCAAAATGAGCAACTGCTTTTTCAGCCGCTTCAGCGATTTTCGCTTCCTCTTCTTCTTTGGCTTTTTTAGGATCTTTCTTCTTAATAGGAAGAGAACCTGTTTTTTTGGTTTCTCGCTTCACTACTGTAACTTGGTCTGCAGAATTTTTACGAACCGTATAAAGCCCACCGACAAGAACTCCTGTCAAGATGAATATCGTTGCCAATCGAAGCCATAGGGGACTACGATCAAAACGGTCTAAAATTGTTTTCATTTTCCTTTCTCCCTCTCCAGCTTAGTCCTTATCAAAAATATTTCCGACTTCTACATCAATTTTATTTTCTGCTACATCAATATTGGTCACACGTAGAAGTGACTTGTGATCAAATAAATCTTTACTTCTAGCCGAAGCATTGTCCGCAAAAATAGCAACTCCTGCCAACTCTGAATCGAACTCAGCTAAGAGGCTGACCATCCCACTGATAGTTCCCCCTCCTTTAAGGAAGTCATCGACAATCAGAACACGGCTTCCAGCTTTCAAACTACGTTTAGATAGGAACATTTTCTCAATCCGATCGCCACTGGAACCAGATACGTAGTTGACACTGACCGTTGAGCCTTCTGTAATTTTTAGATCGCGTCGTACAATGACAAAAGGAACATTTAAGACATTCGCTACCGCGTTTGCTAATGGAACACCCTTAGTGGCCACCGTCATGACTGCATCGATTTTTTGATCTCGGAAGGCCTTGGCAATAATGCGTCCGATATTATTTAAGATTTTTGGATCACTTAGCAAATCCGAAAGGTAGATATATCCACCTGGTAAAATCCGGTTACTTTCTGACAATTGATTGCACAAATTTTGGACAATTTCTTTTGAATCTGCATCCGAAATCGATGGTGTAAAGATGACCCCTCCACCTGCACCAGTAAGAGTTTCAATGCTTCCAATCTCCATTTCTTCAAAGGCCCGTTTAATAATGACAATGTCCTCAGAAATAGATGATTTGGCAGATTCGTATTTTTCGGCAAATGTATTTAAACTCGTCAATTCGTAGGGATGATTAATCAAGTAATTCGAGATCACAACCATCCGCTCACTTCTTCTTAGCTTCATTTTCTCTCCACATAGTTTTTTTTATTGTATTATACCATATTATACCAAAAAACGAACATTGTTAGTCTCACAACATTCGTTTTTGGTTTTTTTACTAACAAACTAAGAGCAGCTTATTTAAGGCCAGTTCATTACGAATCTTTTAAATTTGGCTTATAGAAGGAGCGATTGTCCAAGGCAAAAATCTTATTGGTCATTTCACCAGGACCTACTAAAGCTAAGGCAGAAGTCATCATCATCATTTCTGCATCTAGGTTATCAATCATATGGATGATCTCGGCTTCCATGATTTTTGGACGAACCGGACTACCATATTCTAGTAGACCATGGTGACTCAAAATCACATGGCGCAACACAATCACATCTTCTTTTTGATCGTCAATCTTTAACTCTTGTAAGACCTTGGTAATTTCTTCATCGATTAGAGCGATGTGCCCGATGAGGTTCCCTCGAACTGTATACTCTGTATTTTCAGGCCCTGATAGCTCCAGTACCTTGGCAAGATCATGAAGCATGATACCCGCATAGAGGAGACTCTGGTTTAATTGAGGATACACCTGAGAGATGCTCTCAGCCAAACGAACCATAGTGGCTGTGTGATAAGCTAAGCCTGTCTCAAAAGCATGGTGGTTGGTTTTGGCCGCAGGATAAGAGTAGAACTCTTTGTCATACTTGCTGTATAGCGCCCGCACCACACGTTGCCAAACTGGATTTTCTATTTTGAAAATCATCCCCGACAGGTAATCTTTCAAATCGACTGGATTTACCGGAGGTTTTTCCTTAAAGTCTGCTGGATTCGACGGCTCCCCACTTTGAGGCAACCGCAAGGTTAACTGATTGACCTGAGGCGTATTGTTGTAGACCTCCCGACGGCCACTCATATAAACCACACGCCCAGCCTGAAATTGCTCCACATTATGTGGCTGAGCATCCCACAATTTTCCTTCGATTGTGCCTGTCTCATCTTGGAAGACAAAGGCAAGATAATTCTTTCCAGCACGTGTCTGACGAAGATCTACCGACTTAATGAGGTAGAAGCCTTCAAACAATTCGTCTTTTTTCATTTGATTAATTTTGACCATCATCTTCTCCATCTTCTAAATTCAATAGGCTTGCCATATCTAAATCCTCTGACGTTTCAATTTGGCGGAGTGTGCGCTCGATAGCATTTGTTCTTCGGTTTAAGAGGTCATCAATGTTGCCAGAGGCATGCTTCAACTGCCGTTGGGTCTTTTCTAAAACGCCTCCAAATTTTTGGAACTCCGTCTTGACGGATGCAAGCACCTTGCTAATATCATCCGCACTTCGTTGAATATTCAGGGTCTTAAATCCAACCGATAGGGAATTTAACAAGGCCGAAAGCGTGCTTGGACCCGCGACGACGATCTGCTCCTCTCTTCGGAGGCGATCAAAGAAGGCTGGATCGCGGACCACTTCTGAATAGAGCCCTTCCGTCGGTAAAAAGAGAATCCCAAAATTAGTAGTGGCAGGCGGATAGAGGTATTTTTGATGAATGTCCTTGGCAAATTGTTTGATACTAGCCAATAGGAGCTTGCGACAACGCTCAATCTCCTCTTTCTCCCCACTTTCATAGGCTTCTTCCAGTCGGTAATAACCGTCCAGAGGAAACTTAGAGTCGATTGGCAGATAGACGTATTCCCCTCTGACCTGACCAGGCATCTTGATGGCATACTCGACGCGTTCGCTGGAATGGGGAACTGTTACAAACTCTCTCTCGTATTGGGCGGGAGTTAGGATATCTTCGATGATCTGACCGAGTTGGAGTTCTCCCATAATCCCACGGGTTTTGGTATTGGAGAGGACCTTATTGAGACTTCCCACATCTCTAGCGACCGTCTGCATTTCCCCAAGACCTTTATTGACCGACTCCAATTGTTTGGAGACCGTCTCAAAGGAGGTTTGGAGACGACTATGCAAGGTTTTTTCCAACTTTTCTTCGACCGTTTGACGCATCTGCTCCAACCGTAAATCATTGGAAGCTTGAATCTGTTGCATCCGCTCATCCGTTTTGTCTCGGTTTTTAGTGAAGTTCTCAGCAAGTTCTGCTCGTAAAGCAGTCGTTTGCTGATGCATTTCTGTCCGTAATTCCATAAGACGGTCACTGATCGCCATCTCTATCTGCTGGCCAGTGATTTGCTGAGCTTGTCGCTCTCTTTCAAATCGGTAATCCAGCTGATCCGAAAGATGATCTTCTTGGTCCTCCAGTAAGTCACGGACCTGTTTGTTATCAGCTGTCCGTTGCTGGTAGAGCAAGAAGAGCAAGACAAGATTTCCCACTCCTAATACAAAAAGGATTAATTCCATCTTATTTCCCATCCTTGCTATAAATGATAAGGGCATAGCCTCGATCAACGGTTAAGGTAATCGGCTGATTGATAAACTCGTTGGAACCATAAATAGCCTTTTTAAAATAATTGGTCTGATTTAGGGGATACTTGGCTCCTTCAATCTGGAAGGAAGCTCCCTCAACTGGCATAAAAGCTACATAGGTATAGCCTGCTATAGGCAGAATGGTATGGCGGCCTGCTGGACGATAGCAGAGATAATTTTGTTGGTCCATCAAGTAAAGTTGCGACATAAAGGGTGCAATTTCTGGATCGCTGGGCAAAAAAACGCTGGCCAAGTGGTGATCCAGGCGACCACCAAAGGCTCCAAAAATTCGAATTTCCGCTTGAGGCCAACGTTCTAACACTTCCTTAATCGCCAATTCCAGATCCGTATCATTTTTTTCTGCTACCGAAGTCCGTAATTCGTGAGCCGCAGATTGAATACTCTGGAATTCTTCTGGCTCGACAGAGTCAAAATCCCCAACTGCTAAAGATAGTTCCAATCTTTGCTCTAATAGGAAAAGGCAGCCTGCATCCACCCCGACATAAACATCCAAGTCTAGCGGAATGGTTTCCACTCGGCCTCCAGCTACAATCGCAACCTTAGTCTTGGATGGCTGCTCGAAGGGTTTGAACTCGTTCATTCACATCTCCATTAAACACATAGGAACCTGCTACAAAGACGTTTGCCCCTGCTTCTTTCGCAGCGCGAATCGTCTTATCATCGATTCCCCCATCGACTTCAATATCGAAATCCAAGCCTTTCTCTTCACGCAATTGAACCAACTGACGAATCTTATCCATAGTTTCTGGAAGGAAGGCTTGCCCACCAAATCCTGGGTTGACAGTCATGACAAGTACTTGGTCTACCAAGTTCAAGATGTGTTGGATACTTTCAACAGGGGTTCCTGGATTGATGACCACACTTGGTTTCACCCCTGCCAAACGAATTTTTTGAAGGGCACCATGGATGTGTGGAGTCGCTTCGACGTGAATGCTAATGATATCTGCTCCGGCCCGCGCAAACTCTTCGATATGTTGCTCAGGATTGGTAACCATCAAGTGGCAGTCAAAAACTAGTTTGCTGTGAGGACGCATACTAGCAACTACACCAGCACCAAAGCTGATATTAGGCACAAAGTGGCCGTCCATCACATCGATGTGAGCGTATTCCGCACCAGATGCTTCTAATTTCTTCAATTCGCTTTCAAAATTTGCATAATCTGCACTTAAAATAGAAGGGGCTAATTTGTTTGTTTTCATATTATACAGGTCTCCTTATTTGGGTAATTTTTTCGATACTTTTTTATAGGTTTCACGCCTATTTTCGATCTCGCTCAAAAACTGTAAGTAATTCTCATAGCGGAAGGAAGCTATGATCCCTTCCTCAACAGCGGGCTTGACGGCACAGGATGGTTCATGTGTGTGGGTACAAGTACGGAACTTGCAATCCCGGCTTACCTTGGCGATGTCTGGAAAAGCATGATTCAGATCTTCTGCATTGTCGACTTCATAATCTAAAGAGGAGAAACCAGGGGTATCCGCAATCTTGCCACCATTGAGATCATAAAAGCTGACGGCTCGCGTCGTATGGCGACCTCGTCCAAGACTATCAGAGATCTCTCCTGTCTCTAGTTCCAACTCCGGAGCCAAGGTATTCAAGAGGGTTGATTTCCCCACTCCTGTTTGGCCCATAAAGACCGTCACCTGATCTTTCAAGAGAGGTAAGAGCTCTTCCTTGTCAGTGACAAAGTCATAGCCCATTTTGCGATAGACTTCCTGGAAAGGAAGCATCTCAGCTGGATCTTCTAGTAAGTCCATCTTTGAAATATAGACAATCGGATGAATCACTTTTTGTTCCAAGAGGACTAAAAAGCGGTCCAATAAATTAACATTAAAATCTGGCTCTTTGGCAGACATGATAACGACAGCCTGATCTATATTCACAATCGGTGGACGGACTAAGCTATTCTTTCTTGGGAATATTTTTAAAATATAGCCTTCCGAATTTTCTTCGGCTGAAAATTCTACCTTATCTCCAACGTAGGGAGTTTGTCCCTTTTTCCGGAAATTTCCTCGGGCGCGTGTTTGGTAAATTTCTCCCTCGCACTCCACATAATAAAAACCGGCCAAGGCTTTAACAATCGTTCCTTGCAACTAGCACTCCTTTAAAGTTAATACTACCATTATATCAAAAAATATACGATAGCGCTTGCGAACCTTAAATTCCTATATAATAGAATTTTATATCACCTTAATAGTCAGTACAGAATCACTATATAAATTCTGTTACTATTTTTTCTTGGCATTTCTTTTAAAAAGAGTATAATAGAACTATGCGGAGGTGGTGGAACGGCAGACACGCATGCTTCAGGCGCATGTGCCCCTTCGGGCGTGAGGGTTCAAATCCCTTTCTCCGCATCTTGGAAAGGTGGCTCAGCTCGGTACGGCACCGGACTCGAAATCCGGCAAGTGGATTTTCTTCATGCGCGGGTTAAAAATCCTGTCCTTTCCTTCCATCATTCAAAAAGACATGAGATTCATATCTCATGTCTTTTCTATTAATTCATTCCTGCTTCTAGAAGGCCATCCGCTAGGCGGGCGAAGTCTTCTAAGCTGAGGGCTTCTCCTCGTACAGAAGGTTGCAGGCCCGCAGCTTGAATCCCTCCTTCCAGTTTGGCTTTGATTTCCTCAGTCTTGCCAAAGCGACTGGTCAAGTTGTTCCATAGAGTCTTGCGGCGGTGGACAAAGCTAGCCTTGCTGACAGAGAAGAAGAAATCTTCATCCTTGACTGCCACTGCTGGTTCTGGGCGACGCACCATCTTGAGGATGGCAGAATCGACGTTTGGCGCTGGCACAAAGACGGTGCGAGGCACGATAAAGGCTACTTTAGCGGTCATATAGTATTGGACTGCAATGGACAAAGACCCGTAAGCTTTGGTATTAGGTTCGGCTGAAATACGGTCTGCCACCTCTTTTTGCATCATAACCACAAATTCTTGGAAAGGAATCTTGGATTCGATCAAGTGCATAAGGATGGGAGTCGTGATGTAGTAAGGAAGATTAGCCACTACCTTGATCGGAAGCTCTGGATTTTTGAACTCTGCGATGTACTGGTTGAGGTCTACCTTGAGGATGTCTTGGTTGACAACCGTGACATTGTCAAAATCACGCAAGGTATCCGCTAAGATAGGCACCAAGCGGTCATCAATCTCAAAGGCCATGACTTCTGCGGCATTTTCTGCCAAAAACTCCGTCAAAGCTCCAATTCCGGGACCAATTTCGATGACATTGACTGTTTTATCAATCTCAGCCGTATCGACAATCTTTTGAAGGATATTGGTATCGGTCAAGAAGTTCTGACCGAAGGATTTTTTAAAGGTAAAACCGTGACGCTCTAGCACTGCCTTGGTCACGCTATAATCTGCAATTCTCATTTTTTCTCTTTTCTAATCCGTTTAGTGTGAGACATACTCTCTCTTTTTTCTCCGCAGGCCAGTCTAACAGTCTTCTACAAAGGCATTCTGCTCCGCTTGGTAAACATAAGCTTCCCCGTTCTTATCTAAGACGGTTTCCAACAAGGGCTCCATTTCCAAGGCGTCTTCAAGACTGATGATGGTAATCTTAGACGGATCGTCCAAGTCTTCCTGGGACTCATAACCTGTAAAGAACTGCCAACCACTATCTTGTGAATGATGAGGGACATCGTGAATCGCCCAATTAATCTCACGTCGTAGGAAGCAATCCTTGGTAATCATGGCCCCTTTTTGCGTATCAAGATTCAGCGGAGGAACCATCAGACTGGCGATATGTTCCTGGGCAAATTCCAGCTCATCTCCAAGCTGGATGGTGGTAATATAAGCCGGTTGATTGGTTAAACATCCTTTGAACTTCCCATCGCGGATTTCAGTGAGTTCGACCCACATACGCTCTCCTCGACACCCATTCTCCAAGACTGTATCCAGCACAAAGATGAGGCGAACCTGGTCCCCAAGCTTCAATTGGTTGATTTCTTCTTGACTTGGAATCAAAAAATGCCGTGGATTCTTTTGATGTTCTGCGTGAACATTCTCCAAAGAAAATCCTATCACTTTTTTCTTATCTGTAAACAGGTCGAACAATCCCATCTTCCACCTCTATCTCTTTTTTAATAACTGGCCATCGTTTCTTCGACTTGCGCTAAACAAATTCCAAACAACTCCAAGCGATTGAGCAGTTGTTTGCCATTGCAGTAGCCGATGCGCAAGGCTTCTCCTAGATATTCCCGTCGTTTGCGACTGTCACTGCCCATCAGCAGACCGAGTCGCATCAGATCTGATTTGGTAATATCAAAGAAATGCTCATCTTTATAGGAGCCCACCAGTCCAGCAAGGGCTTTTTCCAAGTCTTCAAAGCTGGCATGCTCGACTCCCAAGGAACGGCCCTTGGTTTTTGATTTGGGTACTGCTTCGCCACGATTTAAAAAGGCATGCTTGGCCTGCGGAATTTCTTGCATGATGATCTTACGAATGCGCTCCCCATTGTAATCCGGATCCGTAAAAACTATGACTCCACGCAACTCCTGCAAGGTGGCAATTCGTTCTAGGTCATCATGATTAATGGCGGATCCACGTGTCTCATAGGTATCCACCTCATAATAGCGTTTCAGATTGGCCGTATCATCCTTGCCTTCAACAACAATCACTTCTGGTATTTTTCTTTTCTCAGTCAAGGCCAAATACCTTTCTCGCATTGTCATAGGTGGCTTGAGCTACTTCTTCTGTTGTCAAGCCACGTAGTGTTGCAATATGATCCACTACATAGCGGGTGTAGGCTGTTTTATTTTCCCGGCCCCGCTTAGGAACTGGTGCCAGATAAGGGGCATCTGTCTCAACCAATATCTTATCAAGCGGAAGGCCAGCTGCCGCTTCTTGGACATCTGTCGCCTTCTTAAACGTCACCACTCCAGAGAAGGAAATCATCATTCCCAGATCCATGAAACGTTTGGCTTCTTCAAGACTACCGGAGAAAGAATGCATGATGCCACCGCGCGGGCCCACTCCTTCACTCTTGATAATGGCGTAGGTATCTTCGAGAGCATCACGCGTATGCACTACAAAAGGCAAGTCCAAGTCCTTAGACAGTTGGATCTGACGGCGAAAAACCTTTTCTTGAACGTCTTTTGGTGCCGTCATCCAGTGGTAATCGAGACCGATTTCTCCTAGGGCGACGACTTTAGGATGTTTCAACTGTTCAAGTAAATAAGCCTCTACTTCAGGACTATAGTCGCCCGCCTCAGTGGGATGCCAACCCAGGGTAAGATAAACTTCCGGGTACTGGTCGGCCAAGGCTATTGCTCGTTCGATGGTTGGTTTGTCAAAGCCAACAACATTGTGGGCATGGACTCCCAGCTCTTTAGCTAGTTCTAATTCCTCTTTTTCTCTCCCTGCAAACTCTTCAACGTTGAGGTGAGTATGAGTATCAAAAATCTGCATATGGATCCTTTTCTACGATTTTTCTCATTCTATTATAACAGAAAGCCTAGCTGAATACACTTTTGGCAAAACAAAAACCAGTAGTCTCGAGTTTCTACTGGTTTTTAGTTTTTTATCTGAATTACGCAGCCAAAACTTTGCGTCCTTTACGACGACGAGCTGCCAATACGCGACGACCGTTTTTAGTTGCCATACGGTGACGGAAACCATGTTTGCGCGCACGACGAAGTTTACTTGGTTGATAAGTACGTTTCACGATGAATACCTCCTCATAGATTTTGTATTCGTTTAGCCGGCTATAATGTGATCAGTTACTAAACATACTTTACTATTCTATCTGATTCACGTCTGTTTGTCAATAGCTATGAAAAATTTGTTGGGGCAGGTTCAATGATACCGCTTTTATTGGGCATCTCCTTCTATCCTTTGACGAGTCGCTTCATAGTAAGGAAGCAAGCTAGCCATTCCTTTTTTTAATTCCTCAAGAATGGCATCTCGACTCGTCGCTTGCGATAGATTGACATCGACTTTTACCAAGACCTTTCGGACCTGGCCAGTTTCCACACCTTTGAGAAGTCTCTGGCGATTGGCTTCTGTCCCTTGGAATCGTTGACTGACACCTTCTATTTGGGCGAAGTAATAGACTGGCGAAGAAACCGGAAGAGTTAAAACGCGGTTCTGCTTTTGTAGACTCTCCTCATCCTTCTTGCGTTCGATAAAACTTACTTCCAGTGACACACCAAAGTCCTTCGCATCTCCATAAAGTCGCAAGGCAAACATCGGATCCGTTATCTCTCCCTCTCCTTGGAGATAAGCCCAAAAATGAGGGCGAAGAATTTGAGCTTGATTCATCCACTGACTGGTCCGATCTTGTTTTAAATGCGGAAAGAGCTTCTGAAAATCGCTGACCAAGTGGGTGAATTCCTGCCGAGCTTCTTGCCCTAACTCGCGATACTCTACCATTCGCTCTGCATCCTCACCAGCTTTAGCAGGAGCCAGGTACTTGATCCCCTGATAATTCAAAAAGTCTCTTATCTTACTATACATTCTAGTTTTCCTTTCTCAGACAGAAAAGGAGAGAGCAAGCTTACACCCCTCTCTCCCTTTAGCATCTTCCTTTTTTGATGGCAGATTAACCTTCAATATCGACGACAACGTAACGATTTGGTTCTTCTCCTTCAGAATAGCTGGTGACTCCATCCATTTTCGATACGATGCGGTGGATGATCTTGCGTTCGCTATTAGACATTGGGTCTGTATGTTGCGCTCGACCTTCTTCTAGAGCACGACTTGCCAATTTTTGCGCATAGCTTTGAAGGACTTCTGCACGGTGTTCAACATAATCATTAACGTTGATCGCAATGTAGAAATTCTTAGAATACTGATTGTAAAGGTAGTTCTGTGCCAACAATTGAAGGGCCTTGAGAACTTTCCCGTGGTAGCCAATGACACGGCCTGGCTCATTGGTATCAATCTGCATATTGATGGTGCGACGGTTGTAGCTGCTTGAGATGCTAGCTTCGACATCCATTTCATCAATAACGGTTTGAACATAGGCAGTGACATCAGAAACAACCTTTTCAATGTCATAGCTTTCTTCTACTTCAATGCCCAAGTCAGCAAAATCAGACGTTTGGCGGATCTCAGCTTCGTTAAGACTTGAATCGAGAATCTCTCCATGACCTTGTTCTTCAAGAATGGTTTCAGGAGCCTTCTCATGTTTGAGAATCTCAGCCTTCACTTCTTCAGAAACTTCTTGTCCTTCTTCTTCAACTTTTTTAATCGCTGCTACCACGCGACCCAAATCAACAGTCTCTTCACTGACACTCTTGACAGGTTCGTTTTGAGCATTAATTTCCTCAGGAACTCCCTTAACAGCTTGTTGATTGGCTTTTGTCACTGTAGTTTCTGCAATTGGTTCGATGTCTACCACAGCTGGCTTCTTACCAAAGAGACCGAGGAACCCTTTCTTTTCACGAGAAACGACAGTAATATGTGCTTTCATGCGCGGGATATCTAATTCTTTCAAACCATTTTGAATGGCTTCTTCAACATTGACTCCTTTATATTGGACCATCTGTCAAACTCCTTCTTAGTTTTTCTTTTTCTGTGCTTTGTTAAATGCACGTCGTTTTTGTTTTTCTATATCTTTGATTGCCTGTTGCTCTGCTTCACGCGCCGCAATAATCTTAAATGGATTGTTCAATAGGTAAGTTTGCCCAACTTGGTAAGCATTGGAAACCACCCAGTAGAGAGCAACCCCGCTGGCTGAGTACATAGCGAAGAAGAAAATCATCACGGGCATTGCATACATCATGGCTGTCATTCCACCATTTTTTTCTGGCATGGCTTTGTTGCTCAACCAGGTGCTAAAGAAGGTGAAGACGGCTGCCAAAACTGGCAAAATAAAGGTTGGGTCTGTTGCGCTCATATCCAACCAAAGAAAATGACCGACTTTTAGGAATTCTACCCGACTCAAAGCTTGGAACAAGGCCATCAAGACTGGCATTTGAATAAACAATGGCAAGAAGGCAGAGGAAGTCTTGACGCCTTTTTCTTTATAGAGTTCCCGCATTTCTTCTGACATGCGAGTGCGGCTTTCCAAATCCTTCCCAGGGTACTTGGCCTGGATTTCTTTCACTAGTGGCTGAATCTCCTGCATTTTGCGCGAGGAGGTCATTTGGTATTGGAAAACTGGCAAAAGAATGGTCCGAATCAAGAGAGTGAAGAGGATAATCCCGACTCCGATGTTGCCTCCAATAGAAAGAAAACGGATGACTTCTGCAAAGAAGTAAACGAATTTTTCCCAAACTCCTGATGATTGGGAAGTCACTTCAGACGTTCCACAGGCTGTTAATAATAGGAGGGCCCCTCCGAGTAAGCTAGCTACTTTTAGTTTCTTTTTCACGTAATTACCTTTCCTGACGATAGACTTGCGCTAATTTTAATACATGGACTAGATTTTTTTCGACCTGATCAAAATCCAGTTCTTCAACTCCCTTTCGAGCAATCACAACAAAATCATCTGCTACAAGATGATCCTGGTGCTTCATTAAAACATGACGAATCAAGCGCTTGATTCGGTTGCGTGTCACAGCATTTCCTAATTTTTTACTCACGGATAAGCCGACACGGAAATGGGGCTGCTCTTGCGACAAACGGTAGATCACAAATTTTCTATTCGCACAATTCATACCACTTTTAAAAATGGCATTGAAATCTTTTTCTCGCTTGACACGATAGCTTTTTCTCAAACTCCCACTCCCTCTTTTAAATTTATTCTATTATACCATAATTTCAAAAAAAACCAACGACCTTCTGGCTCTTGGTTTAAAGCCTCCTCCAGTGCCGTCAAAACGGCTAGGAGAAGAGATGCTGGATGGTTGATAAGATGATGGGTAAGCTATAAATGAAGTTCAAGCCGATATGAGCAAGGATAGGATAATACAATGAGCTCGTCTTTTCATTCAATAATCCAAAAATAAGGGCGGGGATGGTATAGATCAAAAAACTCAAAACAGTAAAGGGATGGTGAAGGAATTGAAGTCCACTATAGATAAGGGCTGGGGCCCATACACTCGCGTAGAAGGGACATTTTTTAAAATAGGCTTGGACAAGCGCTCCACGGAAGATTAATTCCACGGTCATCGGTCGAATGATGACCACTAAGACAAAGAGTATGAGAGATCCTAAGGCTTCCAAGGTCACCGGAAAAAAGTGATAAATAGCTAGACGTCCTTTGGTGAACCCACTGAGAAAGTAATCTAGCCAGTAGATGGCACAACTGGAGAATATAGCAGCGTAGATAGCGGGAAGGAATTTTTTCTTCTTCGCCCACTGAAAAACGGTACGTGGACTGTATTTCTTTACAAATGAAAAAACAAGCATCAAATAACCTGCCTCTAAAAAGAGAAGGGTCCAAAAATAGCTAAGAGCTTGGCCGACTTGGTTGCTGACTAGCTGGGCTAACTCGCGAAATTGTGGCCGAACTAAGATATAAAAAACTAGTAGTAAAAGTGGATAAAAGAGCTTGGCCTTTGTCTTTAAAAATTTCATACATTCCTTTCAAGGGGATTAAAAATGATTTATTGCATCTTACCATAATCATTCCTAGGATTCAATTAGAAAGTGAACCCAAAAAGGTCGAGGCAACCGTCTCTGACCTCTAATTTCTATTGGAATGCTAGTTATCCCCTTTTATGTAAATCACAAAGCCTATAAGCACGGACACAAGAATGGCTAGACACAGAATGGTTTCTAACCAGACAAGAGGCCTTAACAGAGAACTGTGCAATAGGCCTTGGGCCATTTTCAGGGAAGTAGCTGTGATGACCGTTGGGAAGGTTAAAGCTGAAAAGGCTGGTTGAAAGCCCTCTTTTATCATTCTAGGTAGACGCGTTAAAACGAAGAAATAAAAAGCTTGAGAGAGTCCGACCATGGTGTATAACAGCCAAACAGGTAGACCGGCTCCACCCACACGAACCAGGGCCGCTAACAGAAGAGAAAAGGGGGCACAATAAATCCCTTCTTGTCCCAATAAGTGGCTCGGTAAAGGGGTGGTTTTCAACCCCTGGTAGATCAAGGGGTAAAGAATCAAGGTTAAGACAAAGCCAAATCCGAGAGTCAGATAGGCCAGCCCAACCACTCCTACCACTGGGTAGGTCAAGGCAGCAACAGCAATCCCCACATAAAGGACGGTCCAACTAGGGGTGGCATTGGCTCTTGGTTTTGCCAATATATGAGTCTTGGTAAAGTAGAAAATCAAGCCACAATCTAAGAGGAAGGCAGTCCACCAAACTGCCTGGGCGAGTCCTCCAAATGTCGGAAATAATCGTAAGAGATAAGTCGATAGAATCATCCCAGCCATGGGAAAGGTCGCCATCCCAGACAGAAGGGCCGGTTCTTGTAGTTCAATCTTGGTTTCTCGCCAGTAGATCAGATGGTGACATAAAAAGAAAACCCATAGGATCAAACCCGTCAAACTGAAGAAATGAGCCAGAACTGGGAAGGTATCAGACAGAAGGTTTCCAGCCCCTGCTAAACCTAACAGGCAGCCTGAAAATGCTAAAGGAATCTTTTTCATCTTGATCTCCAATCATTTTATCGCTTTCAGTATACCATAAAAGAGAAGGAAGCATATCAAAAAGAAGTAGACAAAAGAGCTACTTCTCTTTAAAAATTCTTTAATTACTCTAGTATATAAGGAATTATGGAGTTATTTTGCTGTAAATAAGTCCCATAAATCTCTAAAGATCATTAACACATAGAACTCTCCTACTCAAATGTAAAACTGAAAGCTACCAATAACCTCATCAAAGGCATCAAGCAAAATACTGTTGCTTTCCAGAACATTGACCACTTTAAAACTAGAATTTTTATCGTTTTAAACATCAAAAAGGAGAGAATCAATTCGATCCTCTCCAAGGTGTAACGTTTCGTCACTCATTATAGCTGACAAAAGACCCAGAGTCCTTCTCTAACCACCCTCTGAGATTTTAGAGTAGCAATCTTGACGCTTACTTCTTTAGAATGCAATCTATAAGCTTCTGTCAACATTCTTAAATGAGAATAAATGTATTCCTATTTTGCAATTTCTGCCAACATTTTCTCAATGTGTTGGATGGATTTTTCACGTCCAAGCAAGTAAATGGTATCTGGCAATTCAGGACCATGCATTTCCCCAGAAACAGCGATACGGATTGGCATGAAGAGATTTTTCCCTTTGATACCAGTTTCCTTTTGGACCGCTTTGATTTGTGGGAAGATATTTTCTACCACAAACTCATCGTCTGACATGGCTTCGAGTTTTGCTTTGAAGGCTTCAAGTACAGTCGGAACCGTTTCACCAGCCATGACTTCTTGCTCAGCTTCTGTCAATTCTGGGAAGTCTGAGAAGAAAAGGTCTGTCAATGGAACGATTTCATCCACTGACTTCATTTGTGGTTTATAGAGTTCCACCAATTTTTCAGCCTTGTCTGTCAAGCGTCCTGCTGCTTCGAGGAATGGTTTGGCCATTTCAAAGATGGTCGCAAGATCCGCATTCTTGATATACTCATTGCTCATCCAGTCCATTTTCTTCTGGTCGAAGGCTGCTGGAGACTTGCTAAGGCGGTTTTCATCAAAGAGCTTGATGAGTTCTTCGCGAGAAAAGATTTCGTCTTCCCCACCAGGGTTCCAACCAAGAAGAGCGATAAAGTTAAAGACTGCTTCTGGAAGGTACCCTTTCTTCCGGTAATCTTCGATAAATTGAAGAGTGTTAGTGTCCCGTTTAGACAACTTCTTACCAGTTTCAGAGTTGATGATCAAGGTCATGTGACCGAACTCTGGAGCTTCCCATCCAAGAGCCTCATAAACCATGAGCTGTTTTGGTGTATTGGCAATGTGGTCATCTCCACGGATGACGTGAGAAATTTGCATGTCATGGTCATCGATCACAACGGCGAAGTTGTAAGTTGGGTAACCATCTTTCTTTTGGATAACCCAGTCACCACCGATATTACCACCTTCAAACTCAATATCGCCTTTGACCATATCATGCCATTTGTAAATACCAGACTCATTAACTGCTAAACGAACCGTAGGGATGATTCCCGCTGCTTCGCGTTCTGCGATATAAGCAGCTTTTTCTTCTTCGCTCATACCAAGGTATTCGTTGATGTAGCGAGGTGTTTCACCAGCTGCTTCCTGGCGTTCACGCTCTGCTGCCAACTCTTCTTCTGTCACATAAGACTTGTAGGCTTTTCCTTCAGCCAAGAGTTGGTCAATATATTTTTGATAGAGTTCCAAACGTTCAGACTGGCGGTAGTTCTCATGCGTCTCTGGACTTTCATCCCAGTCCATACCCAACCAACGAAGGTTTTCCAGCTGGGAACGTTCGCCGTCTTCGACGTGGCGCTTACGGTCCGTATCTTCGATACGGATGATAAAGGTTCCACCATGGTGGCGCGCATACAAGTAGTTAAACAATGCTGTACGAGCATTTCCGATGTGTAGTAGTCCGGTTGGACTTGGTGCATAACGCACACGAATATCTTTAGTCACGTATGTTTCTCCTAATTGTTCATTGATTCTGGGCTTCTCTTCTAACTGTCCCAGCACTTTTCACTCTATTATAGCACATCTCTGCATGAGTAGCTTCCTAATCGAGTCGTTCTTCTAGTTCAAAATCGATTGGCAGGGTTGCTAAGAAATGCTCTAACTCCCGCTCCCAATAAAACCATTCATGTTTTCCTGGTCCATGGCTGTAGGTGATATCAAAACCGAGGTCCTTCAGATGATCCACAGCTGTATTGTTAGCCTCATACAGAGCATCCTGCTCGCCACACCAAGCCCATAAGACCGTCTTTTTATCTGCGTACTTCTCAGCAATGCTTTCCAGGGAGTAAGGACTCGTCGTCCAATCTTCTAGCTCTCCAAAGACCCCTTGCCAATAAGCTGCACTTCCAAGATCGGTGTCTGCCAGTTGACGTCCCTCAAAGCTAAGAGCACCAGAAAAGCTAGCAGCATGCGAGAATCGATTGGTTTGAAGGGCCAGTTTAAAAGATCCATAGCCCCCCATCGATAGACCAGCAATAAAGGTCTTCTCCCGCTTCTTGGTCATATTTGGGAAGAAACGTGCTAAGGTCTTAGGCAATTCCTCTGCGATGGCTGTGTAATAGGGATAACCATACTGTGTATCTGTATACCAACCATTATTGGTATTAGGCAAAACGACAATCAAATTGGTCGACCGTAGGATCCGTTCTACATTGGTCCGTTTCAACCAGGAGTACTGATTGCCATTCATCCCATGAAGGAGATAGAGGACCGGGATATCTTGATCATCCGGATTTTTCACCCGAGACGCATCTGGATAGAGGACGTTGATCCCCCACTCCATCGCGAGCGCTTCTGAATAATATTCAATCTGCATTACTGCCATCTATCTTTCCTCACCTTTTCTTTCTTCTTTGACAAGAAAAAGCCGACGGTCGACTTTTCCTCTTATGTTTATCCTAGCGTACTTCCATGATTACTGGCAAGATAGCTGGTCGACGTTTGGTCTGGTCAAAGAGGTACTTAGCCAAACTATCACGAACAGCACCCTTGAGCTCACCCCAATCGAAGCTGTCCTGAGCTAAGTATTCTTCCACACTTTGGTTGACAATCTCAGCACTTTCTCGCAAGATATCGCGACTCTTCTTCACATAGATAAAGCCACGAGTGTGAACTTTTGCCTTCGAGATAATGCGTTTTTCACGACGGTTAACCGTAATAGCCACAATAAAGATACCGTCTTCTGAAAGGACTTTCCGGTCACGGAGCACGACATTTCCGACATCCCCAATGGCATTCCCATCAATCAAGACATCTCCAGCAGAGACGCTACCTGCAGGAACGAAGTCACCATTGTCATATTCCATGATGGTGCCTTTTTTCGGAATGAAGATATTTTCAGGCAAAATCCCCACTTCCATCGCAAGCCGTGCATGGGCATCTAATTCGCGGTATTCCCCTTGGATTGGGAACAGATAGTTGGGACGAAGGAGGTTGATCATCAATTGAAGATCACGCGCATTTCCGTGTCCTGATACACGCAAGCTTTGAGTAATCGCTTTTACGACTCCGCCTGCTTGATAGACCATGTTTTCTACACGTGCCATAACCGCTTCTTTGGCGATAGATGGAGTTGTTACGATATAGACCAAGTCACCATCCTTGATTTCAACATAGCGGTGACGGCCAATGGACATTTTACGGAGTCCATTGATGGGTTCACCCATCCGCCCCGTTTCAAGAATAATCAATTCATGATCCTCAAAACGAGACATTTCTTTTGGCTTGATCAATATTTTTTCGTTGGCCAAAGACAGTTTATTTAAACGAATCCCTGTACGGACAATATTTTCTACGTCAAATCCAGTCAAGACAACCCGGCGCCCTGTCTCTGCAGCTGCGTCAAAGACTTGCTGGATCCGTGATAGGTTACTTGCAACAGCGGCTACAATGATACGGCCATCCCAGTCAGCAATCGTATCTAGGATTTCATCCCCAACCTCTTGCTCACTAGCCACTTGAATCTTACTATCGGCATTGGCAGAGTCACTCAAGAGAGCGAGGACGCCTTCTTGTCCAATCTCTGCCAAACGAGCAAAGTCAGTCGCATAAAACTCACTCGCTGTCTGGTCAAACTTGAAGTCTCCTGTATAGACGATACTTCCTTCAGAAGTCTTGATGACAATTCCTAAACTTTCTGGAATAGAGTGGGTTGTCTGGAAGAAGGAAACAACGGTTCCTCCAAAATCAATCTCTGAGTTGGCATCGATTACATGGAAATCATTGAACTTCTTGACACTGTCATTGCTCTTGACAAAGAGTTTGGCCAACTCGATGGTCAACTCTGACCCAAATACGGGAACTTTAGCCTCCGCTAAAAGATAGGGAAGGGCTCCAATGGCATCCGCATGCCCGTGCGTTAAAAAGACTCCTGCGATACGATCGCTATTCTCAAAGAGGTAGTCCATGTTGGGAATAACGACATCGACCCCTAGTTGCTCATTTTCTGGATACTTGAGACCAGCATCCAAAACAAAAATAGAGCCATTTACTTCAGCTATGTAGAGGTTTTTCCCGTTTTCACGGACTCCACCTAAAGTAATCAACTTAATGTTACTCATGTTTTCTCCTTTATGTGATGGTTCATACTTACGGTCCTTGGCTCACCAAGTCGAATTACAGTTTTGCAATTTTCTTGCATATCTAGAACATTATACTATTTTTTCACGATTTTTTCAAAAGTCAGACCAAACAAAAGCCCTCCATCATTTGATGGAGGAACCCTTATCAAAACCCAAGACGACAGCATAGAATGTCAGCTTGCTAAAGAGACGCTAGTCCGTATGATAGTCATTTTTCTTATTCTCAATCACCCGTATCGCCGCCTTGATCACATGAAATTCATTTAACAGTTCTTCTAGGTGGTGGTAATTCCGATCGCTGAGAGCCCCTTTCTTGAGGGTTTGGGACAAACTATAAAACCGATCAACATGCTCTTCAATATTGGCCAGTAACTCTTTCGCCTCTTTCAAACGGTAGCGATTCAGGAGCTTGCTTTGGCTATGTTTATAGGCGAGCACATTCTCACGATGAATATCTTGACAGACTTCCTTCTGCTCTTCATCCACCGTCAAATTGACCGCTTGGAAGCAAGTAATAAATTCTCGCTTCTTCAGATCACACACAAAGACGACACCGTCCTCTGCTACATAGGCTTCCGTATCGGGCCGTTGATCAAAACTGCTATCAAAATGATGAAGCGAGGGCACATGTTGATTGACCCAGCGTTTCAACTGCTCTTTATCGACCCCAAATCGTTCCATTGCTCTTTCTTTAAAGTGATCTCGACAGCTATATTCATGTGCGTATGGCAATCCCACTGACCTCACCTCAACTTTCTAGCATGACAGACAAAAAGACCTCCAGTCTTACGGGACTAGAGGTCTGGTCTGCTTCACTGACAAGAGGCGATTAACCATTTAGGCTAACGAAAACAACAGTTATGATTTTCATTTCTTTTCATGGTACGTTTTCACATACCAGTGGTTTTCTTTGCAATTTCTCTTTCAGTTTTGTTACAAAGCACTCAGTTGAGCATACCGAAGTTCGAAAACCATCTAAAGCTTCCACTACTATTTACACGTATTTCAATGTCATTTAGTAAGTTAAGCAGACTTACTTGACGGCTCAACCGATTTAACATTTCCGACGTTAAGGCTCTTTTCATAAAGAGCACGAACAAGTGTCAGCGAAGACAGACCTAAAACGAAGTAACCTAATGTATGAATCTATAAGGCATTGGTATCAACCCCTTCTCCCTTATCTTCACCTATAGTATACTCCTTTAATATTGGTATTGCAAGCGATTACACGCTGAAACTAGTTTCTAAATTTACTCAAAGAAACGGTAGTAATCAGACAGGTCCATCTTAGCCTTTTCCTCTTGGTTCAAGTCCTGGATAATCTTTCCATCCTTCATGACAATCAAGCGATTCCCGTACTTGAGGGCATCTTCCATATGGTGGGTAATCATCAAGGCAGTCAGTCGATCCGTTTTGACAAATCGAGCCGTCAGCTCCATCAAGGCCTGACTCGTCTTGGGATCGAGCGCAGCTGTATGCTCATCCAAGAGCAAGAGTTCTGGGCGCTTCAGGGTAGCCATCAACAGACTCAGAGCCTGACGTTGTCCACCAGACAAGAATTCTACCGCTGTATCGACATGCTTCTCTAATCCATTGCCAATCTGGCTTAAAACCTCTTTAAACTCGTCTTTGTACTGGGCAAGGCGACGAGGAACCAAGCCCCGCTTTTCTCCTCGGAATTTTGCAATCAGGAGATTCTCGGCCACTGTCATACGAGGAGCCGTCCCCATCTTTGGATCTTGGAAGACCCGGGATAGGTATTTGGCCCGTTTTTCCGGACCATAGTGCGTCACGTCCTCTCCCTTGATCAAGACTTGACCACTGGTCAGCGGAAGGGTCCCAGCCAAGGTATTGAAAAGGGTTGACTTCCCAGCACCATTGCCCCCAAGAATGGTGATAAAGTCATGCTCATGAATCTCCAAAGAGACATTGTCCAAAATGACTTTTTCTTCATTCAAGCCATTGTTCACCACGATGGTGGCATTTTTTAATTCTACAATTGCGGTCATTTGCTGAGTTTGACTCCTTTCAGCAGTTTCTCTTTAAAGGTTGGAATCATGAGACAGATCGCCAAGATGATAGCACTAAAGATGCGAATGTAGCTGGTATTGACACCGATGGCAATCACAGCCCAAATCAAGAATTGATAAATGATTGATCCAATAACGATACTGAGCAAACGTTCTGCTAAGGTTAGTTTTGAGAAAAGGACCTCTCCGATGATCAAGCTAGCCAAACCAACAACGATGACCCCAATCCCTCGAGAAGCATCTGCATAGCCTTCTTGCTGGGCCATCAAGGCACCTGACAAGGCAATAATCCCATTAGAAACTACTAGCCCCATCAACTCCATCCGGCTGGTATGGATCCCAAAGCTTTTAGCCATCTCAGGATTGTCTCCTGTCGCAATATAGGCCTGCCCCAATTTAGTATCTAAAAAGAAGAGCATAGCGGCAATCACCAGAGTTACAAAGATGATCCCGATGATAATCTCGTTTACGCCACTCGCGATGGGAATCATATCTTGGATTTTTGAGTATCCGAGTAAACCCAGGTTGGCCCGTTGCATCACAAAGAGAATGACTGAGTTACAGGAAGTCATCACCAAAATCCCCGATAACAGCGTCGGAATCTTTCCTTTGGTATAAAGAAGACCTGTAGCCAATCCAGCCAAACAACCCGCACCAATGGCCGCCAGAGTGGCTAATAAAGGGTGAACCCCTTTGGTAATCAGAGTTACCGCAACGGCTCCTCCTAATGGAAAGGAACCCTCTGTGGTCATATCTGGGAAATCCAAGATACGGAAGGTCATAAAGATTCCTAGCCCCAAAATAGCCCAGATCAAGCCTTGTGAAATAATCGAAATAAGCATATCTTTGTCCTAACTATTGTAAATATCCTCTATTGTATCATATTGCGAGATGTGATTTCAATGCTTTCAAGAAATAACAAAAAGGCCCCACTCCTTAGAGCGAGGCCTCCTTGTGGAAAACTAAAGCATTTACGAACCTAGTGCGAATCGTTGGTTTTTACCACTTGTTTAGTCTTCGTTTTTCTTGCGTCTTGCAAGACCAGCAAGTCCTACCAAACCAAGAGCAGCACCTAACAATGCAGCAGAAACTGATTGGTCTTCACCAGTAGAAGGAAGTTCTGGTGCTGGCGGTGTTACCGGTGGTGTTGGCGGTGTCACCGGTGGTGTTGGCGGTGTTACCGGTGGTGTTGGTGGTGTCACCGGTGGTGTTGGTGGTGTTACTGGTGGTTTCGGTGGAATTACCTTGTTGTTGAACTCAGTATCTTCCGGTAATTGAGAAGTTGTTGTTAAGACTTTACCTTCTTTAGTAACTGTTACTGTTACTGTAGCTACCATCTTATCGTATTCAACTCCTGCGTCAGTACCTTTAACCTCTTCCACTGTGTAAGTGTGAGTTCCTTCTTCTCCACGTTTGAACTCTAATGCAGAGAACTTGATGTTTCCTGATGCATCGTTCTTAACTGTTTCAATAACTTTTCCATCTTTATCTTTAAGTACGAAGCTAAATTCACCTTCTTTTAGCTCACGTCCTTCAAGTTTCTTAGTGAAGTTAAATTCAACTTTAGTTGGGATGTTAACGACACGTTTTTCTGTTGGTTTTTCTGGTTTTTCAACAGATTTCTTAGTTGGATCGTATTGGTGAACAGTTTGTGAAGCAGTGTTTTCGATATCTACACCATCTTTAGCTGTTGCTTTGATAGTTGCAGGGATCTCAAACTTGTAGTAACGTCCGAATGCAAATTTAGCAGTGTCGATTACTGGAGTGTTTTCTGCATCTCCGAGTGACTTAGTCAAGTCTGTCTTAGAAGTTGCAGTGATCACACCATTTTCAACCTTGATATCAAATTTAGCTGTCACATCTTCTCCTGTTACAGAGTCGTATGCTTTAATTTCTGCTACGTTGACGTCTAAGTTTTCGCTGTCATATTTATCTGTTATACCTACAGATTGAATATTGTGAGCTTCAGTGAACTTAGTTGTATCCAACCATACTTGGTAGTATACTTTATCACCCTTCTTAAGTGTCTTCGTATTGATATTTTGAGCTTCATTATTATCAGCTTTATCAGCGTAAGGATTTGCGTTTGTATCCGCAACCTTATCTGCCAACTCTTTATCATCATCAAGGATTGACTTACCAGTAAGGTCGAATTTCTCAGCGTTCAAGATGTATTTCTCTGGATTGAACTCTGGAGTTTCTGGAGGTGTTACACGGTTATTGAACTCTTTATCTGCTGGATCTGTTACGTTAGTGATGAGAGCTTTCGCTGTTCCGTCATGTTTAACTTCCACAGTTACTGTTGCCTTCATCGTATCATATGCTACAGTTCCATCAGTCCCCTTCACTTCTTCAACTGTGTAAGTATGAGTTCCTTCTTGGCTCTTCTTGAATTCAAGAGCTGAGAACTTAACGTTACCAGATGCATCATTGCTTACAGTTTCAACAACTTCACCTGATGCATTCTTAAGAACGAAGCTGAATTCGTTAGCTTTAAGTTCACGACCTTCCAACTTCTTAGTAAAGTTAAATTCAATTGAAACCGGTACGTTGTTGACACGTTTTTCAGTTGGTTTACTTGGTTTTTCAACTGTCTTAGAAGTTGGGTTGTAGTAGTTCACTACTTGAGCCGCAGTGTTTTCGATGTCTACTCCACCTGCAACATCTGCTTTAACAGTCGCTGGGATATCAAACTTGTAGTAACGTCCAAATTCGAATTTAGTTGTATCGATGATTTGAGTGTTGTCCGCATCGCCAAGTGACTTAGTGAAGCCAGCTTTAAGAGTTGCAGTGATCACTCCACCTTCAACTGTGATATCGAATTTAGCTGTTACGTCTGCTCCTGTTACTGAATCGTAAGCCTTGATAGCTGAAGCATCTACATCAACTTTCGTTTCATCAAAGTCATCAGTGATTCCTACAGTTTGAACGTTATCTTTGTTAGCTACGTCAAATTTAGTAGTATCCAACCATACTTGATAGTAAAGTTTTTGACCACGTTTAACAGTCTTGGTATTGATGTTTTGAGCTTCGTTGTTGTTAGCTTGATCTACATATGGATTTGTATTTGTTTCTCCATATTTATCAGTCAACTCAGCATCATCATCAAGAAGCTTGTTATCAGTGATTGAGAATTTCTCTTCATTCAAGACATATTTCTCTGGTTGGAACTTAGGTTCTTCTGGTGGAGTGACACGGTTGTTAAATTCTTTATCCGCAATGTCGCCAACTTTCGCGATCAGAACTTTAGCTGTTCCATCGTGAGAAACAGTTACTGTTACATTCGCTTTCATGGTGTCGTATGTAACGGTTGCGTCTGTTCCAGCTACTTCTTCAACTGTGTAGTTGTGAACACCAGCTTGTTCTTTCTTGAATTCGATAGCTGAGAACTTAACGTTTCCTGCTGCATCGTTCGTTACAGTTTCAAGAGTCTTACCTGTTGAATCTTTAAGGACGAAGCTGAATTCGTTAGCTTTAAGCTCACGGCCTTCCAAACGTTTCGTGAAGTTGAATTCCACTTCAACTGGAACATTGTTGACACGTTTTTCAGTTGGTTTGCTTGGTTTTTCAACTTTCTTAGTGGTTGGGTTGTAGTAGTTCACTACTTGAGCTGCAGTATTTTCGATGTCTACACCAGCTGCCACATCAGCTTTCACTGTTGTTGGAATGTCGAACTTGTAGTAACGTCCGAAGGCGAATTTAGTTGTATCGATAACTTGAGTGTTTTCTGCATCGCCAAGTGACTTAGTGAAGCCAGCTTTAAGAGTTGCAGTGATCACTCCACCTTCAACTGCGATGTCGAATTTATCTGTTACATCATCGCCTGTTACTGAGTCGTAAGCTTTGATCTTAGTAGAATCAAGTTCCAACTTAGTTTCATCGTAGTCATCTGAAATTCCTACTGATTGGATGTTTTCTTTGTTAGTTTCAGAGAATTTAGTTGTATCCAACCATACTTGGTAAACCAACTTGTCGCCACGTTTAACAGTCTTCGTATTCAAGTTTTGAGCTTCGTTGTTTGATGCATCATCCGCATATGGATTGGTATTTGTATCTGCATACTTGTCTGCCAATTCTTTGTCATCATCAACGAGCTTGTCGCCTGTGATATCGAATTTCTCTTCAGAAACAACGTATTTCTCTGGTTGGAACTTAGGTTCAGTTGGAGGTGTTACACGGTTGTTGAACTCTTTATCAACGATTTCGCCAACTTTCGCGATCAGAACTTTAGCTGTTCCGTCGTGTTTCACTGTGACTTTCACTGCAGCCTTCATCGTATCGTAAGTAACTGTTGCATCTGTTCCTTTCACTTCTTCAACAGTGTAGTTGTGAACGCCTTCTTGGCCTTTCTTGAATTCAAGGGCTGAGAACTTAACGTTTCCTGCTGCATCGTTCGTTACAGTTTCAACAACTTCACCTGCTGCATTCTTAAGAACGAAGCTGAATTCGTTGGCTTGAAGTTCACGACCTTCCAAACGTTTCGTGAAGTTGAATTCCACTTCAACTGGAACATTGTTGACACGTTTTTCAGTTGGTTTGCTTGGTTTTTCAACTTTCTTAGTGGTTGGGTTGTAGTAGTTCACTACTTGAGCTGCAGTATTTTCGATGTCTACACCAGCTGCCACATCAGCTTTCACTGTTGTTGGAATGTCGAACTTGTAGTAACGTCCGAAGGCGAATTTAGTTGTATCGATAACTTGAGTGTTTTCTGCATCGCCAAGTGACTTAGTGAAGCCAGCTTTAAGAGTTGCAGTGATCACTCCACCTTCAACTGTGATATCGAATTTAGCTGTTACATCATCGCCAGTTACTGAATCGTAAGCTTTAATCTTAGTAGCATCAAGGTCCAATTTCGCTTCATCATAGTCATCTGAGATTCCTACTGATTGGATGTTATCCTTGTTAGCTGCGTCGAATTGAGTTGTATCCAACCATACTTGGTAAACCAACTTGTCGCCACGTTTAACAGTCTTCGTATTCAAGTTTTGAGCTTCGTTGTTTGATGCATCATCCGCATATGGATTGGTATTTGTATCTGCATACTTGTCTGCCAATTCTTTGTCATCATCAACGAGCTTGTCGCCTGTGATATCGAATTTCTCTTCAGAAACAACGTATTTCTCTGGTTGGAACTTAGGTTCTTCTGGTGGAGTTACACGGTTGTTGAACTCTTTATCAGCGATGTCTCCAAGTTTAGCTACTAAAGCTTTAGCTGTACCATTGTGTGAAACTGTGATGGTTACAGTTGCTTTCATTGTGTCGTATGTCACAGTAGCATCAGTTCCTGCAACCTCTTCAACAGTGTAGTTGTGTACGCCTTCTTGGCCCTTCTTGAATGTAAGAGCTGAGAACTTCACATTACCATCTTTGTCGTTGGTTACAGATTCAACTTCTTTACCAGTTGAATCTTTCAATACGAAGCTGAATTCGTTCGCTTTCAATTCACGTCCTTCTAGACGTTTCGTGAAGTTAAATTCAACTGAGATTGGTACAGAGTTGACACGTTTTTCAGTTGGTTTGCTTGGTTTTTCAACTTTCTTGCTTACTGGGTTGTAGTAGTTGACTACTTGAGCCGCAGTATTTTCGATGTCTACGCCACCAGCAACGTCTGCTTTAACAGTTGCTGGGATATCAAATTTGTAGTAACGTTCAAATGCAAATTTAGTCGTGTCAATGATTTGAGTATTTTCTGCATCACCCAATGACTTCGTGAAGCCAGCTTTAAGTGTTGCAGTCATCACACCATTTTCAACCTTGATGTCGAATTTGTTTGTCACATCGTCACCAGTTACTGAGTCGTAAGCTTTGATCTTAGTAGAATCTACATCAACTTTTGTTTCATCGAAGTCATCAGTGATTCCTACTGATTGAACGTTTTCTTTGTTAGTTGCTGAGAATTTAGTTGTATCCAACCATACTTGGTAGTAGATCTTATCTCCGCGGTTAACAGTCTTGGTATTGATGTTTTCTGCTTCGTTGTTTGAAGTTCCATCTACATATGGATTTGTATTTGTTTCACCATATTTATCAGTCAACTC
Organism: Streptococcus sp. DFI.7.26; assembly: GCF_022240605.1. Classification (NCBI taxonomy): domain Bacteria; kingdom Bacillati; phylum Bacillota; class Bacilli; order Lactobacillales; family Streptococcaceae; genus Streptococcus; species Streptococcus sp. DFI.7.26. The sequence continues at coordinate 4,015 of NZ_JAKOGN010000007.1, read as the reverse complement.
AGCATCATCATCAAGAAGTTTGTTTTCAGTGATTGAGTATTTCTCTTCAGAAACAACGTATTTCTCTGGTTGGAACTTAGGTTCTGTTGGAGGAGTTACTGTATTGTTGAACTCTTTGTCAGCTGGTTCAGTTACGTTAGCAACCAATGCTTTCGCTGTTCCATCGTGTGATACTGTTACAGTGACTTCTGCTTTCATTGTATCGTAAGTGACAGTTGTGTCTGTTCCTGCTACCTCTTCAACAGTATATTTGTGAGCTCCTTCTTCACCTTTTTTGAATTTCAATGCTGAGAACTTAACGTTTCCTGCCGCATCGTTCTTAACAGTTTCAACTACTTTGCCAGCTGAATCTTTAAGTACGAAGCTGAATTCGTTAACTTTAAGCTCACGACCTTCCAAACGTTTCGTGAAGTTAAATTCTACAGTGATTGGCACACTGTTCACACGTTTTTGAGTTGGTTTTTCTGGAGTTTCTACAGATTTGCTTACTGGGTTGTAAACGTGAACAATCTGATTGGCTTTGTTTTCGATGTCTACTCCACCTGCAACGTCTGCTTTAACAGTTGCTGGAATATCGAATTTGTAGTAGCGACCAAATGCAAATTTAGTTGTGTCGATAACTTGAGTATTTTCTGCATCACCTAAAGATTTGTTCATAGAAGCTTTAGATGTAGCTGTAATGACTCCGTTAGCTACTGTAATATCAAATTTAGATGTTACATCTTCACCAGTTACGCTGTCATAAGCCTTGATGTCAGTAGCGTTAACAGTCAATTTATTTGCTTCGTATGTATCAGAGATACCTACAGATTGGATGTTGTTCTTGTCAGTGAAATTCTTAGTGTCCAACCATACTTGGTAAACTAATTTATCACCGCGTTCAACAGTTTTCGTATTGATGTTTTCTGCTTCATTGTTGTTTGTATCATCAACATATGGGTTAGCATTTGTTTCTGTATACTCATCTGTCAACTCATGATCATCGTCAACGAGTTTTGAACCAGTAATATCAAATTTTTCTTTGTTAAGGACGAATTTTTCTGGTTGGAATACAGGCGTTTCTGGAGGAGTGATCTTGTTGTTGAACTCTTTATCCGCTGTTCCATCAGTAGCGTTACCATTAGCATCTACCCCACCAGTAGAAACTACGTTAGTTACTGTTGTTAATGTGTGACCATTTTTAGCAACTTCTACAGTAATAGTAGCTTTCATAGTATCGTATACCATACCAGCTTCTTTAGCTGCAGGAACAACTTCTTCTACAGTATACGTGTGAATACCCACTTTAGAGTTGTCGAATGATAATTCTGTAAATGTTACAGTCCCGTCTGCTTTGTTCGTTACAGTTTCAACTTCTTGTCCGTTTGCATCTTTAAGAACGAATTTGAATTCGCCGTCTTTAAGCTCACGTCCAGCTAATTTCTTAGTAAAGTCGAATTTAGTCTTAACTGGTGCTACAACATAGTTGTTGAAGACCTTATCATCAGCACTTGATTTGAATCCACCTTCAGCACTGTATTTAACTGCAGCTTGTAATTCACCTTGAGCATTCTCCGTTACAGTAACTGTCATCGTAACAGTCATTGCATCGTAATCAACGTTTGCATCTGAACCTGGAATTTCAGTGATTGTGTAAGTATGTACACCTGGTTTGTTAAATGTTAATTTGCTGAATGTAGCTTTACCGTCTGCTTTGTTCGTTACAGTTTCTTCATATGAAGGAAGTGACTTATTTGGTTGTACTTCTTTGAGTTTGAATGTAAACTCACCGTTTGCTAATACACGTCCTTCCAATTGTTTTTCAACTTCTGGAGTTACTTCAGCTGGCTCTTGTTTGACATAGTAGTAGACCGGTTGTTTATACGGTGTCAAAGTGTTAAGCAAGTCAACGTTTGTACCGATACCACCAACTCCACGTTCTAATTGTGCGTTAGCTGAACCGTGTCCAATCCCGTCTCCTAAGAATGGTACGAATACTGATTTATATGGCGTATATCCTGAAGCTTTTTGGAAATCGAATGTAACTTCTCTACCGTTAGGATAGTTTGTTTTGGCTCCAGTTCTTGGATCAGTTACTGTATGTGCAATAGTGTTAAGAGGTGATTTCTTAACAACTAATTCTTGTGTATTATGTTCACCTGGTTTAATAGGTTTCGTTTCTGCAAGCAACATATAGCCATCAGTACTTAATGAACCATCAGAACGCTTGCTTTGTTGTCTTGGATCTAATAAGTAAACACGAATAACTACTGAACCGTCTTCTCCAACAACTTCTTTGATACGTTTGATACCGTATCGGTCCGCATCCATGAATTTAGAACCGATAGTATAAGGACGATTTACAAAGCCTGATTGATCATTTGCATTAGCTCTTTGATACAATTTATATCCATCAAATTGGCGCTCACCAGATGCTGTGAATCTTTGTCCTTCTTCAGCTTTAAGTGTATATCTAGCTAAGTCTACTTCATTACCATTTTCTTTATAATCTTGAACAGTTTTATCCGTTTTATTAGCGTTGAAAGTAGGGTTATTTTTATCAACTACTTTATAGTAAGTTGTTTTATTAATTGTTTCTGGTATTTTAGCGTTTGAATCAGTAATTGTACGGCCATTGTAAGCTGGTTCAACAACGTTTAGAACATCTGTTGTAGTACGAGCATTATAAACCGCATTATAAAGTGTTTGCTCCGCAGGTGTCAATTGGTGTCCAGCAGCCACTAAATCTGTTATACTCTTTCCAACTTCATAACCATTTTGAATAAATGGTTGAGTAGTTTTACCTTTTTCAGCAGTACCTGCTTTATAATCCACTTGGAAGGTTAATTGACTATTAGACGCAGCTGTGGTAGTAGTGAATTTTTGAACACCACTAGAGGAAGTAATTGTTCTTGTTTCAACTACAGTACCAGTCGTTTTATCGATTAAATCAACAGTTGTATCTGTAGATTCATCAAATCTCTTATAGGCACGAGCATAGTATTTTGTACCATAACGTTCATTGAATCTAGTTAAATCCCAGATAGCGTATGTGTACCAATCTCCTTCTTTAGCTGAGTAACCAGCTGGTACCGTTTGAGATCTTACAGTTGCACCGTTAGCATCTTTAATTTCTGGAGTTACTTTTTCCCCATCTTTTAAGTAAGTACTTACGGCTACTGGGTTAGAGTTGTGGTCTCCAGATACAGCTTCGTTAGTAGTAGCACGACGACTACGTACTTTTGGTTTGTTTGATTCGTCTGTAGCTGGTTTAGCTTCAGCTACTGGTGTAGCTTCAGTTGCTTTTTCTTCTTTTTTAGTTTCTCCTTCAGCAACTTCTGGTTTTGCTTCTTCCTTATTGGCCTCTGGTTTAGCAACTTCTTCTGTAGATGGTTTTGCTTCCTCAGTTTTTTCTGCAGTTGCTGCTGATGTAGCTTCAGCTGCTTTTTCTTCAGCAACTGGAGCGCTCACAGCAGTATCTTTAGGGGCCTCTGCTCCTTCAGCGTTGGTACTTGCTGGAGCTGGCTGAGATTCTTCAGCTTGGGGACTTGATACTGCGACCACTTCACGTGGTTGAGAAGTAGAAACAGCTTCATCCGCAGCTACTGACGGCGCTCCGACAGCAAAAAGTGCTGTCCCTAATAATACAGAACAAACACCAATGCTATATTTTCTTAAAGAAAAGCGCTGGCGCCTATTAAACAATTCCTTCATTTGTTGTATCTCCTTTTTCATATTAATTTTTTCTTTGATACATATTGAATAGTAACAAAGAAGTAGCGTTTCGTCAACAAATTATAGAATTTTGGCTATTTTAACTATTTTTTTTACATAATCTTAGTCATATTGCAATTGTTTTCACAAAATTGTCACTTTATTTCCCACTTGGTACGATTTTTTACTATCTTCGAATGTGGTGGATTTCCTTTTATAGATGATGGAGCATTCGGCTATCAAGTTAAGGTATTTAGCCCAAAAGAAAAAAAAGAGGCTGGGACAAAAGTCCTAGCCTCTCAATTGTCTTTGGATTATCGAG
>NZ_JAKOGN010000068.1:0-262 GCF_022240605.1 Streptococcus sp. DFI.7.26 | reverse complement strand
GAGACAAGTGGGAAATAGTAGGATTAAAAGACAATCTATAAATAGTAAACATAAAATAAAGGTAGTAAGTAGCTTTTGGTTGAACATCCGGGTAAGAGACAACAGGGCTTGGAGGAGACGTACATGAGGGCTATTTAGGGCTATTTAGGGCTATGTAAAAGTGTTGTAGGGCTAAAGAAGAGGATTTCATTTTCATTTTTTTTAATTTCGGTCAGAAAGCCGGGTAAGGTGTGACAGCGCGAGTAAAGGTGGATGAGAGAGA
>NZ_JAKOGN010000067.1:0-264 GCF_022240605.1 Streptococcus sp. DFI.7.26 | reverse complement strand
TTCCCTTTGGTATGGGCTTAGGACATCTCAAAAAAGACTACATTGAATTTAAACGAGTTGGTATCTTTGATGGGAAAGCAGTAGAAGTTACTCTTCGAGAACCTTATTCGAGAGATCTACTGCAGGTTGTTAAGTCGATTAAGCAACGTCAGAAGTTGATAGCTTATCGTTATAAAGAAGGAAAGCTGCTATTTGTGAAGAAGGAGGCATCAGATGTCCTCTGAACAACAGGAACGAATGGCAGTTCAATATGCTGAGCGTAGT
>NZ_JAKOGN010000066.1:0-275 GCF_022240605.1 Streptococcus sp. DFI.7.26 | reverse complement strand
AACCTACAACTACAACAACTACCACTACAACAGAGGAACCTACAACTACAACAACCACTACAACAACAGAGGAACCTACAACTACAACAACCACCACAACAACAGAGGAACCTACAACTACAACAACTACTACAACAACGACTCCGGGAAATCCAGATAACCATGGTGCAGGTGAAGGTGATGGTGAAACCACAACAACTACTACAGTAAGTGAAGATACAACCACAACAACTACTACAGTAAGTGAAGATACAACCACAACAACTACTACAGTA
>NZ_JAKOGN010000065.1:0-275 GCF_022240605.1 Streptococcus sp. DFI.7.26 | reverse complement strand
AGGATTATCAAACTAAAAAGGCCGAATACGATGTACTCGCGCCATTGATTGAAACAGAAACGGATTTAGATATTATTGATCAGGCCTTACGACAATTCCACGAAAAAGGAAAAGAAAAGCAAGAACAACTTTCTTTTGAATTGGATTAAAAAATAGATATAAATAGCGGACAAGAAAAGAAAAGCGCGGTAGAATAAAGATAGAAAGAAACGAGGTAACGATTATGATGGAAGATACCTATTATCAATTAGAAGAGGCTTTGGTACAGGGATTTC
>NZ_JAKOGN010000064.1:0-275 GCF_022240605.1 Streptococcus sp. DFI.7.26 | reverse complement strand
AGGATGCCAACGGTACCCCAGCTGAAACAACATACACACCTAAGATTACTCCAGTTGTTCCAACAGCAGAGGATGTAACTTCAACAGATAAACAAGGTCAAACCCAAACAGGTAAGCCTAAGTTTACAGAAGGTGATCCAGTAGTTCCAATGGATGATGATACACCTGCAACCTTTGAAGATGGTTCAACAACTAAGACTATCCCAGGTGAAGGAACCTACACAGTAGCTCCAGATGGAACTGTTACATTTGTTCCAGAAAAATCATTCACAGGA
>NZ_JAKOGN010000063.1:0-285 GCF_022240605.1 Streptococcus sp. DFI.7.26 | reverse complement strand
TAGTAAGAGATGGAGGACAAGTTTCGATTATCTCTTCTATTGGCACAATGGATAAACGGACAGATAATGTCTTACAAGAGATTAAATCCAACACTCATTTTTTAGGGGGAGTTCGGTTGCCAGATACGGCTTTTAAAAGCATTGCAGGTACTCGTGTAACCACAGATCTCCTCTTCTTTCAAAAGGATCAAGCAAAGAATCTTAATGAAGAGGAACTTGTTTTTAGTGGTTCTATTCCCTTTGAGGAGGATAAGCGTGTCTGGATCAATCCTTATTTTGATGGGA
>NZ_JAKOGN010000062.1:0-285 GCF_022240605.1 Streptococcus sp. DFI.7.26 | reverse complement strand
TAGTAAGAGATGGAGGACAAGTTTCGATTATCTCTTCTATTGGCACAATGGATAAGCGGACAGATAATGTCTTACAAGAGATTAAAACCAAAACTCATTTTTTAGGGGGTGTTCGTTTGCCGGATACGGCTTTTAAAAAGATTGCAGGTACTCGAGTGACCACAGATCTCCTCTTCTTTCAAAAGGATCAAGCAAAGAATCTTAATGAGGAGGAACTTGTTTTTAGTGGCTCTATTCCCTTTGAGGAGGATAAGCGTGTCTGGATCAATCCTTATTTTGATGGGA
>NZ_JAKOGN010000061.1:0-289 GCF_022240605.1 Streptococcus sp. DFI.7.26 | reverse complement strand
GTGTAGATGAGTGGTCGGCTCATGGTCAATCTGATAGTAATCTTGGACATAAGGGCCAAGCGGTGGCGGACACCAGAACGAAATCCGATAGCAATCTTGGACGTAAGGGCCAAGCGGTGGCAGACACCAGAATAAACCGACTGACTAGGTGGCTTACAGATTCTGTAAGTCATCTTTTTACTTTGATAATAATGTTTTATCATTTTAAGGAGAACGCAGTTTTGGCTCGTTCTCTTTTTTGTTGTGATACTTCTTTCAAGGAATATTTGGTAGGATTGGAGTGAAAAAA
>NZ_JAKOGN010000060.1:0-297 GCF_022240605.1 Streptococcus sp. DFI.7.26 | reverse complement strand
GAGGATTTGACATTAAAATGCTTAGTCTTCCAACAAATCAACCTCTTCCTGAAACTTTCTCTGTTAAGATTGTAGGAGAAAATCGGTATTCTGTCAGTTTAGATTTGTATTCTCCTTTGGGGACAATTCAAAGACTCCAACATACGATAGACCACATTAAAGATGACCAAGTGAAAACTCAGAACTTATTGGATGAATTAAAGGATAAATGGACTACTGCTAAGATAGAAATTGAGAAAAATTTTCCAAAGGAAGAGGATTATCAAACTAAAAAGGCCGAATACGATGTACTCGCGC
>NZ_JAKOGN010000006.1:0-92034 GCF_022240605.1 Streptococcus sp. DFI.7.26 | reverse complement strand
TCAGTTTTCAAAGGTCTTTGTCGCTCTCGCGCGACAACTATATTAGTATATCACGTCCATAAATACTTGTCAATATCTTTTTTCTATTTTTTTAAATTTTTTGTTGTTTTTTTATTTAGAAACTTTATCTTCCTATAGTATAGGAAAGCTCCTGTATGTTCTACAGGAGCTTTCTTAGTGTATTAGCTTATTTTTCTTTGACTTCAAGAAGTCCTACATCTCCATCTTCGCGACGGTAAATAACATTTGTTGTATTATCTTCCACATCTTTGTAGATGAAGAAATCATGTCCCAATAGTTCCATTTGTAGAATGGCTTCATCTAGTTCCATTGGTTCAATGTCAATCGTTTTTGTGCGGACAACTTTTTCAAGAGCAACGCTTTCCTCAACCAGAGCGTCTGTAAAGATTTTGCTGGTTGCAGATTTGCTACGATTTTTCTTTTCAATTTTTGTTTTATTCTTTCGAATTTGACGCTCAATCTTATCAACTACCAAGTCGATTGATCCATACATATCTTGAGAAACATCTTCTGCACGAAGTGTAATGGAACCAAGCGGAATCGTGACCTCAACTTTTGCAGTTTTTTCACGATAAACTTTTAGGTTTACGCGGGCATCCAATTCTTGCTCTGCTTGAAAATATTTTTCAATTTTTTCGAGTTTAGAAACGACGTAGTCGTGAATGGCTTCTGTTACTTCTAGGTTTTCACCACGGATACTATATTTAATCATATAAGTACCTTCTTTCTAAACGTTTTTCTTTTTATATCTATATTATAACGCTTTCATTTTGTTTTTGCAAATATATTTTTGATTATTCTATCTTGCTAATGAAAAAGATCTTATTTCTTTCACCCCATTTACAATTAACATTTCTTTGGCTCTTTCGATGGTTGCTCCTGTTGTATAGATATCATCCACTATCACTATATTCTCAGGCCAGCTTTGATTTTCTGGCTCTATGCGTTCAAAGGCTTGTTCTACTTTCAATCTTTCCTTTTTATTTTTTTGTGATTGGGCCTTTGTACCCTTTTTTTTCAATAGGTCTTGATAGGGGATCCCTGCAGATTCTAAAATGGCTGTTACTTGATTAAACCCCCTTTTCTTTTTTCTAGCATCGCTTAAAGGTATGGGAACTATGGTATAGCCTTTATATTTTTTTAGTTCTGCCTTCATTTCTTCAGCAAAGAGACAAGCTAACAATTGGTCACCTTGAAATTTGTACCTTTGAAAATATTCCTTCATCTCTTCATTATAGTAGTAAAGCGCTCTATGGTTTACCTTCTTTCCTTTTCGTTTCCACTCTTGGCAATCTTCACAAAAAGTCTCCGTGCTTTTTTTACAACAAGTCTTGCAACTAGCTTCACTAATTGGGTCAAACTTGTTTTTACAGTTGTCACACATCGTTGGATTATCCTTTTTCATTAGGATGAGGCTCTTTAAGGATTCTTGATAGGAAATCTCTTCATCACATAGCAAACAATTACTCAAAAACCTGCCTCCCGATTCATTTCTTTTATTTCTTTAATAGCTTGCGTCATCTCTTTGCTACTACCTTCTGCCAAGTATAGTAATTCCCCTGTGGGTCTTTCCATACTTCTTCCCACACGACCTGCGATTTGAACCAGAGCGCTCTTGGTAAACAATCGATGGTTGGCCTCAATCACGAACACGTCTACTTTAGGGAAGGTGACCCCCCGTTCAAGAATGGTCGTTGACACAAGGATGGTGATTTCTTGATTGCGAAATTTTTCTACCAGTTCCAACCTATTATCCGTTTTTGAGGTTACCAGTTCGATGATCTCATTCTTGAAGGCCCTTCTTAATAGACTGAGGATTTTTTCTCCTAATTCAATTTCTGATACAAATAGGATCAGGGGGAAGGAGGTTTTCCGTTGTTCTTTTATTAGCTTGAGCAACTTCGTTGGCACTTGTTTCTTTTCTACTTTTTTACGTAGATCTTTTAACCATACTTTTTTGGGGACCACAAGGGGATTACCATGAAAGCGTCTAGGTAGGCTAACGCGTTTTATCTCCTGTTTTTTGACCTTTTTATCCAATTCTTCTGTGGAGGTAGCTGTCAAATAGATGAGCTTCCCATTCTTGGTTACGGCATTTGAAACGGCATGATAGAGAACGGGGTTGTCAACAAAAGGAAAGGCATCGACTTCATCGATTATGAGGAGATCGAAAGCTTGATAAAATTTGAGTAGTTGATGAGTAGTAGATATGACAAGAGGCGTTCGGAAATAAGGGTCTGAGTCACCGTGCAACAAGGAGATGGGACAGGAAAAGTCCAGCGTCATCCGTTTATACAATTCAATACACACGTCAATCCTTGGTGTAGCAATGCACACACATCTCCCTTTTTTAATCATTTCCGCCACCACTTGATACATCATTTCCGTTTTACCTGCTCCTGTTACCGCGTGTACCATCATTGGCTTGCTTTCTGTCAAGGATTGAACCAACTCCTGGGAAACCCGACTTTGAAAGGGAGTTAAGGTACCCTGCCATCTTAAGACTTCTTCTTGCGGAAAGGCTTGTTGGGGAAAGTAATAAAGTGCTTGGTCACTCCTAACTCTTCCCAATTGAATGCAGGCTCTACAATAGTAGCTCCCTATCTGTAGTTTCCATCTAGCCTTATCAATCTTGGTTCCGCACCGATTACAAATCAAACCCGTCTTTTCCTGCACTATAGCTGGTAGTTGCTGAGCCTGCTCAAGCAGGTCATTCTCCAGTTGGTCTTGGGTGAACAAGCGTCCATAACAATCTTCAAGTTTCATACTTATATATTCGTAAAAGCTCGCAGTTTTAAGAGTTTTTTTGTAAAATAAATGTATGGAATACAAGACTTTTAAAGAGGACGGTCTCGTCCAAGAAGAAATTAAAAAATCCCGCTTTCTTTGCCATGTTAAACGAGTATATACTGAAGAGGAAGCTCGCGACTTTATAGCCGCTATCAAGAAGGAACATTATAAGGCAACTCACAATTGTTCTGCTTTTGTCATTGGAGAGCAATTTGAAATTAAACGGACCAGTGACGATGGCGAACCGAGTGGGACTGCTGGCGTACCCATGCTTGGCGTTTTAGAGAATCACGAACTGACCAATGTCTGCTGTGTCGTCACTCGTTATTTTGGTGGGATCAAGCTAGGAGCCGGTGGACTCATTCGCGCTTATGCTGGCAGTGTCGCACAAGCTGTAAAAGAAATCGGTCTCGTCGAGATCAAAGAGCAGGTTGGTCTAGGGATTAACTTAACTTATCCCCAATACCAAGAGTTTGCGAACTTTTTATCCGCTCACCAATTTACAGAATACCAGACAGACTTCACCGATGCTGTCTTTAGTCTGATTTATGTAGATAAAGGGCAAAAAGAAGATGTGATTGCAGACCTGATTGATTTTTACCATGGAAAAGTTGAGATTAGTGATCAGGGATTAAAGGAAGTGGAAGTTCCCATTCAGCTATAAAAAAAGGCTATCACCTCGATAGCTTTTTTATATTTTACAAACCTTCTTACTGGCGGTATACTGGATACACTAACAAAGGAGTGTATATCGTATGCCAATCTATCAAAATATTACAGAATTAATCGGAAAAACACCTATTGTAAAATTGAACCACCTAGTACCTGAAGGGGCTGCTGATGTCTATGTTAAATTAGAAGCCTTCAACCCTGGATCATCTGTTAAAGACCGGATTGCTCTTAGCATGATTGAAAAAGCAGAACGAGATGGACTTCTTCAGCCTGGTTCTACTATCGTTGAAGCAACCAGCGGAAATACAGGAATTGGTTTGTCATGGGTCGGGGCTGCCAAAGGGTATAAAGTCGTTATCGTCATGCCTGAAACCATGAGTGTTGAACGTCGAAAAATCATTCAAGCTTATGGAGCAGAACTTGTCTTAACTCCAGGTAGTGAAGGAATGAAAGGAGCTATCGCTAAAGCAGAAGAAATCGCTGCAGAACGAAACGGTTTCCTTCCCCTCCAATTTAACAATAGCGCCAACCCAGAAGTCCATGAAGCAACAACAGGACAAGAAATTTTAGAAGCTTTTGGACCAAATGGATTGGATGCTTATGTCAGTGGTGTTGGAACTGGTGGAACTATTTCAGGTGTTTCTCATGCCTTGAAAAAAGTCAACCCAGCTGTCCAAGTCTATGCAGTCGAAGCAGATGAATCAGCGATTCTTTCTGGTGAAAAACCTGGACCACACAAAATCCAAGGATTGTCAGCAGGTTTCATTCCAGAAACGTTGGATACCAATTCTTATGATGGCGTAATCCGCGTCACTTCTGAACAAGCTTTAGAATTAGGTCGCTACATTGGTGGAAAAGAAGGATTCTTAGTTGGAATTTCATCTGCTGCCGCTATCTATGCAGCAATTGAAGTCGCTAAAGAGCTTGGCGCTGGTAAAAAAGTCTTGGCTTTGGCACCGGATAATGGAGAACGTTACCTTTCAACTACCCTTTACGATTTTGATCAAGAATAAAAAAGAGGCTACGATGTAGCCTCTTTTTCTTCTATCTGCAGAAACAAATTCTTATTTTCCCTGACTAGTGTCACTCAAAAATTCTTTACTTTCTTTAATCCAAATAGGTAATTGTTTGGCTAAAGGAGTAAAACCGATCTTATGGCGATCATTTGAAAAACGATGATGGCGAAAATGCTTTCTGTTCCCAGCTTCTAAGGTTCGAAGGGACAAACTAGCCTTCCCAGAGTATTCATCTATATCAATAACCTGGGTACAAACTTGATCCCCAATTTTTAAGATATCATGAATGTTGTCGATATATCCACTGCGGATTTCAGAAATATGGATCAAACCGGTTACCCCTGTCTCTAATTCAACAAAGGCTCCATAAGGTTGCAAGCCTGTCACAACACCCTTGAGTTTATCCCCGATTCTCATGCTTCTCCCTCAATGTCAATCGATTCCATGACCACATCTTCTTTAGGTTTGTCCATGGCACCTGTCTCAACTGCCGCAATTGTATCCAATACTTGATAAGAAGCTTCATCCATCAATTGCCCGAATACTGTGTGACGACGGTCCAAATGAGGAGTTCCTCCTTCTTCTGCATAAATCTCTGCAATGGCTTCAGGCCAACCACCACGGGCAATTTCCTTTTTAGAATAAGGAAGGTGTTGATTTTGAACAATGAAGAATTGACTGCCGTTGGTATTTGGACCAGCATTGGCCATGGATAACGCACCACGGATATTGTACAACTCTTCTGAGAATTCATCTTCAAAAGACTCTCCATAAATGGATTCTCCACCCATACCTGTTCCAGTTGGGTCCCCACCTTGGATCATGAAATCTTTAATGATGCGGTGGAAAATCACTCCATTGTAGTAGCCATCTTTCGCTAGCGCAATAAAGTTTGCTACTGTTTTCGGAGCTTGTTCAGGGAAAAGTCGAATCTTCAGATCTCCATAGTTGGTATGAATCGTCGCAATTGGTCCTGTTTCTTGATCCATTTTTTTTTGTGGTAAGTGCAATTCTTTTTCAACCATTTTTAACTCCTCTAAGGCATGTAAGATGCCATCTTCTTCTAAATTTTTTGTGACATAATCTGCTTTTGCTTTTAATGCATCCTGGGCATTCCCCATGGCAATCGCTAAACCAGCATAGTCAAATAGTTCTAAGTCGTTCAATCCATCCCCAAATGTTAAGACATTTTCTGGTTTGAATCCCAATTTTTCGACTACTTTTGAGACACCGTGAGCTTTGGATTGCTGATCCAAGACAACATCTGATGAGATTGGGTGCCAACGAACCAAACGCAATTCCTGCCCCAAAGCTTCTGGGAGAGCATCAACTGTTTTACCAGTCTCGAAAGTCCACATTTGATAAATGGGATGCTTAGCAGCAAAATCAGGATCTACTGGTAGCTTTGGATAAATGGGGTCAATAGCCCGGCTCATCTCTTCTGTCCGAGCTGAAAGAGCTGCTTGATGACTCCCAACCAAACCATAATGAATTCCTACTTGCTTGGCCCAAGCAATAAAGTCTTGAACAAGTGGATTTGGTACCCTTTCTTCATAAATGACATTCTCCTTACGATCAATCACGTAGGAACCATTCAGAGTGACGTAAAAGTCAGGTTGGAGAGCCTTGATTTCTTCTGGCACTCCAAAAATCCCTCTTCCACTAGCAATAGCTGTGTAAATTCCTTTTTCTCGTAATTGAGAGAATACTCTGGTGACCGAAGCCGGAACATAGCCGGTCTCAACATTTCGTAAGGTATCGTCAATATCAAAAAATACTATTTTAATCTTTTTTGCTTTGTAGCGTGTTTTTGCATCCATGTGGATCTCCATTCAGTATGCTGTCTATTATAGCATGTTTTTGACTAAAAATCTTCCTGAGAAACCAAGTGATGCTGGAAGGCATAGACCACTGCCTGAGTACGGTCGCTCACTTCTAATTTTGACAAAATATTCGACACATGGGTCTTGACCGTTTTTAATGAAATGAATAACTCATCAGCAATCCGTTGATTTTCATATCCTTTGGTTAGCAAAGCCAAGATATCTCGTTCACGCGCTGTCAAGTCATCATGGAGTTCCACGTGGTTTTTTCGATACTCTACTTTTTGGCTTACCTCTGTCTCAATTGCCAACTCTCCTTGCTCCACCTTACGAATAGCCCGTAAAATTTCCTCTGCGCTGGAAGTTTTGAGCATATAGCCCTTGGCTCCCGCATCCAAGACAGGATAGATTTTTTCATTGTCCAAATAGGATGTTAGGATCAATATTTTTGCATCTGGCCACTCCTTTAGGATCGTGAGTGTCGCTTCAATCCCAGTCATATGGGGCATGACAATATCCATAATGATGACATCTGGTCGCTCCTTTAGGGCTAACTCAACACCCTCCTGACCATCACTGGCTTCTAGGACTTGATCAATCCCATCTTGCATACTTAAATAGCTTTTCAAGCCTAATCGGACCATTTCATGATCATCTACTAGTAATAATTTCATCATCTTCTCCTTCTACTAACGGCACTTTAATATCAATAGCCACTCCCTTTTTGGGACTGGTCAAAATCTTAATCCTTCCTGCCATGTCATCTACTCGATCCTGAATATTCTTCATACCGTAACTTAGTTCACCCAAAGATTCTGGATCAAATCCCACTCCATCATCTGCTAATTTCAGATGGAGAGATTGTTCTGTTTGCAACAGATAAACATCCAAGCGCTTCGCATGTGCATGTTTTAGTGTATTGCTCACTACTTCTTGTACAATTCGAAAAATATGCTCTTCAATAGTTTTTGGTAACTTTTGAACATCGTGTTCAAAATAAACTTCTAAATTACTCTTTTCTTGTAGTTCTCTAAAAATCACCTGGAGACCTTCTACCAAGTTTCGACCTTCTAATTCTGTCGGCCGCAAGTGTAATAAGAGAATCCGCAAATCATTTTGAGCGGTGTTTAGAATTTCTGTGACCCCCTTCAACTGTTGCCCTACTTTAGGGAGTTGAAGAACTTGATCCTGACTGGCTACACCAGACAAAATCATATTAGCTGCGAATAATTCTTGGCTCACCGTATCATGGAGATCTCGAGCAATTCGCCTGCGTTCTCTCTCCACAATCTCTTCTTCATTTTGCATGACCCGATTTTCTGTTCGTTGCAAATTTTCTGTCAGGCGTTTGAGCTTGCGATCCAAGCGTTGAAACTCTTCATTAATCTCTTTGTTTTCTCCGAGTTTTAGCTTCTTGCCTTCGAGCAAGTTTCTCAGGTTTTTTTGGACGGTGTTCATGATTGTAAATTGAATCAATTTAATCAATAAAATCATCAAAATAGTCAGAGCAACCGTCAAGCCAAAACCAATAAACAGAAAAGCACGCAGTTTGGATAAATCTTCCAATAGATAAGTCCACTGAAAGTCGAAAAGACCAAAAATAGAATGGATAATAACAGCTAGAATTAAGACCGTATAAAGGAAGATTAAAAGATAGTCTGTTCGTTTCATCCTCTGACGACCTCCACATCTCCTACAATCCCCGCAATAACAAGCTTCACTGTTCGATGGGAACTTCGATAATTCGGTGTCTCCATGCTTACTGTCTCATTTCTCAATTTTCTAGGTTTTTGAGAGAAGAGGCGCAATTCTCCATACAAGGTATTCACCTGCAAGCTCAGCTCCACATCCACCGGTAAAATAATTTTCGTATTGCCAAACATCTTTCTCATGATGATGACATTGTCATGATTCACAACAATCACTTCGTCTAAATGGATCGTATCCCGCCCCACTAAACGAGTAATCGTTAAATCACGAAAATGGCAGTTTACCTTTGAAAAATGATGCAGATCCCCAATCCAAGGCGTTTTCTCTTGTCGGATTTCTACATCTTCCTCATAATCTATCTTCACTTCTTCATTTTCACGGTAAAAATAGGGATAAGCCACCAGCATGGCATAGACAACAGCAAACAAAAGCGCAGCAATGACATAAGGATTTAACATGACAATAAAAAACAGCAGAATGCTGGATGCCACTAAAAGAAAGTTACTCCGCTGTTTTCCGATGTAATAATACAATAGAAGCAAGCACAGAACCACGATTAGGACGATACGAGATATATTTCCCGCTAAAATAGTGATTGCAGCCATGGTGAGTAACAAAGCTTCAACAAACACAAACAATTGAATCTTCCACATAATTGAACCTCTCCATTCTATTTTATCAAAATTCTAAAGGATTCGCTTCCGCCTCTAGAAGGATTCATTCCAACTCTCTCTTTACTAAAAAAACCAGACCGATCGGGTCTGGTTTTATAAGGTCATCATGTTAAGATTCTGGTTCAGTAGTAGCCGAAGGTTCCGTATTGGAATGGGATTCTACTGTTGTAGAGGTTGAACTTTCTGATGAACTACTTGAAGCTTTCGTGCTACTTGATGATTCTGTCTTCGGTTCGTATACGGTTAAGACAATGCGAGTCTTTTTAATATCGATGCTCGATTGAGCTTCTGGAGTCTGACTCACAATATGACCTGGTAAGACTTCTACTCCGTCCGGCAGATGCGATGTGGTCTTCCGTTCAATATTTGCTTCCTTCACCCCGTAAATCTGTACGAGATTAGAGACAGCAAATTCATAATTAGAACCAACATAACTTGGTAACTCAATCGAATTACTTTCCTTCGATACTTTCAGAACAACCTTGGTATTAGAAGTCAAATCATATTTTTGACCACCAGCAGGAGATTGCTCAAGCACGATTCCTGGCTCCACTTCATTGGTCTCGACTTCTTCAATCGAAATCAGCTTGCTAGAAAGCTTATAGGTGGTTTTCAGATCGTTTTCCGCATCTTCTCTAGACCTACCAGTATAGTCCGGCATGTCAAAGGTGCTTGGCCCTTTCGAGACAACCAAATCAACCTTGCTGTTTTCCTTTTTCTGAGCTCCTGCATTTGGATTGGTACGGATTACATAGCCCTCCAGCACCGAATCACTGTATTCTTCTTTTTCGTCTCCTACTTGAAGATCCTGATCTTCAATGATAGCCCGAGCTTCTGCTACCGTTTTTCCAGATACATCCGGAACTGTTTTGTTGGCTGGACTCATATAAAGAAGAAAGGCAAAAGCAGCTAGTACCAAAGCTAGGGCTACAAACAAGACCTTGTAGCGCGTCCGCAAACGACGACGTGCCTTATTTTTTGGAGAAACTGGAGCTGTTCGATCCTCTGAAACCACTGGTCGGTCCTCATGAACTGTAGGACGAGCTTCCGATGTTGGAAGTGGAGCCGGTTTTGGAACCACGTTCACCTTTGGTAAGGTCTTGGTATCCGCTTTTGAAGCGTCATCAAAGACTAATTTTTTCTCATTACGGCGTTCATAAGAAAGACAACTTGACAAGTCGACATACATTTCAGCTACCGACTTATAGCGATCGGATAGTTTCTTTGCTGTGGCCTTAATCACCACATTTTCCAAAGCCTGCGGAACATTTTTGTTCTCTTCAATGATGGACGGAAGTGGTTTTTGGAAATGTTGTAGCGCAATGGTCACTGCACTATCCCCATCATAAGGGATATGACCCGTCAGCATTTCGTAGAAAATGATCCCCATTGCATAGATATCACTTTGAATAGAAGCCTTCGATCCTCTAGCTTGCTCTGGTGATAAATAATGAACCGAACCCAACATAGAGTTGGTCTGGGTGAGACTGGTCTCTGCAAAGGCTACTGCAATCCCAAAGTCAGAAACCTTGGCATTTCCGTCCGATGTTAAAAGGACATTTTGAGGTTTCAAATCACGGTGAATAATGCCTTGCGTGTGCGCCAAGCGCATAGCAAGAAGGATTTGCCCCATCAAGCGAACAGCTTCTTCATTTGAGAGAGGAGCATTTTCTTTGATATAGCGTTTCAAGTCCAAACCAGCGACATATTCCATCGCCAAGTATTGTTGGCCATCTTCTTCACCGATATCCGTGATCCGAACGATATTTGGATGATCCAAATCTGCCATCGCTTTGGCCTCTCGTTGGAAGCGAGCAACTGCAATTGGATCTGTTTGGTAATTGGTCCTCAGTACTTTAACTGCAACTTCTTCACCATCTAAGATTAAATCCCGAGCGAGGTAGACATCTGCCATTCCTCCACGCCCGATTTGGCGGATTATCTTATATCGTCCGGCAAAAATTTTGCCGATTTGAATCATGCCATATCCTCCTCAGCAAAGCGAATCAGTACAACTGTAATATTGTCCAAACCGCCAGCATTATTCGCAAAGCGAATCAAGGTTTTTGCCTTTTCTTCAATCGATAAATCGCTGACAACGATATCACGGATTTCATCGCCAGAGATCATATTGGTTAATCCATCACTATTGATAACAATGAAATCTCCCGCTTCAACCGTAACCATACCAAAATCCGGCTGCAATTCATCTTTTTGTCCAATGGATTGGGTGATGATATTGCGTTGGGGATGATGAGCTGCCTCTTCTTCCGTAATCTGTCCTGCCTTGAGCAAGGCGTTTACTAAAGAATGGTCACTGGTCAATTGATGGTATTCCCCATTACGCACGAGTCCAATTCGGGAATCCCCTACATGCGCAAATAAGACTTGGTCATCAATAACGGCAACAGCTTCGAGAGTTGTTCCCATTCCTTTATGTTCTTCATCTTGACCAATGCGATGGATCTGCTGGTTTTCTTTTTCCAGATACTCCGCAAACCACTCTCTGACTTCGTTAATGGTGCTGATTTCGGTCGCTACCCAAGCAGCGCCGAGATCGGTAACAGCCATCTCGCTAGCAATATTACCAGCACGATGCCCCCCCATCCCGTCAGCTAGAAAAACCATGGATTTTCCCGCTTTATTTTTATATTGATTTGCATAGTCTTGGTTATTTGTCCGTCTTTGACCCACATCGGTTAAGATAGAAATTTCCATACTGTCCGTATCCTCCTGAGATTACGATATTCTTCGAAAACGACTAATAAAGAAACCGTCGCTTCCATACAATTCTGGTGTAATTAAAATACAGCCATCTTTCAGAATATCTTTTCGTTCATGATCTAATGGCACGAGTTCAAAATTTGGATGGGTTTCTAAAAACTGGTCAACCACATCAAAATTCTCTTCTCCTATAATTGTGCATGTACTATAGACTATTATACCATCTTTCCGCACACTTTGACAAACTCCATCCAATATTTCCAATTGAATTGCCTGTAGAGACGCAAAATCAGCATTGTCTTTATTGTACTTGATATCTGGCTTACGGCGGATCAAACCAATCCCAGAACAAGGGGCGTCTACCAAGATTTTATCGAAGGCATCCGCTCCAAAAGCTTCAAACACCTTGCTGGCATCCAGTTTTTTTGTCTGGATTTTATCTGCAACTCCCAGACGTTCCGCATTTTCCTGAATTAATTGGAGCTTATGATCGTACAAGTCCAAAGCTGTAACCTGCCCATCAACTAGATAAGAAGCTAGATGGGTGGTCTTGCCCCCAGGTGCTGCACAGGCATCCAAGACCTGGTCTGATGGTTGGACCTCTAAAGCCGGAGCGACCAATTGACTGGTCTCATCTTGAATGGTTAATTTCCCTTGTTTGAAGTAATCAGAGCCCGCAAAATAGCCATTCTCCTTTACGAGGGCAGTTGAAGCCAATAAAGAATCCGAAGCCTGCAATTGCTCCTTGATGTCTTCTTTTTTATCCAGATCGACAACACGAACACTGGCCTTGTTGCGAACATAGAGACTCTCAAAAATCGCAATGGCCCGCTGTTCACCATACTCGTCCATCAACTTTTTCACCAACCAAACCGGAAGAGAATAGCGGATTGAAAGTCGTTTGTTGATTCGTTTAATCTGCTCAATTGATGGAAGCTCCTCTCGTAGCATTTTCCGTAAGAGAGCATTGACATATTTTTCGCTCCCCTTTTTCCGTTGCTTGGCAAGCTCTACTGCTTCATGGACAACAGCATGGGGAGGAATCTTCTCCAGATAGACGAACTGATAGAGGCTCATCAATAAAAGATGATAGATCCAGGGATCTACCTGGTCTCGATCAGCGACAAAGTGCGATAGATACCATTCCAAGGTTAGTTTGCGTGAAACCGTCCCATAGACTATTTCGGTTACTAGACTTTTATCCACATCTGACAAGGTTGCCTTGGTCAGGACTTTTTTGAGGGAGATATTTGAAAAAGCACCGTCCTGGAAAATCTCTCCTAGGGTAGATAGGGCCACCCCTCGTGCAGTCTGCATCTTATTTACCAAATTGATCACCTACTTGCAGTTGTCGCCCCAAACCATTTAAGAAATCTCCGACAGGCATTTTGGGTTTACCAGCTGGCTGAACAAGGGTCAAGGCCAAGGCTCCCTCACCCGTCGCAACAACGATTTCATTTTTATGGAGAGCTAAAATTTCCCCTGGTTCTCCTTGACCTTCACACGGTTTTGCTTGGTAAATCTTAAAGCGTTCACCCTTCCATAGGGTATGGGCAACTGGCCAAGGATACATGCCTCGAACTTGGTTAAAGAGTTCACGGTTGGTCCGTGTCCAATCCAGGCGTTCTTCTTCTGGCTTGATATTTGGAGAGAAGGTGACTTGTTGGGGATCCTGCGGTTGGGGCTTAAGCTCTCCCCCAAGGTAAGCTGGCAGAGTTTCTAAAAGAAGATCCCGGCCAACAAGAGCCAATTTCTCAAATAGGGTTCCCACATTGTCTTCCTCTAAAATAGGGATGGCGCGAGAAGAAATCATATCTCCAGCATCCATCTCTCTGACCATTTCCATGATGGTCACACCAGCTTCTTTATCCCCATTCATGATGGCATAATGAATAGGCGCTCCACCACGGTATTTTGGAAGAAGAGAAGCGTGCACGTTGACAGAAAACTTCATCGCCTCTAACAAACGACTTGGCAAAAACTGTCCAAAGGCTGCTGTGACGATCCCGTCTGCTCCCAAAGCCAATAAATCTTCTAGTTCTGGGCTTCCAGATAGTTTCTCCGGCTGATAGATTGGCAAGCCTGCTTCTAAAGCCGCTTCTTTTACTGGCGTCATTCGGATTTCTTTTTTCCGGCCAACTGCCCGATCTGGTTGGGTCACAACGGCTAGAATTTCATAGCGTTCATCAGAAATCAAGCCTTTTAAGACTGTAGCTGAGAAATCAGGTGTTCCCATAAATAGTATTTTTGTCATTTTTTCTCCTTCTACATAAAACTTTGCGGTTCATTGTCAATGCTGACTCGAAGATCTTGATTTTCCCGCTCTTGAGTATAGTCCAAAATCTGATTTAAAACCTGTGGCAATTGGTCTTCGAACCGGTACTTCAACAGGATTTGATAATGGTATAAATTATGCGTGCGCGCAATCGGTTTTGGCGTTGGTCCCAAGATTTGGACTTGGTCCGATAGACCTGCTTTCAACAGATCCATCACCTGATAAGCTTTTTTTACCACGACCTCTTCTTGTTTGTGAGAAAGGGTCAAACCTACCGTGTAATAATAAGGTGGATAACCTAACTGGTGGCGCACCTTCATTTCATAGGCATAAAACCCTTCATAATCTTGGCGTTTCGCATATTCAATGGCGTAATGATGAGGATTATAGGTCTGGATCAGAACCTGTCCTTCTTTATCCGCACGACCAGCCCGCCCTGCCACCTGGGTTAACAGTTGGAAAGTCCGCTCTGACGAGCGAAAATCAGGCAAATTTAGAGCTGTATCAGCATTTAGGACACCGACTAGCGTTACATTGGGGAAATCCAAGCCCTTGGCAATCATCTGGGTCCCTAGCAAAATATCCGCTTGTCCTTGACCAAACTGATCCAACAAGGCCTCGTGACTCCCTTTTTTCCGAGTAGTATCAACGTCCATCCGCAGAATACGAGCCTCGGGGAAAATTTCTTGTAGATCTTCGTAGGCCTTCTGGGTCCCCGTCCCGTAATAACGAATCGATCGACTTTGGCAATTAGGGCAGACTGTTGGGATAGCCTTATGGTAATTACAATAATGGCAGTCCATGGTCTTAGTGTCCATGTGGAGGGTCAAGGAGATATCACAGTTAGGACAGGTATCTACCTGACCACACTCCCGACACATCACAAAACTGGAATAACCCCGGCGATTGAGCATAAGGACGACTTGCTCTTTTCGCTGCAGACGTTCTGCTATCGCTTCTAGCAACTTGGGCGTATAAGTTCCAGATTCCTGCTGACCAATATAGTCCCTGAAATCGATCACTTCCACCTCTGGAATGCGGGCAAGCGGATTAGCCCGTTGGGTCAATTGAAGAAATTCATAGACCCCTTTTCCTGCACGAGCTCGTGTTTCTAGACTAGGAGTCGCCGACCCCAAGACCAAAACAGCCTGATGGTACTGAGCTCGTAGCAAGGCCACTTCACGCGCATGGTAGCGAGGATTGCTATCTTGTTTATAGGTAGCCTCATGTTCTTCATCGATAATGATAGCCCCTAGGTTCTTCAGAGGAGCAAAGATGGCAGACCGCGCTCCTACGACCACTTGAGCTTCTCCACGTTCAACACGTCTCCACTCATCGTATTTTTCACCATTGGATAGACCTGAATGAAGGATGGCCACCCGATCCCCAAAGCGAGAAATGAAGCGATCCGTCACTTGAGGCGTCAAGGAAATTTCGGGAACCAACATAATAGCTGTTTTTCCCTTTTCTAGCACCTCTTGGATGATTTGGAGATAAACCTCCGTCTTCCCACTTCCTGTCACTCCTTCTAGCAAGAAGGGTTTGGATTCCTGCCCGATTTGACGAGTTACCGCTTGAACGGCTCGTTCTTGTTCAGCATTTAAAACCAAGGCCTCTGTCGACTCTTTGTCTTTAAAGTAAGCAGCTGCACGATTGACTTCTTTTTCAAAAATAAGCAAGGCACCCTGGCCGATGAAATAGTTCACCACTGGACGAGAGAATTCCGCCAATAAATCACTCAAAGGCGCATCCACTTCTTGACTTTGGACAAACTCACGCAGGGCCAAGCGCTTTTTGGCATTCTTGGCGATTTCCAAATTTTCAAGTAGGTGATGATTTACTCGATACCATTTTTCTGTTTTGATATGTTTACGATCCACTGCTTGGTATTCTACTTCCAGCTCTCCCTTACGAGTCAGTCGCATCATTCGTGCTTGAGCATCAATATCCAAAGAAGAAAAGGCCAAGCTAGTCGCTGTTCCAAAAATATCTTCTCGATCCTCTGGCGATAGCAGTTCTGTCGGATGGAGAATTTTGTCATAGGAAGAATTCAAAACACTCGGTAGCATGACTTTCAAGAGGGTGATCTTGTAGGCAAAAACCGTCTTTCGCAACTGATCTGCCAACCAAAATTGCTCTTCTCCTAGAACCGGTTGATAGTCTAAAACCTCTACAATACTTTTCAATTCTTGGTCTTTAACTGCTAGAGTGGTCTCTTCAAGGCCAACCACAATCCCTTGAATGAGCCGATTGCCCTTCCCAAAGGGAACATGGACCCGCATTCCTTTTTCCAAGAAAGGAGAAAACTCTTCTGGTACCTGGTAACTATAGGGCTTGTCTGTTTGCATCAAGGGAACATCAACGATGACTTGTGCTAGCATGCTTCCACCTCCTTCCTGTCCTAGCGCTAAATAGCAAAAAATAAGATTGAGCGAACCCAACCTTAAATTTTTTCACCATCTTCTTTTTCTTTCGCGATTTGTTCTTTAATTTTACGCTCTTCTTCTTCTTTACGCAAGCGTTCTGCTTCGATTCGACGACGAACCGCTTCACGCTTAGCTTCTGGATCTGGGTGAATCACCACATTTCCTGATTCAATCTCTTCCAAGGCACGCAAGGTAGATTTTACTGATTGAAATTCTTGAGTAGGAGTTGCACCACTCTCTAACTCATGAGCTCGTTTGGCTTCAAGAATAACCAAAGAGTATTTTGACGGTACTTTATCCAACAATGTGTCAATAGATGGTTTTAACATCATAATCTTTTTACCTAATTCCTATTCTAATTATCGTACCACTTGAGTGGCTTTGGGAAGCATTTCTTGGTAGTGACCAATGACCCGATCAACACGGAAATGTTCTGCCTCAATCACACGTTTGACACGTTCCGCAGCCAAAGGTACTTGGTCGTTGACAATGGCATAATCGTACTCACGCATGAGGGCAATTTCTTCTTTTGCTTTTTCGATCCGCTGGGCAATGACTTCAGCACTGTCTGTGCCACGTCCAACCAAACGATCTTGCAACTCATCCAAATCCGGAGGAGTCAGGAAAATGAAGACGGCATCTGGTACCTTTTTCTTGACCTGCAAAGCCCCTTGAACTTCAATTTCAAGGAAGACATCGATCCCTTTGTCGAGGGTTTCGTTCACATAGGTCAAGGGAGTCCCATAGTAATTGCCAACATATTCAGCATATTCGAGCATTTGACCTTGACGAATCAACTCCTCAAATTCTTCACGTGTCCGGAAGAAATAATCTACTCCGTCCACTTCGCCTGGACGTTGTGCACGCGTTGTCATCGATACTGAGTATTGAAATTGATTATCTGAGCTTTCAAAAATCTCACGTCTAACCGTTCCTTTCCCAACACCTGAGGGCCCTGAGAAAACGATTAATAATCCTCGATCCGCCATTTTATCTCCTTCGCTGTCTTTCTATCTAGTGTAACAAAAATAGAAAGATTTTTCAATAGATTTTTCCTAGAGGCAAGGCCCTAACCACTTCTCTACCAATGAACCATCTCATCTGTGCTATCCCATTTTTAACACGACTCACAAAAAATAGCCAACTAAGGTTGTTCCACCTTCGCTGACTATCTTTTTATATATGGCTTTTAACAAGCTCTATTTTGCATAATCAATGGCACGTAATTCACGAATAACGGTTACCTTGATGTTACCAGGGTACTCCAAGTTGGACTCAATCTTCTCACGGATATCATGAGCCAAGATGGTCAACTTATCATCCTTGACTTCTTCAGGGCTGACCATAATTCGAATTTCACGACCTGCTTGCAAGGCAAAGCTGGTCTTAACTCCCTCAAAGCCATTTGCAATTTCTTCAAGATCTTGCAGGCGTTTGATGTAGCTTTCAAGAGACTCGCTCCGGGCACCTGGACGCGCTGCACTCAAGGCATCTGCTGCTGCAACAATAACTGCGATGACACTTTCTGGTTCAACATCACCATGGTGACTAGCAATCGTATTGACAACAACTGGATGCTCTTTGTATTTACGAGCTAATTCAGTACCAATTTCTACGTGGCTGCCTTCTACCTCACGGTCGATGGCTTTACCAATATCATGAAGGAAACCAGCTCGACGAGCCAAGGTAGCATTTTCACCAAGCTCACTAGCAATAATACCAGATAACTTAGCAACCTCAATGGAGTGACGCAAGACGTTCTGTCCATAAGAAGTTCTGAATTGCAAGCGTCCCATAATCTTCATCAAATCAGGATGTAGATTTGGTGCGCCAATTTCATAGGCTGCTGCTTCACCATATTCACGAATCCGTTGGTCAATTTCCAAACGGTTCTTCTCTACTAACTCTTCAATCCGAGCTGGATGGATGCGACCATCTTTCAAGAGACTTTCCATGGTCATTCGTGCGATTTCCCGACGAATCGGATCAAATGCAGACAGGGTGACTACTTCTGGAGTGTCATCAATAATCACATCCACACCTGTCAAGCTTTCGAAGGTTCGGATATTTCGACCTTCGCGACCAATAATCCGGCCCTTCATTCCATCATCTGGTAAATGAACCGTTGAGTTGGTCTGTTCTGCCACAAAATCCCCAGCCATCCGTTGCATGGCTTGAACCAGGATATCTTTTGCAACTTTATCTGAACGTTCTTTCACTTCCACTTCTGCTTCTCGAATTCGAGTCGCAATCTCTTTGGAAAGTCGTTCTTCTGTTTGCGTTAAGATAATATCACGTGCTTCCGATTGAGTCAGAGAAGCAATTTTTTCTAATTCTTCTTCTTTCTTCTTTTCTAGCTCATGTAATTGTTCTTCACGCGCATCAATGTGTTTAGTTCTATCTGAAAGACTTTGCTCTTTTTGTTCAAGAGCTTGCTCTTTGCTCGTAAGATTGTCATCTTTGCGATCAAGATTATTCGAACGTTCCGCTAAGCGGGTTTCTAATTGTTTTAATTCTTGACGCTCTGATTTAAACTCAGCATCGACTTCTTCTCGATATTTTCTGGCTTCTTCCTTTGCCTCCAAAAGTGCTTCTTTTTTAAGTGAACTAGACTCGTGCTTAGCTTCTTTCAAAATCAAATCAGCTTCGCGCTCTGCCTGTCCACGTAAATTCGTTGCTTCTTGTTCAGCATTTAAAAGAGTAAGTTCTGCAGCCTCTTTCGATGATTTCATCTTGACTGAGATCCCTACATATCCAATGACTAAACCAATGATTGCGGCAAAAACAATTGCAATTCCAAATTCCATGTTTTTACCCCTAATCTAATGAATAGTTGAATTAAAAAATTCTTTATTATTTTATCATATTTTTACAAAATTAACAAACAAATTTTCTAGCGAAAACTAATCTATTTCTGCTATCATTCTAATGCTTCTTTCCCTTGATTCTAACGGGGAAACACCTTAAAAACAAGCTTCTGAATCCTATTTCAACGGCTACTTGCCACTCTCTTCTCTTGTGTTTTCTTCCAGCGCCAATTGTGCTATAATCAAGAAAAAAGGAATTGAGGAAGATACATGACGAAAGAAGTTATTGTGGAAAGTTTTGAACTAGACCACACTGCTGTAAAAGCCCCTTACGTCCGCCTAATCGGAGAGGAAACTGGACCAAAAGGAGATGTTATCTCAAACTATGATATCCGCTTGGTTCAACCAAATGAAGACTCTATCCCGACTGCTGGTTTACATACGATTGAGCACCTATTAGCTATGTTGATCCGTAAGCGCATTGATGGGATGATCGATTGTTCCCCATTTGGGTGTCGTACTGGATTTCATATGATTATGTGGGGTCAGCACGATCCAAAAACCATTGCACAAGTGATTAAATCTTCTTTAGAGGAAATTGCTGAAGCGACAAGCTGGGAAGACGTGCCAGGAACGACGATTGAATCTTGCGGAAACTATAAAGATCACAGCCTCTTTTCTGCCAAAGAGTGGTGCAAATTGATTCTCGAACAAGGTATTTCTGACGATCCATTCACACGCCATATCGTATAAAAAACAAAAGACTTCTCTTTCAAAGAGAAGTCTTTTTTAATTCTTAATAATCCAATGCATCGGAATGACCTTTCCCGTTTCCGACAAAGTAGCCTGTTTTAGCATTGATACTAAATAAATAAGTTCCATCTGGCTTAAAGAGGTTATAATAACCATTGCCATTGATGATATTCACGCGCTCCAAGATGTATTGATCTCCAACGATATGGCCACGTTCCCGAGCAATCTTCAGAATCTTCTCCAAGATACCAGGGTTAAAGGTCCATGCAGGATTGTTTACATCGTCTAGTGCCGCCTGATTGTATGGCACCCGGCTCAAGTTTCGTTGAAGTGGCACACCAGTACTTTGAAGACCGAAGCCAGAATAGCCTGGGTTCACTCCGCCTGTCGTGTTGCCTTCAGTAGCCGGGGCTGGAGTAGGAGATGGACTGGTAACCGTTCCAGAAGAAGCTGCACTTCCGCCGGTAGCACTGCCTCCACCATCTGTCACAGGTGCTGGAGTGGCAACTTGTTGTGAACGTCCTTGAGCTGCAGCATCCTTCAACAATTGGTTCAACTGTGTATTAGCTGTTGACGCATCTGAAAAGACTGCATCACTCTTTACCTGCGCCTTGGTATCAATGGCCCCATCCTTAATAACTGGGCTGGTAAACTGAGAGTTTACTGTTTGAATAGCAGAAACCTGCTTCACCAATTCATCGTATTTACTTTTGGCCGCATCGTATTCTTTGGTGTCTTTCAATTTTTCTAAACTGGCTTTTAGTTTTTCCAAATTACCAAAAGAATCATTTTTCAGCTTCGTCTGCGTGTCATCTGTAAAGAAAGCTGCATACTGATCGTTAAAATCCTTCAGCAACGTCTCTGAATTCGCACTCGTTGAGGCAGAAGAACTAGAGGACTTCTTGCTAGATGAGCTAGTAGAAGAGACGACTGTCGTTTCCCCTTTAGACTGGTTACGTATCCATTGATAAGACAACCAACTAGCCGTAGCAACTGCTGTCAGAGCTAAAGCTGAAAATAAAATTGGTTTGACCCGGCTTTTTTTCGGTTCTTCAGGAATCTCAATTTCTTCATCCACATATGGTTCTGTTGGCTCTGGACCAAATTTAATTTTTGCCGGACGTTCCGCAGGAATTGGATCCGGAATGCGAGTAGACGCACCTTCTTTTTGACCTGCTTCAGCCGGTGTTGCTTCTTTCACTGGCTCTTCGTTTGGAATCGGGTCCGCCTCATCCACAGTGGCTGCTTCCTCTGCCTCAGCCAACATTTCCTTTTGCATGACGATGGTATCAAACTTGTGAGCTTCGATTTCGTCACGGTGCTGTTTGATGTATTTATCGAGGACATTATCTGTTTCCTTGACCCCTGCTTCGATTTCTTCAGCTTTGCGGTTTGCTTGGCCAATCGTCATCTCTTTGGCGTCCTTAAAATCAAGAACTGACTCTGCCTCTTGGCCCAACTGCTGTTTATCTTCTTTTGTCATATGTTTCCTTTCTCACTAGTCGCTTGTCGACGTACCCGCTCCCCAAAGAACTGATACAAGTCAACCTTTAAGGTTCCGTTATATAATTTTCTTTTTTTATCCGCTTGTCGCCCAAACTTCTTTTCAAAGTTTTCATCGCTGGTCAGGATAAATTTGCTCCAAGTCTTCAAGGGCTCAAAGACCTCTCCCATTTCAGCGTACAATTTTGTCACCCCTGCATCATCGGATAAGCGTTCACCATACGGTGGATTGGAGATAATGACCCCATTAATCTTCTCCGAGCGCAGATCTTGCACCCGCATTTGCTTAAAGGTGATGTCGCTCGCAACACCCGCTTTTTGAGCATTTTCTTTGGCAATCTCAACCATCCGCGCATCAATATCGGTTCCCATGATGTCTAGGACAAGGTCCCGATTGATTTTTTTACTAGCCTCTGTGCGAACTTCTTGAATCAGACGATTGTCGATCCAATTCCACTCTTCAAACGAGAAAGTCCGTCTCAAGCCCGGTGCTATCTGGCGAGCTATCATCGCTGCTTCGATACAGAAGGTCCCTGATCCACAAGTCGGATCAACCAAGGGCTTATCTGGATACCAATTGGAAAGTTTAAGAATGGCTGCCGCCATATTTTCCTTAATGGGTGCGCCCCCTTTTTCCGTCCGATAACCACGTTTGAAGAGGCTGCTACCAGTGGTATCGATTAGAATAGTCGCTTGGTCCTTCAAGATGGAAACTTCAATTTTAAATTCTGCTCCATTTTCAATCAATGGAACGCCTTCCGGACGAGCATAGTGCTTTTGCAACTTTTTGACAACTGCCTTTTTTGAAATCGCTTGTACACTCGGTTCGTTATGCAGTTTGGATTTGACACATTTTGCTTTGGAGATGGGGAAACGCGCTCCTAAAGGGAGGTATTGGTCCCAATCCAAGGCAAAAACTCCTTGAAAAAGTTCTTCAAAGGTGCGGGCAGGAAAGGATCCTACTACGATCTTGATTCGGTCAGCAGCACGCAACCAAAGATTGGTTTCGATGATTGCACGAACATCGCCTTTGAAACGGACTCGTCCATTTTCCACTTGGCAATCGTAGCCGAGCTCTCGCAATTCACGCCCAACCACTGCTTCTAATCCAGCAGCAGCTGTCGCAATTAATTCAAATTGTTTTTTCATTTGTTCCTCATTGTTTAAAAAAGGAGGTTGAGATTTCTCTCCCCCTCACCACCTATATGCAATTTTCTATAAGCCATGTTTTGTTCCAGAAATGACTAGGTACCATTTCCTTCGATAATCATCTGTCTACTGTTTCCAGTCAGAATGCTATGTTCGTTTCCATGCATCCCATGCCCCGACCAAAGTTTGGGTTGCTAGCTTGAGGGGTTTACCGCGTTCCACTTTTTAGGTTTCCCTAAAAACTACGTCACTGTGGCACTTTCAGAGCTAATAGAACTTATCCTAAGACTTAGCCCGTTCGCTCGCCGTAACTTGAAGATCAAGTCCCTAGGCTTATGGATTCACCTAGCACAAACACTACAGGCATCACAGCCTGTGCTAGCATGGACTTTCCTCATGAGAGAAAGCTCTCACGCGATTATCCAAAAATTGCACGATTCATCTTTTATGTCTTAAAAATCACGATCTACGACTTGTTTCCCGAAGACTTCTTTTTCAAGACGATTTAAGCGTTTCAAAATATCGAAGTTTGTCGTAGTAGTGACCTGAGGAAACTCATGCTTTGGAGCAGATTCAGGAACTGATGGACTCGGAGTTGCTTGGTTCGTTTTCTTCGCTAATTCTTCACGGAGCCGAGCATTTTCTTCTTTCAATTCCTTCACTAAGGCAGCATAGGTTTCATAGTCTTTGATGACATCATCCAAAAACTCATTTACCTCAACTTTACTATATCCACGAACTTCTTTTTTGAAATCTTGATCAAAAATATCTTTCGCAGTAAAAATAATACTTGCCATCATTCTCTCCGTTCTAGTTAATCATAATCATTATATAAAAAATGAGGAGAAAAAATCAAGGTAAATCACTTATTTTTCGCAAATTTTTTCCGCTACTTCATTTAAGTCATCAAAGTTTAATCTTTTTACATGATACTGATCCATTTCTAGCATCATTTTGTAAAGATATTTGAGATTTGTTTCATGTTCTGGGTCGTAAAATAAATAAGCACCATCTGTATTTTCTAATAAAAAAGTATTGTATTCTTTAAATTGGCCTGGCTGGCTATAAGAGGGATAGGCATACTTGACAAAATCAGCCTGTTTAAAGCGACTAAGGAGTTCTTGATTGGCCTCATTCCAGTTCTCTCCTTGGTTTTCAAACATAAAAATCGTGGCCAGCTGTATCTCGTATTCTTTTTTTAATTCCTGGGCAACCTCTAAGGCCCAGGATTCAAAACCTAGATTACCCGTAAAAATCAGCCACTTGACGCCCTCTTCCAAAAAACGGACTAAATCCCTGCGAATTGCCTCTTTAATAATGGGAAGTCTAGGGTCCTTTGCTGTCAGAATTCCCAATTCAAATGCCTTGTAACCTGTAATCAGTAAACTATTCATTATTTCCCCTCCCTTCTTCATTTTGTGATATAATAGAGTGATGTAATTGTACCAATAAGGAGAATTATGGTCAACTATCCTCACAAACTTAGCAAGAAATCTTCTTCGCCCATCCAGAGGAAGCAAAGTGTAAACTTTGCCAATCGGGGGATGACATTTGAAAAAATGATTAATGAGAGCAATCAGTACTACCTTTCTAAAGGGCTAGCGGTGATTCATAAAAAGCCGACACCCATCCAGATTGTAAAGGTGGACTATCCTCATCGCAGTCGGGCAAAGATTGTGGAAGCTTATTTTCGCCAGGCGTCTACCACAGACTATTCTGGTGTTTATAAAGGACACTACATTGATTTTGAAGCAAAAGAGACCCAGCAAAAACAATCCATGCCGATGAAAAACTTTCACCAGCACCAGATTGATCACATGGCAGCGGTCGTCCAACAGGGAGGAATTTGTTTCGTGCTCTTGCATTTTGCAAAGCTCAATGAGACCTATCTACTGCCCGCTCCTTCCTTAATCGACTTTTACAACATCGATCACGGCAGTAAATCTATGCCATTGACCTTTATACAGAAAAATGGTTTTCGTATCGAGACAGATCGCCTTCCAAGCGTCCCTTATCTCGATATTATCGAACAGAATCTACTAGGCGGTAATTAAATGAACAAACAAACAGTTATCCAGTGGTTAAAATATGCAGCGATTGCGGCTATTTCCTTATTTTTCCTTTTACTTATTCTGGGTGGATTGGTATTTGGATACTATGCCGCAAAAGCACCGACTCTTTCTGAGAAAGACCTCGTCGCAACGACATCAAGTAAAATCTATGATAATCAAAACAATCTGATTGCAGATTTGGGTGCTGAAAAACGAATTAATGTGAAGACCAGTGAAATCCCAACAGACTTGGTGAATGCGATTGTGGCAATTGAAGACCACCGTTATTTTAACCATAGAGGTCTAGACTTTATTCGTATTGGAGGAGCCTTCTTCAATAACCTCCGAGGAGGTCGCCAAGGGGGATCCACTCTCACACAGCAGTTAATCAAGCTCACTTACTTCTCTACTTCTTCGTCCGATCAAACCCTGTCACGAAAAATTCAAGAAGCTTGGCTTGCTACTCAATTAGAACAAAAAGCAACCAAACAAGAGATTTTGACCTACTACATCAACAAAGTTTATATGTCTAACGGAAACTACGGAATGCAGACAGCTGCTCGTAGTTATTATGCCAAAGATTTGAAGGAGCTTTCTCTCCCACAATTAGCCCTATTGGCCGGAATGCCTCAGGCACCGAACCAATACGACCCATACACTCATCCGGAAGCTGCTCTCCAACGCCGTAATCTGGTTCTCAAAGAAATGTTAGATATGAAGTCTATCTCTAACGAACAGTATGAAAGTGCCGTCAATACACCTGTTACAGATGGTTTACAAAGTCTAACCAGCTCAAGCAACTATCCTGCTTATATGGATAACTACCTCAAAGAAGTCATCCAACAAGTCGAAGAAGAGACAGGCTACAATGTCTTGACAACTGGTATGGATGTATACACCAACGTCGATACCGCAGCTCAAAAACGCCTGTGGGATATTTACAACTCTGACGAATATGTCAATTATCCAGATAATGAGTTGCAAGTTGCTTCTACTATCGTTGATGTGACAAACGGAAAAGTCATTGCTCAGTTGGGATCTCGTCATCAATCATCTAATGTATCCTTCGGTACCAACCAAGCTGTAGAAACGAACCGAGATTGGGGTTCTACGATGAAGCCTATCTCAGATTACGCTCCTGCAATCGATAATGAAGAATACAGCTCAACCGCAGTAACTATTCCTGATACACCATACAACTTCCCTGGTACAAATACGCAAATCTATAACTGGGATAGACAGTATTATGGCCACATCAGTATGGTCTATGCTCTTCAACAGTCCCGTAACGTCCCTGCTGTACGAGCTCTTGAAAAAGTTGGTTTAAAGAAAGCTCAAAAATTCTTAAGCAACATGGGTATTGAATATCCAAAAATGGTGTATGCTAATGCTATCTCAAGTAACACCAGCGACTCTAGCAGCAAATACGGGGCTAGTAGCGAGAAAATGGCTGCTGCTTATGCAACCTTCGCTAATGGTGGAACCTATTATAAACCTCAATATGTAAATCGAGTTGTATTTAGCGATGGTACAACTAGGAACTTTGACACTTCTGGAACAAGGGTGATGAAAGAGACCACCGCTTACATGATGACTGATATGTTGAAATCTGTTATCACAGCTGGTACAGGATACAACGCTTATATCTCCGGTCTTTATCATGCCGGTAAAACAGGTACCTCTAACTATTCAGACAATGAATTGAAGAAACTAACCAAAGACTACAGTTACTCAAGCATTGTGACACCAGATGAATTGTTTGTGGGTTACACCACTCAATATTCTATGGCTGTTTGGACAGGGTACACCAATCGCTTGACTCCCGTACTGGATGATGGAATCAAAGTCGCAACAGATGTCTACAAACAAATGATGTTGTATTTGTATGAGCAAAACGGATCAGGTAGCACTGATTGGACCCAACCAAGTGGTGTATACCGTAGCGGTTCTTACCTATATCTCAATAATGGTAAGAATAACTACAATTACTATTATGAGCCAGGTCCCGTCAGTCAAGATATTGAAGCAACAGAAGATAGTTCAAGTTCTAGTTCATCTAACTCAGAAGAGAATTCTGAACACACTGAACCTTCTGCCAAAGAAAATGAACAAAATCGCTAGTCAGATAATTTAAGTCCAAACAAAAGCACGATTGTTAATCAACAATCGTGCTTTTCAATTCAACTTACTTAGAAGCCAAAGCCCCCATCGGATCCCATGGAGCCAAGACGATTGGCTCTGCCTCATAAGCAGCCAATTCTTCCGCTGTCAACAGTTCCTTACGAACGACGATTTGGTAGGTGTATTCGTCCATCCAGGCGTCAGAAGCAACAAAGTAGCCATCTGTTCCGACTTTATCTCCCCAAGAATTCTCAACCTTCCATTTGAGAGGACGTCCAGCTTCGTCCAGATCTACACCAGTCAAGACCATGGCATGGGTCATGAGACTTTCCGCATAATCCAAACGCCCTGCCTTATCTTGAGTCAACTGGATATCCATTCCCGCTTCAAAATCATAGACATCTGTCGCAAGGATTCCAGCTTTCCGGTTGCTAACTTGGCCGACATCCGATCCAAACCAAACAGTTTCCCCAGCCTTCATTTGAGCAATGGCCAATTCTTTCAAGCGCTCCATCGGAACGTTGAGGTAGCGGACTTCACGGCTACCGACCACATTCCCCAGCATCTCAACCGTATAGGACTGACCATAAGGCTTGTCTGCCGTAGGCGCATTGATAACAGAAACATAGTCCTCCAACTGAAGATCCACATATTTTTTGTAAAAGCTTTGAGGTGTCAAGCCAGACTCTGTATGGAAGTTATTGTCCTTATCGCGATAAGAGAAACTAAATGTACGAGGGGGCAAGCCCAGTGACATAGCTAAGAAATTAAAGATTTCTTGCAGGAGCTCTTCTTTCTTGCTTTGAACCATTGCTCGATCTGCTCCAGTCGCAAGCAATTCGCGCAGGATCTGCGCATCTTGACGCAACAATTTGTTTAAGTAGGTATTGAGCTCTCGGCTATTGCTAGATGAGATGGATTCTGGATAGACAGACTTGGGTACGACCCCATATTTTTCAAAAAGGGAAACGACCATATCCCATTGACCACCATCTTGTTGAGGGGTTTGAAGGAGGAAGGCCACCTTGCGACTGGTCAAGTTCTGGTCCGCTGTCGCAATGATTTGTTCCAAGAACCAGTTTGATTTTTCATACTTGTCCCAGAAGAAGGTATGAGCTTGAGACAACTCAAAATCCTCTAATTGGAAGCTTGCAATCATTTTATGACGGAAGGTATTCAGAGCCGCAAACATCCAGCAACGACCAGAAGCTTTCTGGTCCGTCACCTTGTCCTTGGTCAAATCAAGAGAAAAGACGGGGGTGTTTTCTACTGCACTTTTGCGTGTCTCTAAAGCTGCATGAATCCCATTGTGGGTGATGGCATTTTCGAGAGCCGCAAATTTCACATTTGCTTGGTAATTCGCATAGAGTTGATCTGTAAATTCTTGTGTTAATTCTGACATAAAATTCTCCTTTGTAAAGCTACTTACCATTATAGACCATTGGCTAAAATCTTCAAGTGAAAATTGTTTTAAAGGTCAGAAGAATGGATAGTGTAGATTATTTGATCTCCGACATAGCCTTTTCTGGCAACAGCATCTGGGAGAGTTTCAAGATATTGCATTCCAGCTTTTGCCATTACCCGTCCCGAAGCAGGGTTCAAACTGACATACTTGGCCTGAACTTCCTTGACTCCCACCTCTACCAACAAAAAGTGTAAAACAGCCTGGAAGGCTTCTGTCATCAGACCTTGCCCCCAGAAATTCTTCCCTAGAATATAGCCGACTTCACATAGTTTTTTTTGTGGATCCTGAGAAACGACACTGATATCGCCTATCACTTGTGCGGGATCATCTTTCTTACAAATCGCCCATTTGTAAGTATTTTCCTCTTGGTAATGAAGGAGCCATCTTTCGATCGAAGCTTGAGTCACTTGAGGATTTGGATGGGGATCCCAAGTCACATATTTAAGATTATCTGTATCAGACGCCCAATTTTCAAACATTGCCTTTGCATCCTCTACAACAAAGCGTCTTAATAATAGACGGTTGGTCCTCAGTTCAATAGAACCTAAATTCCTCATCATCTTTCCTCCTATCCTGTTTTAAAAAAGTCGGCTCAACCGACTTTTCTTTCCTATCAACGCCAGAAGGTATCAAATACCGTAATCGGTAGATGACGTTTGTGTTGGCCTTTGTGCCACCAGTTTTCAATAGTTGCTTGAGCTTCCGGGCTAACTGATTTTCCTTCTAGGTAGTCATCAATTTCTGCATAGGTCACCCCAAGAGCTACTTCGTCAGCGATACCTGGCTTCTCCTCTTCCAAATCCGCAATCGGTACCTTTTCATACAAGGCAGGATCAGCTCCCAGCGCCTGAAGCAACTGCTTGCCTTGGCGCTTGTTAAGGCGGTAGAGAGGCAGAATATCGGCTCCACCGTCTCCAAACTTGGTAAAGAATCCAGTGATGTTTTCGGCTGCATGGTCCGTCCCAATGACGGCTCCGCTATAGGCACCCGCTAAAGCATACTGAGCAATCATCCGACTCCGTGCCTTGATATTGCCCTTATTGAAGTCTGAGACATCCGTTCCTGTCGCTTCGACAGCACGCTCCATGGCATCGACCGATTCCTTGATGTTCACGACCAGGCTGACGTCTGGCTGGATGAAGGCCAAGGCCTTTTGGGCATCTGCTTCATCTGCTTGGACACCGTAGGGCAAGCGGACAGCAACAAACTGATAACTAGCATCTCCAGTCTCTGCCCGCATTTCCTCCATGGCTAATTGAGCCAAGCGACCTGCTAGGGTCGAGTCCTGTCCTCCCGAAATTCCTAAGACAAAGGTCTTTAGAAAAGGATGTTTTTGCAGGTAGTCCTTCAAAAAATCAATGGACCGGCGAATCTCTTCTTGAGGATCAATGACTGGCTTGACCCCTAATTGGGCAATAATGTCTTCTTGTAGGCTCATTCTTCTTCACCTCCCAAGGCTTTCTGACGCATCTGATCGATGAGGTCCATCTTATCTTGCCATACATCCTTGGCCAAGTCCACTGGGTAATGTTGTGGATTGAGGACACGTTTGTATTCGTCCCAGAGCTTGTCAAATTCCTTCCGAGCATAGGCTTGGATATCCATCAAGGTTGGCAATTCGTAGACTAGTTTCCCATCTTTGAAAATATCGACCAAAAGCGGGATAGCATCAAAATCACGAACCGTCTTCTTGATATAGGTATAGGTCGGATGGAACATCTTGATTTCTGTCAGTTCATTGACATCTACTCCATCGTAAGTGATGTAATCCCCTTCAGATTTGCCTTTTTCCCGACTGGTAATACGCCAAACTTGCTTCTTCCCTGGGGTTGAAACTTTTTCAGCATTGTTAGACAGCTTGATGGTATTTCGCATTTGACCATTTTCGTCTTCGATAGCAACAATCTTATAGACTGCTCCGAGGGCTGGTTGGTCATAGGCTGTGATCAACTTGGTTCCGACACCCCAGACATCAATCTTAGCCTTTTGCATCTTCAAGTTGAGGATGGTGTTCTCATCCAAATCATTTGAAGCATAGATCTTCGCTTCTGTGAAACCAGCTTCATCCAACTGCTGGCGAACCTTTTTCGAGATGTAGGCAATATCTCCAGAGTCAATCCGCACTCCTAGGAAGTTGATACGATCGCCCATCTCACGCGCCACCTGAATCGCAGCTGGAACTCCGATGCGTAACGTATCATAGGTATCCACCAGGAAGACACAGTTGCGATGGGTCTCAGCATATGCCTTGAAGGCTTTATAATCATCGCCATAGACCTGCACCAAGGCATGGGCATGGGTCCCAAGGACAGGGATGTCAAAGAGTTTTCCTGCACGTACGTTACTGGTCCCGTTAGCGCCCCCAATAACGGCTGCACGGGTTCCCCAAATAGCTGCATCCATTTCTTGTGCTCTACGAGTCCCGAACTCCATCAAAGGTTCGTCTTCGATCACAGCCTTAATCCGAGCGGCTTTTGTGGCAATCAAGGTTTGGAAATTGACAATATTGAGGAGGGCCGTTTCGACCAACTGACACTGGGCAAGCGGTCCTTCTACTTGGACAATCGGCTCATTGGCAAAGACTAGGTCCCCTTCTTTGGCAGAACGAACAGTCAATTCCATTTTAAAATTTTTCAAGTAATCCAGGAAGGCTCCTTCGTAGCCCAAGGATTCTAAGTAGGCAATATCCGACTCTGAAAAACGTAGATTCTTCAAATAGTTGACAATGCGCTCAAGACCTGCAAAGACGGCATAGCCATTTTTAAAGGGTTGCTGGCGGAAATAGGCTTCGAAGACCGCCTTTTTATTGTGGATGCCTTGCTCAAAGTAAACCTGCATCATATTGATTTGGTACAAATCCGTATGGAGAGTTAAACTATCATCTGGGTACATGTTTGATCCCTCTTCTTTTTTCTTACGTCATGGCACCAGTCACGCTCTGTCAACTGGCACAGTCCAAAATAATTTTAAACACATTATAGCACATTTTAAGCAGGACCACATGACTTTAATCCGGGCTGAGCCTCATTTTTTATCGTAAAAAAGAAGGGATCTTCGCCTCTTTCCATCAGACGAACATCCCTTTCTTCTCTCTTATTCTTCGTGTTCAGTAATATATTTATAAGCTTCTTGACCGGCGACAGCGCCATCCCCAACAGCTGTGGTGACCTGACGAAGATCTTTTTGGCGGACATCTCCAACCGCAAAGACACCCGGCACGGAGGTCTTCATGTGATCATCCGTGATCACCCAACCTTGGTCGTCTAGAATACCGAGGTCTTTGGCAAAGTCACTAACAGGATCCAAGCCCACATAGATAAAGACACCACCAGCTGCTTGCTCGCGAACCTCACCTGTTTGAACATCTTTTAAGACCAGACTGGTCACACGGTTGTCCCCTTTG
Organism: Streptococcus sp. DFI.7.26; assembly: GCF_022240605.1. Lineage (NCBI taxonomy): Bacteria > Bacillati > Bacillota > Bacilli > Lactobacillales > Streptococcaceae > Streptococcus > Streptococcus sp. DFI.7.26. The sequence goes on along the minus strand of NZ_JAKOGN010000006.1, from coordinate 60,651 downwards.
ATCTCTTCAACCACTGTATTCCAAGCAAAGTGAATCTTTTCATTGGCAAAAGCTCGGTCTTGAAGAACTTTTTGGGCACGTAGGGCATCGCGTCGATGAACAATGGTAACAGACTTAGCAAACTGAGTCAGGAAGATTGCCTCTTCAACCGCAGAGTCTCCTCCACCAACAACCATGAGGTCTTCATCCCGGAAGAAGGCACCATCACAGACGGCGCAATAAGAAACCCCACGACTATTTAATTCTTCTTCACCTGGAACTCCCAACAAGCGATGGTTAGAACCAGTCGCAATAATAACGGTCTTGGCTTGAAGGAGGCCATCATCTGTCGTAATTTCCTTGTAGCTTCCTTGATCCACAATATTTTCGGCTCTACCGAACAAGTGTTCCACACCTAGGGCTTCTAGTGGCTCGAACATTTTTTCAGCCAATTCAGGTCCACTGATATTGGCATAGCCTGGATAATTCTCGATATCGGATGTATTGTTCATCTGTCCGCCAGGAATTCCAGCTTCTAACAAGGCAACCTTTAGATTGCTACGGGCTGCATACAAGGCTGCAGTCATACCCGCAGGTCCTGCACCGATAATCAGTGTATCATACATAAGCTTCTCCTTTTGTTGTAACTATCTTGATTCTAACTCCAATTGAACCATTTTGCAATTATCTTGCTCGAAGAATAAACAGAACTCCAATGACTGCAAAGGTGAGGACTGGAATTGTCATAATATCAATTAATAAAATATCATAGAGGTGTAACTGGCGTTCCTTAGCTGTTTTATCCGTCTTACGAGCTGCTCGCAAGCCTATCCAAATAGCTGAAGCAACCAACACCCCAATTGAAGTGATGATTAGGCTCTCGATATAGAGAGATAGCAATTGGTTTAACATAAGATCTCCTTAGTATCCAAGATTGGAATGAGGGGACGAGATGCCGATTCGTTTCGTTCACTATTAAATCAACTTGAAACTTCTATCTATGCGGAAAAATGAACTACATATAATCCTCTTTTCCTGAGGCACCTACTCAAAGAAAAATCCGAGTCTGAAACATCGCGTTCCAGACTCGAGCTCTTATATATTATATCAAACAAATGTTCGTTTGTAACTAGCAAAGAATTCTTTTGTACGCTCTTCTTTAGGAGATTTCATGATTTCTTCTGGAGTGCCAGATTCAATAATTTTCCCCTTATCGAGGAACAAGACCTTGTCTGCCACCTGGGAAACAAAGCTCATATCATGGCTAACCAAAATCATGGTTTGACCTGCCTGAGCTGCTGCTGCGATGGCTTTTTCTACCTCTCCGACCAATTCCGGATCGAGGGCTGAAGTTGGCTCATCCAACAAGAGGACTTCCGGCTTCATGGCTAGGGCTCGCGCCAAGGCTACCCGTTGCTTCTGCCCTCCGGACAAATGACGAGGATAATGGGTTTCGCGGTCCGACAGACCGACTTTTGCGAGTTCTTCTTTGGCAATCTTGGTCGCTTCCTGGTCGGATAAGCCTTTGACGACGATTAGTCCTTCCTTGACGTTGTCCAAGCCTGTCTTGCGGCTGAAAAGATTAAACTGTTGAAAGACCATAGCTAGCTTTCTTCGAAGGGTCAGGATCTCGTCCTTGCTGATGTTTTCAAAGTCTACCTTTTCCCCATTGATCTCAATGCTGCCACTATCCGGAGCTTCCAGATAGTTCAAGCTTTTCAAGAAGGTTGATTTCCCAGCTCCAGAAGAACCGATCAAGGCAACAACTTCCCCTTTTTGAACTTCCAAATCGAGATGGTCTAGGACCACTTGACCGGAAAAAGATTTTGATAATTGTGAAATCCGAATCATGCTGCTCGTTCCTCCTCTTGCAAGGTTTGGGTAACAATTTTTGGATCTTTGATAGAGAGTACCTGTTCGATCCAACGTCCCAATTGTTCAATCAAAATATTAATGGCCCAGTAGATCAATGAAACAGAGATAAAGCGCTCGAAATAGCGACTGTCATTCCCCGACATAATCTTGGCTTGGGCAAAGATTTCCAAAACTCCTGCATAAAAGGCCAAAGAAGTCCCCTTGGTCAAACCAATCAAAGAGTTGATCAAGGTCGGAGTCGCAACCACTGCTGCATTTGGAATAATAATTCGACGATAAACTTGGGCATTGGTCATCCCGAGACTCTTCGCTGCTTCGATTTCTCCCGCATCAACAGATAGAATCGCTGCCCGAATGGTCTCACTGGCATAAGCTGCCTCATTGAAGGCAAAGGCTACAATGACAAATAAATGGGCTGGCACATCGTTGATATTAAAGGCTGTCCCATATTGTTGGTTAATGGCCTTCAATAGGAGCGGGATTCCATAGTAGGTCAGCATCAACTGGACCAAAATTGGTGTCCCTCTTAAAAAACTCACAAACAAGGCTTGGATCGGGTAGAGGATTTTTACCCGATTGATTTTGACAATGGCAAACAATAGCGCTAGCAATAAACCAAAAAAGGCTCCTGCCAAGGTTAATAAAATCGTATTTGGAAGCTCTTTTAAAATTCCTGGAATAGCTTCAAAAACGACGCGTAGGTTAAAGATTTCTCCTTCTGGTATCCATTTTAAAAACTCTTCGTACCAGCCAGATGCCAGATAAGTAGTTGTAAACATCTTCGTTACTTCCTCCCTCGATAATGAATCATTCTATCATATTTACAGTTAAAATGCTGAGTTTTGCTACTGATCGTTCGTAAATCATGCTTCAGGTCTGATGTGATCTCAAGCAAGCGTCTCCCCTAAGAGCAAAAAAATAGACTATCTATAGATAGTCTATCACAAAATAAATCAGCGACCAAATAGTTAATTTTTATGGAAATCTTTAAATTTCTTTATCACTAAAAGGTTTGGCGTTTCGCCTTTCTTTCTGCTCGACCGCGAGCACGATTCTCAGCTCGCTTGGCTTTGCGACGTTTCTCGTCCACAGCCCATTTGATTTTTTTCTTGTAGCCTGGTTTGATTTTTTTCTTTTTCTTCTTGACCAAGCCGATCATCTCAATGTCAAGTCTTTCTTGGCGTTTTTCACGATTAGCCCGACGATCCCGGTCATAGGTATCTTCGATAGCTCCAGCCTTCAAGACCTTAGGGACAAACTGGATGCCCAATTTTTCAAGCTCCCGAATGTCTGAGTCATCACTCGGTTGATAGAGGGTGATGGCTGTGCCAGGAAGACCATTCCGACCAGTCCGGCCAACGCGGTGGACAAAGAAGGATAAGTCTTGTGGAATAGCATCGTTGATAACATGACTGACCCCTTCAATATCAATCCCACGCGCTGCCAAGTCAGTCGCCACGATATATTCAAAATCCAGGTTTTTGACTTGGTTCATGATTCGTTTGCGCTCCCGTGGAGGAACCCCCCCATGGATTTTAGCGACTTTGAGCCCCTTCTCTACTAGAAAAGCATGCAAATCGTCCGCTCTGTCCTTAGTATTTACAAAGATCATAGCCAGATAAGGTTGAAGAGCCTGCGTCAGTTGATAAATCTGCTCGTTTTTGTCGCGCCCTTTTGTCGATACCAACCAGTTATCAATGGTGTCCGAGATTACCGTTTTGGTTTTGATCTGCTCCATGACAGGGTTAGACAAATATTTCTTCAAGAAGGGTTGTAACTTTTGCGGAATCGTAGCAGAGAAGACCAAAAACTGAAGCTTCTTTGGAAGACTGGATGCAATCTTGTCTACCGTCGTCAAAAAGCCCATATCGAGAGTCATATCCGCCTCATCAACCACAAAAGTGTGAGCCTTATGAATAGCCAAGTCTCCAGAAGCGACCAAATCATAGATCCGTCCAGGTGTCCCAATGACAATATGGGGTTGGGCTATTTGGAGCTTATCGATTTGACGAGCCTTATCAGTTCCCCCAACGTAGTTGGCAATCCGAATTTCTTTTTCACAATGGCTAGCAATCTGACGAGCCGCTTGGTAAATCTGTGTTGCCAATTCCCGACTAGGCGCTGTAATGACCACTTCGACATTGCTACTATCCTCATTTAAGGTTTGAAAAATTGGTAAGAGGAAAGTATGGGTCTTCCCTGATCCTGTTTTAGATTCACCGACCAGATCACGGCCTGCTAAAACAATCGGGATCAGCTTTTCTTGAACTTCTGTTGCTTCGATAAAATTAATCTCTTTTAAGGCCTCTTGGATATAGTCCTTAAACTTAAAATCTGTAAATTTCATTCTCTTATCCTTTCATCATCTCCACTATTATATCAAAAAACTCCTCTTCCCGCTCTTCTTTTGGACAGCAATTCCTAGCCAGCGAAAAAGGCTGAGATAGCAATCCCAACCTTTTATGATTCATGACTTATGAATTGGTCAAATAGTAGATCAAGAGGGTCAAGCCGCTCATTCCTGCACCAACACTCCAGAGAAAGGCATCGACCTTCCACTCAGACCATTTAGGTCCATTACCAGACAGACCACCTAATTCTAAATGGTGATGGAAAGGCGTCATGCGGAAGATCCGGCGTCCTTCCCCTGTCCGTTTCTTAGTCCATTTGAAATAGGAGACTTGGAGCATGACAGAGCTAGTCTCAAAGACGTAGACAATCCCAATCAAGAGCAAGGTCCACTCTACGTGGAGAGCCATGGATAGAGTCGCAAGCATCCCACCTAGGGCTAGGCTTCCAACATCTCCCATGAAAATCTTGGCCGGCTTGTGGTTGTAGACGAAGAAACCTAATAGAGCTCCAATCATACTGATGGTCACAAAAAGGATATCGATTCGTCTTTGCCAAACAGCGATGATGGAATAAGCGATCAAGCTGATGGTTACCGAAATACTTGCCAAGCCATCAATCCCGTCCGTTAAGTTGACTGCATTTGAAAAACCAACCAACCAGAACAAGGCAAAGACAATATAGAAATGTCCCAAATAGACATCCCAACCAAAGACATTGAGAAGACTACCAGCTCCATGTCGTTCAGAGAAGAGATAGAAAATAATCCCTCCCAACAATTGCAGGGCTAATTTTTGCTTGGGATTTAACCCTTCATTGATCTTACGAAAGACCTTCAAGAAGTCATCCAAGAAACCGACGATTCCATACAAGACCAAAATAAAGAGGATCAATTGAACAGGACGCGTAAAGTTCCCAGTTAGGAAGCTAAAGACAAGGGTGACAAAGACTGAAGTGATCAAGAAGACCACTCCCCCCATAGTAGGAGTGCCTGCTTTGGCTTTGTGTTGCTTCACATCTTCGTGCATTTGTTGGCCCGAAATATGGGCCCGTTGATAGAAACGGATAAAGGCAGGAATGCCAATAACCGTTAGAATAAATGATACTACTAGGGTAGCAAGTAACATATCAATCTCCTAATGTAATTGTTATTTTCTTCGTCTTCTTTAAAGCAGTTTTTACTTTGACGTTTTGTTTGCTCACACGAGAACCTTCCCCTTTATAGGTGATCTCAATGCCCGTCCATTCCGCAAATTTATCAACATTTTCCTTGGTCCAGCCATACATATCCGGAACTGAATCCAAGTCATCTGTTAATAATAACACTTGCTCATTTGCTTTTAATTTCGTTCCTGCTGATACAGACATCTTTTTAATATTCTTTCCAGTTCCTAGGACGACCGGCTGGATCAGATTGCGACGCAGTTCATCTGCGAAGCCACCTGGGCTGATGGTCTGCTTCAAGTTCAATTCTTTCGACAAGGATTCTGCCGACGGCATCTTATAGGTGTCCTCTTTCGTGACCCCATCCAAGGCTTTGGTTTCAGTTACCAGATTCAACTCATCCTTCAAAGCAACCGCATCTTCCAAGACTGGATTGACCAGTTCTTGCCAGCTCTTTGGACTAAAGCTGACTTCAGGCTGTTGAACTGTCACATACATAATAAAATCTGGGTCTTCAGCAGGTGTCATGACAACAATCGAGTTGATATTATCATTTTCGCCTTCCAAGTAGCCATTAGCTGTCGCAATTTGGGCTGTCCCTGATTTAACAGCAACATTTTGTCCAGCTACTTGGATAATAGGACCATCCGATGAATAGAGGGTACCAAATTGAGGATCAGTCCCTACCGTAATCATGTAATTACGGGTCTGTTGGGCAGCCGAAGCGGATACTGGATTGCCGACAATCTCTCTTTGTGATTTACGAGCAGTTTCATGCTTGCCGTCGTAGATTGCACTGATAAATTTAGGCTCCAACATTTCCCCATCGTTGGCAATAGCAGAAAATGCTCGCAACATCTGCGTTTGGGTCACAGAAATCCCTTGACCAAAGGAAGACATGGCTTGAGTAACATAGTTATCACCTGGCAAGCCTCCAAAACCTTCGTCTCCCATTCCAAAACGCGTAGGAAGTCCGAACTTAAAGAGGGTGAGGTAATTCATCCAGACATTATTGCCCATCTTCTGTTCAAGCTTGGTCATCCCAATGTTACTTGAATAGGCGAAACCTTGGGCAATATTCATATAGCGACCTTCTGTCAAGCCCATATTGATTTCCCAGTCTTTGATGGTCGCATCTTTCACTTGCAACTCGTTGTTATAATAGCCCTCGTTATAGGCTGGGAAAGTCCCATGATCAATCGCCGCGGCCAAGGTCATGACCTTCATAGTCGAACCTGGTTCGTATTGATCCTGGTAAAGAATCGTGTTCCAGGTTCTCAGATTCTTAATATCCAAGCCTTCTTTGGTATCTGCATTATAGGTTGGACGTTGTGTCGTTGCAAGAATTTCCCCCGTTTTGGCACTCACTAGGGTCGCACTGACATATTTACCTTTTACCTTTTCTTGGAAAACATCCATTCGGGTTTCGAGATAGGTTTGAAGTTCCGCAGAAAGGGTTGTATACACATCCTTTCCATCTTCTGTCTTCACGGCAACCTTATCTGATCCCGGCACAATATTTCCGTTGCGATCCTTTTCGTAGGTCACAACGCCATCCTGACCACCCAGAATGCGATCCAAAGACTTTTCGATTCCCGTTGTTCCCTGTAAGGTTTTATTGCCTTCTTTATCCTCTATCAATTGAGCTTGACCGATAAATTGAGAGGCAAAGGTCCCATTTTTATAACTCCGGTTTGGACTCGTCGTAAAATCAACACCTTTAATGTTGGCAGCTTCTAGTTCACTCCGGATAGCATCCATGTTGCTATAGGTAATATCGTTCCCCGCTGCACCAAAAGAAACCTGGTTGAGCTTCTTTTGCGACAGTTGTTGGACAACATAGTCTTTTTCCATGCCCAAATAACGATTAAAAACATCTGCTACTTGGTTGTATTGACTTTCTTCAACGTATAAAACTTCACCTTTTGCCGATTTATAGGTTTTGTCGATGATCGCATAAACATTATAAGTCGTCGCATCTTCAGCAATAACAGCTCCATTTCGGTCATAAATTGTTCCTCGTTTGGCTGGAACAATCTCTGTTTTCTGATGGACTTGATGGGATAACTCAGATAAATTTTTTCCGAATTTGCTATCTGTGCCTATAATAACTGCAAAATTAATGAGAAATATGAAGAAAACAAGAATGGAAAGCAAACTTAAATTCTTAGCTACTTGCCGACGATTTTGGTCTGGAAGTTTCCTTTTTTTAAGGGAATAACGAATGATTTTCTTCTTTAATTTACTCATCGCTACTTGAACTCACCACTTTTCGATTTTCTTTTTGGAGGGTCATCCCCTGAGAACTAGCTAACTTAGACAAGCGTTCATATCGAGTCAACTCATTGACTTCTTGTCGGATATCTTCTAGTTCAGTCTCTTTTGTTTTTAGTTCCGTATTGAGGTTTGTTAAGTCACTTTGTACCTGTAGAATCCGCGTCTGCATAAAAATAATACTGACAGCGAGAATAATCCCTGTTAGGACAATCGAGCCATAAAAAGCTTTTTCTACTCTGGTAAAGCGACGAATACGATCTTGCAATTGACTGCCCCGAGATCGTAATGGTTGATCTGCCATGTTTATTTCCTCTTACTTATGAATTTTTCGAGCAACCCGCAATTTTGCAGAATGAGCTCGGTTGTTCTTCTCTAACTCTTCTTGGCTTGGAAGAATCGGTTTTCGAGAGACTAATTCCATTTTTGGTTTTAAGTCCTCTGGGATGAAAGGCAAGCCCTTCGGTACTTCTACTGTAGAAGCTTCTTTAAACAATTGCTTGGTCAAACGATCTTCCAAGGAATGAAAGGTAATAACTGAGATACGACCACCAACTGCCAATAAATCCATGGCCTGCTGGATTGATTCATCCGCCGCTCCCAATTCATCGTTGACTTCAATTCGAATCGCCTGAAAAATTTGTTTGGCTGGATGCCCCTTTTTCTTTAGTTCCTTGGCCGGTTTTGCCGATTTGATGATTTCAGCCAATTCTGTCGTCGTTTCAATCGGTTTTACCGCACGCGCTTGTTCGATCTTTCTAGCAATTTGCTTGGAAAACTTATCTTCCCCATACTTGAAAAAGATTCGGACTAAATCGTGGTAATCATAGTTGTTGACCACCTCATAAGCCGTCAAAGAGGCTTCTTGATTCATCCGCATGTCCAAGGGAGCATCTTTTTTATAAGAAAAACCGCGAGACCGCTCATCTAACTGGGGACTAGAAACTCCTAAATCATAACAGATTCCATCGATCTCATTGACTCCCAGTTCTTGGAGACGCGCTTGAAGATTCCGGAAATTGTCTTTGATGAAGGTTACCATGCCCTTTTCAACATAAGGAGCTAATCGTTTCTCCGCATTATCAATCGCATGCTGATCCTGGTCAAAGGCATATAAATGTCCTTTTTCACTTAATTGACTTAATAAATATTCGCTATGGCCAGCTCCACCTAGAGTGGCATCCACATAGATTCCATCTGGCTTTACATCCAGCATATCAATCGTTTCATGGAGCAAGACCGTTACATGATGAAATTCTTTACTCATATCCTATCTATTTTACCACAAATCTGACCAGGATGCACTTGAGATTCTCTTCTCAATCCACTCATCATTTTCGGATAAAAAGTTCCCATTCTTCAAAAGCTCATCCTATCAACCAATAGACCGATAGAAGCAAATTGTGATACAATAACTCTATGAAAGATAAGAAATACCTCCTCCTTGGCTTGCTAGTGGCCGATCTAATTGCAGTCTACTTTTTCCTCCGAACTCCTGTCCCTTGGATTTTTTGGACAGCAACCTTCGTTCTTGCCGTCTCCATTTGGATATTTAAAAATCAATGGAAAAACTACAAAAATAGAGATAAGGATTCAGACTAGCCCATATAGAACAAGAAAACTCGATCAGTTCAACTTCTGATCGAGTTTTCTATTGTCTATTTATGAATTGGGATCATCAAGGCTACGGCCGTGCAAGCCTTTTTCCCGTTGGACTTGGCGCAATTTTTCTGGTGTCACGTCATTGCCTTCTTCATCCACCACCTTGATTCCTTCAATATGGTGACGAACCGAACGACGATAACCTTCAATGTATTCTTCACGAAGTTTTGCTTGCTCCACTTCTTCTTCTGGAGTCAACCCTTCTGTTTTTTTCTTTTTAGCAAGCTCATTGATACGAGCGATTTTTTCAGGTGTCATAATAAGACCTACTTTCTACCTGTTACCAGGTACTTATTTTGTGTTCAATTGGTTGAAGGCTGCAACTTTATTGGCTTTCGCTACAAGACCTGCAAGAAGGGCCAAACGGTTGTTTTTAACAGCCTCATCTTCTGCCATCACCATGGTATTGTCAAAGAAGGCATCGATGACTGGGCTAAGAGCGAAAAGTTGTGCCAATTTATCACTAGCTGCACCAGTCAATTCAAGCTCTTCAATTGCTTTAGCAAGAGCTTTTTCTTGATCATTTTCAAAGAGACTGGCATCTACTGCTACTGAAGCATCTGCTTTTTCTGCCAAGTTGAAGGCACGAGAGAGGGATTCAACAGCTGCCTTGTAACCATCCGTCTTGGCAGCTTCTGAAAGAGCTTCAGCTGCTTCCAACATATCTGCCACGACAAAGTTTGAACCAGCAAGAACAGCATCTTTGATATCTTTTGCTGTGCGTCCCATCATCTTGTCCACACGCGCCTTGATGAAGTTGAGCACTTCTGCTTGATTGTCATAAGAAAGGCTATCAAATGAAAGTCCATAAAGGCTGTCAATCAACTCATCCATCGGGATGTGCCAACCAAAGGCATCCAAGATCCGAACAATCCCTTGTGTTGCACGACGAAGCGCATATGGGTCATTGGAACCTGATGGAATCAAGCCAACTGAGAAGAAGGAAAGAAGGGTATCCAATTTATCCGCAAGGGCAAGGATAGCACCAACCTTGGTTTCAGGAAGGGCTCCGTCTGCTGAATCAGGAAGGTAGTGCTCACGGATAGCTGTCGCAACCGCATCATCCTCACCAGCAAGAAGAGCGTATTTTTCACCCATGATTCCCTGCAATTCATCGAACTCTCCGACCATACCCGTCAAGAGGTCAAATTTGTAAATTTCAGCTGCACGAGCGACGGCTGCCTTTTCTTCTGCAGTCAAACCAGCTTGCTCAGCTAGTGACGCTGCAATGACACCAGCACGCGCCATGTGTTCTGAAAGAGAACCAATTTTTTCATGGAAAGTCACGTGTGCCAATTTAGCAACGAGGTCTTCAATCTTAAGTTTTTGGTCTTCACGCCAGAAGAATTCACCATCTTCAAGACGTGCCACCAAGACTTTTTCATTTCCTCGAACGACATTTTCCAAGTGCTCAGCGTTACCATTACGAACTGAGATGAAGTTTGGTTTGAGCTGACCATCAAGGTCACGTACAACAAAGTAACGTTGGTGTGTTTCCATTGATGTCACCAAAACATCTTCTGGAACGTCCAAATATTTGGTGTCGAAGCTTCCCATAAAGGCAGTTGGATATTCGACCAAGTTCAAAACTTCATTCAAAAGGCCTTCTTCAATTTGGACTTGCACACCTTGTTCTGCTTCGATAACTTTGATTTGTTCACGAATCATGTTTTCACGTTCTTTGCTATCCGCAATCACGTAAACGGTACGAAGGTCTTCTTCATAAGAATCCGCATTGGTAATTTCTACTTCGTGTCCAAGGAAACGGTGTCCACGACTCACACGACCTGACTGGATATCCAAGAAATCAAGGTCAAGCGCTTCATCACCCAAAAGAACTGTCAAGGTGTGCACAGGACGAATGTATTCAAAGCTGTTGTTAGCCCAGTGCATGCTAACAGGGAAGGTCAATGAAGCAAGCACTTCTGGAAGGCCAGCCAAGACTTCTTTGGCAGGTTTACCAGCTTCGTGTTTCGTGACATAAACGTACTCTTCCCCTTTGACTTCACGAAATTCGATATCATCTACTGTCAAGCCTTTCCCGCGGACAAATCCTTGGGCCGCTTTTGAGAAGTTACCTTCTGCATCCAAGGCGATTTTCTTAGAAGGTCCTTTAAAATCTTCGGTCAAATCTGTTTGTTGATCCGCCAAACCAATCACACGGACAGCCAAACGGCGTGGCGTTGAGAAGGTTTGAATGCTTTCGTATGAAAGACGGTTGTCATCCAAGAAGGCTGCCATTTTCTCACCCAGTTGTTTTTCACTTGGTGTGACAACGTAGGCTGGTAACTCTTCAAGTCCAAGTTCTACTAATAAGTTTTTTGTCATGTTTTTTCTCCGAAAAATATCTTTTTTTCCAGTTTGCCTTATGTGATTGGCACGCAAGCAACCGACTTCGTCGTTTCATTGCTAAAATTGGAGCCTAAAGTCTCCAATTTTGCCTGGTATCGTTAGAGAAACTAACGATACCTTTATCACTGCGACAACTGGTCCTGTAGGATTGCTCTATCAGTCAATCCCATCTAATACGCTCTCTTTATTCTTCCTCTTCTGCTAGGAGTTTTGCGCGTGTGGCTTCGTCAAGAAGTGGGTAACCAAGTTTTTTACGTTCTGCGACGAAGGTTTTGGCTACAACACGGGCCAAGTTACGGATACGGGCAATGTATCCGGCACGTTCTGTAACGGATACTGCTCCACGAGCATCAAGCAAGTTGAAGGTATGTGAACATTTCAAAACGTAGTCATAGGCTGGGTGAACAAGGCCCAATTCCAAAGCACGCCCTGCTTCTTTTTCAAATTTTTCGAAGTTTTCAAGAAGCATATCTTGATCAGAAACTTCAAAGCTGTATTTTGAGTGCTCGTATTCTGGTTGAAGGAAGATTTCTCCGTATTTAACACCTGGAGCCCACTCGATATCATAGACTGAGTCTACTTCTTGGATGTAAGAAGCTAAACGCTCCAACCCATAAGTGACCTCAGCGGTAACAGGACCAGTTGCCAAACCACCAACTTGTTGGAAATAAGTGAACTGAGTGATTTCCATACCGTCAAGCCAAACTTCCCAACCAAGACCAGCTGAACCAGTTGATGGGTTTTCCCAGTTATCTTCAACGAAACGAATATCGTGTTCCAATGGGTTGATGCCCAATTTTTCCAAAGACTCGAGGTAGAGTTCTTGGATATTTGAAGGCGATGGTTTCATGACCACTTGGAATTGGTGGTGTTGGTAAAGACGGTTTGGGTTTTCCCCGTAACGTCCATCAGCTGGACGACGTGATGGCTCCACATAAGCCGCGTTCCATGGCTCAGGACCGATGGCACGGAGGAAGGTATAAGGACTCATGGTTCCCGCACCCTTCTCGTTATCATAAGCCTGCATCAGCATACAACCCTGATCATTCCAGTATTGTTGCAAAGTCAAAATAATTTCTTGGAAGGTTAGTTTTTTAGACATCTTCTTCTCCTTTTTATAATTTCTTGCGACTTTGGATACAAAAAAACCGTGTCTTTGCTCCTAAGTCAAGTGACCTAGGGGCGTCAAAAACGCGGTTCCACCCTAATTTATTACTTCATTTTATTCTACTGTACTCAGCTTTTTACTGAGAGAAAGCGCCACTTGCTTATCTTGTTCTGCTTGGCTTTCACTATCCCAAGCTCGCTTAAAAAACGCCATAAGCCTTTCTTTCTTGACTAGTATTATAGCAGATTTCTACTCTAGTGTAAACCAAAAACAAGTCCGAAACAGGTGTTTCAGACTTGTTGCAAATCCTTTCAAAGAAAGGTGACTGTTATGGGCGTTTTACAATCTTTGGTTTTTTCCCATTTAATTTTTTCTTAGCAGCTTTAACCTCAGCTAATACCGCCTTGACTTCCTGTTGACTAGCACCAGGATTAGCCAATACAGCTTGAGCGCGGATAAAGGCTTGCAGGTAGTTTACCTTCACCTTATCTGCTGCATAGATAAACTTAGCATTCTTAGCTTGGAACTGGAGTTCTGCCGCAATCAATTTCTTAAGACTTGAAAAATCAGTTGTTTTACCATTTAGCTGTTGATCAGCTGCTTGATAATTTGCAAGTGCTTGGTTGATTTGCTCTTGTGTCACACCTTCACGGACGAGCAAGAGAGCCAATGCCTTAAAGCTTTGGTCAAAGGCACGTCGAGCGGAATCCTTAGCGTTGGCATAACGACCTGTTTTTGAGGCTACATCATAGGCAGCAATGGCTGATTTTAGCGCTGTAAAATCAGACTCTTTTCCGTCTAATTGACTCGTAACCAATCCAAGATTTGAGAAAATTTGGTTAACTTCTGCTTGTGATAACTTAGCTGCAAGAGCTTTCTGAGCTTCTTGATAAGCTGCATCATAGGCTAAACGTTTTTCACTCGTTGCATTAAAGTACTGTGGAGTGCTGGTCAAATTAGCTTGTTGAGCCAACAATTGCAACAATTGGGTCTTAATGACTACAGAAAGTTTTGCGAGATTGTTTTGGTCTGCTAGAACGGTCACAGTCGGTGCATCCTCAAACAACTCATAACCTGTTGGTAGACTGACTGAAATCGTGTAGGTTCCAACTGGGACATCTTTTCCAAAAGCGTTCTTGCCATAGCGTTGAACTGGAAGAACAAAGGTTTCACCAGCTTGATTTTTCAAGACAACTGGTGTTGTTCTTGGTACTGCTTGATCAAAGACCAGGCTCAAAGGTGCAGTGACAATCTCTTTGGCCAAGAATTCGATGGTCTTAAAGCTGTCCTCTGCAGTGATTTCAAATTTCTGAGTTCGTTCGCTGACGAGTTTCAGATCTGATTTGTCATAGGCAAAGAGTTCTGCCACGTAGCTACCAAACTTAAGGAAATTGATTTCTTTCCCTTTGTCTAAGTTGACATACTGTCCTTGATCATCCTTGATACGGTAGACAAAATCGGTATCTAATTCTTTATGTGTATCGGCATCTAGGACTGACACCTTAATCCGGCCACTATCTTCAGTACCAGCAAAATCAGCAAGAGAAGCAAAGTCGCGGTTTCCAGCGTAGTCTTCTACCACATAGTAAAGCAAGTATTTACTGATTCCTTCTGGAAGAGTATAGCCACCATCTTCATTTGCCGTTAAATAGACACGGTTTTCAAAGCGACTAGTCTTCCCTAGGGCGTCTTTCCCCTCTTTAACGAGGGTCCCTTCTTCATCAAAGGCCTTGACATAGAAGACTTGCTCTCGTAAGATTCCACCGTTGCCAATATCTTTTGTTTTACGAGCATAGAAGGTTTCTACCCCATCCTTCTTGGTCGTATAACCTGAAGTCAAGACTGGTTTTTGGGTATCGATTTGGATATTAAATCGAACAACTTGCTCTTCTGCTCCTGGAACGGCTGGCGTATAGCGAACTTCATAGACATAGTGACCATCCGCTACCTTTTCACCCTTGGCATCCGTTCCTTCCCAAGCCGTATTGTCGACTAGATAAGATCGTTTCCCACGTCCGTCAAAATAATTCTTACGAGCAGAGAAAGATCCTGTACTTGACCAAATTGGATTAGCAAATGCTTGATCATCTGCCTTGTAGACAGCTGCTTTCATATTTTTTAGGTTTCGCAAGACGACTGCACGATATTGCACGTAATCTTTGTTCCCATCTCCATCTGGAGAAATAGCCAGACGGACATTGCCATCAGCATCCAAATGGAGGACGTTCAAACCTTCTGGTGTTTCCACTGTTCCAAGAACGATTGGGCTTCGTTCTGCTGTTTCCTTCTTAGCAGTCGTATAGAGCACATCATTCACGTTTGAAACTAAAGAGGTGACGTTTGCATTCGATGGCACGTGTTTGGTTTCTGGGACATCATAGTAGAATCCTGATTTCCCTTCTCTTACCAAGTTGTAGATTGGTTTTTCAACCGCAGGGATATCTTGGAAAGAACCACGGAAGCCCATAAATGGGATGCTAACCACATCGCCATCATCTGCTGGATCCACAAAGCGAACAAATCCTTCTAGGAAGTAACCGTTCGGCATCAATTTAGTCAATTCTTCTGCAAACTTAGATGCATCGACAGTCACCGTCACTGTCTGACTGCTATGGGCTTTTACGGTGACATTTGGCCATACTGTCTCTGTTAATTTCCGTGGCTTCAAGGTAAAGTGATCGTCTTTTACATCGTCGGTAGTGGTATTCACAATCATCTTCAACTCTCTGTCAGTATCAGAAATATTATGAACGGTCACATCAAAACTGAATCGATCTTCTACATTACCAAGGGTTACGCTTGGGTAAGCATCTTCATTCGTTACATATAAATCTGTCGAGACAGCTGCAGCAGTATCTACAATCCCTGCCCCTTGTTGACGTACCGAAGTGTAGGCCCCCGTTTCTTTGTTGAAGTGCGGTTTTGCAGTCGACATGATCAAGGCCTTAACCGTTGCAGATAGCTCCTCTGGTGAAAGTTCTGGATGATGAGCTTGAAGGTATTCCTTCACCAAAGCTGATACCCCAGCCACATGAGGAGAGGCCATACTGGTTCCGCTGATACTGCCATAGCTATTATCATTTAGTGAAGAGAAGATCGATCCACCAGGTGCTGTGACATCCGGTTTTAATTGTCCATCCGTTGAGACTCCCCAACTAGAGAATTCAGACATCTTCCCAGCGTCAGGGTTTGGACGGTTATCCAGACTGCCATCAAAGACTATCTTGTAGTCTTTGTCTTTGATCGCTTCTCCATACCGCTTAGAAATAAATACCGCAGGAATCTTTCTCGCATCGCCTTCGAGGCCCATTTTGACATTCGCGCCTTCGACACTATTGTAAATAAGGGCTCCAATCGCTCCTTTTTTATAGACATTAGCGACCTTATCTGAGAAGGTGATTTCACCACGTTTGATGAGGGCGACTTTACCAGTCAAATCGAGACTTTCTAAATCACTCTCATGCCCCAAACCAGCATCCACATAGTCATATTCTTTCCCATTTTCGAAATTGGCATCTGTTTCAGCCGCTGTATAGGTAAACTTCCCTTTATCCAAGTCGGCATTGTCTTCCAAACCACGCACTGTAAAGACTTCTTCCGTTACGAATGAATCATTTACTGAGGCAACAGAAATAGACTCTTCTACGGTTGAAGGACTACCCACGACACCATAATCAGGGTTTTCAGCACTTGGGTTGTTATAACCGTATCCATAGGTATTGCTATTACCCGCAGCGATGACGACACTAACCCCTTTGGCGCGTGCTCGTTGGATCGCTTCTCTGACAGCAGGACTAGCATTCACTGTAGATCCTGTCCCAGACCCTAAACTCATGTTAATGACATCGGCTCCCAATGCCACTGCGTCATCAATCGCTTTTACATAGACAACATCGCTGGTCGATCCACTACGATCAGAGAAAACCCGCATAAACATCACTTGGGCTTCTGGAGCAACTCCATATACGTAGTTGCCATCCCCAGCTTTTTTGTCAGGGTTCCCAGTCGCAATACCTGTTACGTGCATACCGTGTGAATCATGGTCTTTTTCTTTGATATTGTCATCTCCGTCCATATAATCATAGGCAAAGACAACCTTATCGTTGTACCATTTTCCGTAGTCAATTCCCGCTGCTTTTTTTGCAGCTTCTAATTCTGTTTGATTTTTGAACTTCCCTTTTGTAGGATCTGAGATCCGCAATACTTCATGGTAGACATCTAAACCAGAGTCAATGACCGCAACAACAGTCCCTTCACCCTTGTAGCCGTTTTCCCAAGTTTGGGGCACATTAATAATCGTATTGCTGCTGATACTTAATGGTTTATCTTCAGCTTTCTTTTCAGTACGTACTTCCGTTACAGGTTTAGCCTCACTCTTCTCCTCTGTTGAAGAAGGTTTTGCTTCTGTTTTTTCCTGTCCTTCGGATGTTTTTTCTGCAGTTTTTTCTACAGTTTTTTCTTCGGTTTTAGTTACGACTTCCGCTTGCTTTTCAGTAGCTTGAGCCTCTGTTTTTGCTTCCTGCGCAAGGACTTGGCTATCTGATTCGACAGATGGAGTTGTTGCCCCTTTGTCTGAGGAGACTGGCTCGTCAACAACTTTACCATTTTCAACTACTGAGCCTGTAGTCTGCTCACTTGCCTGATTCGTTACAGGAGACGCAGACTCACTTGGCGATGCTTGATTTGCTTCTGCAGATGCAACGACTGCAGTCTCTGGCTGTTTCGCTTCATCAGCACTTACATTCCCTGCTCCAAAGACAAGAACAGATCCTAATAGCACCGATGCAACACCAAACTTATATTTTCTCAATGAGAAACGCTGTTTACTCATAAAATTCCCCCTATATACTAAATTATTCTTATTATACTCCTAATTTTTCAGAAAATTCACTCAACATTAACTTTGTTATCAAATTGTAATATTTCCGTACAATATCTTTAATTAGTTGTTTTTTGTTTGCTTTTTAATGGTTTCGATGTCCAAATATTTAGATATTTAAAACAAATCATTCGTTTTTCGTCTCGTTACACAAAAAAGACAGTGAGAGCAAATTCTCACTGTCTATTAAAAACAAACAATCCTAAAAGTCTTTGGTATCTGGATTCGGTGCTCCTGCCTCTACTGGGATCTTCCGAAGAAGGTCACAATCTTCTGGGGATAATGCAATCGCAGAGCATTGTAGGTTACTTGCAATGCGTTCAGGAGTCACTGACTTGGGCAGAGGTAAAAATCCTTCTGCTAGACTCCAGGCCAACAGAAGCTGGGCTGGTGTCACGTCATACTGTTTAGCCAATGTAAGGACTGTCTCATTTTGAAACAACTCTCCTTGGCCAAATGGCCCCCAAGCTTCCAATAAAATTCCTTTATCACGGCAATAACGGACTACTTCCTCTTGATAGACTCCAGGGGCCAAGCGAATCTGATTGACCGCCGGAAGAACGTTGGCACTCTCTAACAAAGCATCCAGGTGATGGGGCAGGAAGTTACTCACGCCAATAGAACGGATTTTTCCTTCTGCCTGCATATCTTCCATGGCTCTCCAAACCTCACGATTCCGTTCTTTCCAGGCCTCATTTTCTCTGTGAGTCACAGGATTTGGCCAGTGGATGAGGTACAAATCGATATAATCTAGTCCCAATTTGTGCAAAGATTCTTTTAGGCCATTGACAGCATCCTCATAGGTGTGACGATTATTCCACAACTTGGTCGTTACAAAAAGCTCTTCTCTTGGAATACCACTATCTTTGATAGCCTTTCCGACGCTTTCTTCATTTTGATAGATGGCTGCTGTATCAATATGGCGATAGCCCACTTCTAAGGCTGCTTTTACTGCTTGATAAGCTTCCTCGCCATCTTTCGCCTTCCAAGTACCAAAACCAAGTACAGGAATGTGGCGTCCGTCATTCAGTTTGTAGCTCTTCATCTTATTTCCCGTCACTTTCCTTTGTTTTTTCACCTGACTTAGAAGTCTTCGCATTCAAGCGCAACTTTGGCTTAAAGATATTTTCCTTCGGCTGCACCATCGATTTGCTAAAGAAAGCATAGAGTAAAAAGGCACTACCTGCCACTAGGATGACGGGACTACGGCGCAACATACCGTAGATAAAGAAAAACAAGCCCATCAATAAAAAACGTACGTTTATCTTATTCATAAAACTACCTCGCGATTCAATTACTTTCATTATACCATGTATCGGAGCAAAGAGACAAATGGTTAGATCAAGGAATACTATTCAAATAAGCTGAGACTTTCATCTCAGCTTATGGGATACATTCAATTTTTAGTTTGGCGAAAGCAAGCGATTCGTAGTTGAACCTCTTTTTCACCATTAGGCTTCAAATCGTTTTTGACCGTCTAAGAAGGTTGCTACCAACTCTAAATCTTTATCCAATACAATAAAGTCAGCGTCATACCCTTCACGGATTTGGCCACAGACATCATCAATATGGACAGATTTAGCAGGGTTGAGACTTGCCATCATGACCGCTTCATGAGGATTGGCAATGCCCCACTCAACAACATTCTTCAATCCATCTTTAAGCTTCAAGATCGAACCAGCCAGATTCCCTGTCGATTTCAAACGGGCTGTTCCATTTTCTACGACAACAGGGAATTCACCCAACATGTAGTCGCCATCTTCCAATCCACCAGCTGTCATACAGTCGGTGATCAAGGCAATATTTTCCACTCCTTTTTGTTTGAGAAGGATGTCGCAGGCTTTTGGATCAACGTGATGGCCATCACAGATTAACTCTGCATAAGTATGAGGAAGTTGGTACATAGCCCCAACCATTCCCAACTCACGGTGCGTCAAACCGCGCATTCCGTTATAGGCATGCACCCAGACACTAGCCCCAGCATCCACTGCTTTTTTAGCTTCGTCAAAGGTTGCATTGGAGTGACCAAGCGCAACCGTTACCCCTTCTCCTGTTACTGTGCGGACAAAGTCTTCTACACCATCTCGCTCAGGAGCAAGGGCAATTTTATTGAGCAAGCCGTTGGCTGCTTTTTGCCATGCACGGAATTCATCCATCCGAGGATCTTTCATATAGGCTGGATTTTGTGCCCCTTTGTACTTCTCTGTAAAGTAAGGTCCTTCAAAGTAAATACCACGAATCTTAGCACCAGACGCTTCTTGGTATCGTGCTCCAATGTTTTCAGTGACTGCTAATAATTGCTCATAAGAAGAGGTCAAGGTTGTTGGCAAAAAGCTAGTGACCCCTGTGCTCAAGAGCCCCTCACTCATAGTATGAAGGGTTCCCTCGATGTTGTTGTCCATAACGTCAACTCCACCAAATCCATGGATGTGCGTATCGACCAAACCAGGAGCAATACTATAGCCTGTATAGTCCAAAACAGTAGCTCCCTCTGGTAGCTGATCTACATGTTTCCCAAATTTGCCATCGACAATTTCTAGATATCCTCCCTTACGAATGCCATGGGGATAAAAGAATTGATCTGCTTGTATATAAGTTGTCATGGTGATTTCCTTTCTTTTTCTACCGATATATTCATACACATTATAATCCTTTGTACTGTATTTGTAAATGGTATAGACCTATTTTATTTAAATATATTAATATTTTCTATAAATACGATAAAAAATCCAGTTTTTTTGAGCTGGATTTCAGATTGAATATAAAGTCTTCTTTAAAACTTTCCTTAGGTGAGTACGGACGTTAGGTGAAATTATCCAGTGGATGATTTCAGCAATCCAGGAAGTTCCATGACTTAGTTTTGAACCTAAAGTTTCAAAACTCCCGAGTGGCTGAAACTTTAGCGCTTCAGCCACTTTTCTCACAGCGGAAAGTAATAAATTTGTTTAATTAATTAAAAATACAAATTATTTTTTTGAAAAAATTTTCTAGCTATTTTATGAAAAAAATTTGTCTACATTCTAAAATCCAGTCCTAAAGAACTGGATTTTTCGTTTTTTTAGATCTGCTCCAATTGTACCTTCTCAGCTAAGTTCATGGCATGGTCTGCGACACGGGTATAGTGAGAGATGATATCAATAAAGTTCACACCTGCTTGAGGTGTACACTCGCCCTTGTTCAGACGAGAAATATGGGTCTTCCGCAATTTCTTTTCAAGTTTTTCAATCGCCTGATGGCGCTGTTCCAACTCTGCGGCCAACTCTTGGTTATCCTCTTCTACACTTCGAAGTGCATCTTTAACAAACGTCGCCGTTTGTTGGTAGATATCTTCTAATTCAGCCAAAGCATTGTCAGAAAAGACAACTTTCTTCCGAATGAGGTAGTCCGTCAAGTTGATCAAGGCTTCTGCGTGGTCTCCAATCCGCTCCAAATCTCGAGAAGAATCCAAAATATTGGTCAAGGATTCGCTTTCTTTTGGACTCAAAGCTTCACTGGACAAGCGGATCAAGTACTTGGTCAACTGATCATCGATGGTATTAATCGCTTCTTCTGTTTTATGACCTTTTTCAGCTAGCTTTTCTTCTTGATTCAAAATATAGCGATAAGATAAATCAAAAATCTTTTCAGCATAAGCTCCTAAGTGCAAGAGTTCTTTTTTGGCATTTCCCAAGGCAATCGAAGGAGCTTGGGTAATCAGATTTTCATCCAAGTAAAGTGGCTCGTATTTGACCACTTCATCCTCACCAGGAATCAATTTCGTCACAAAGTAAGCCAATGCTCCGATGAATGGGAATTGAACGATGGTGTTGGTCACATTAAAAGCACCATGTGAAAAGGCAATCGTCATCTCAGGTGAGAGATGCAACTGAGCTTGGAAGAACTCAACCATACTTGTAAATGGTCCCAACAAGATGATACACAGAATGGTCCCGATGACATTAAATAAGACGTGGGTCGCTGCAACCCGTTTGGCAGAAACATTGGCTCCCATGGCAGCAATGATAACGGTGAGGGTAGTCCCAATGTTATCCCCAAATAAAATTGGCAATGCTCCCTTAAGATCTAAAAATCCACCGGAGTAGAGACCTTGCAGAATCCCAATCGTTGCAGAAGAAGCCTGGATCAAGACTGTGATAATGGCTCCAGCTAGCACTCCGAGGATTGGATTCTTCCCAAGGGTTACCATATATTGGCTGAACTCTGGCAAGTCTTTCAAAGGACTCATCCCTGCGCTGATGAGGTTCAAGGCGTAAAAGATTCCCCCAACCCCAAACAAGATCCGACCAATATTGTTAGCTATCCGATTCTTGGTAAAGAAGAGACAGACTGTACCGACAAACATAATGGGCAAGGCATATGTTCCCAACTTGAAACCAATGATGAAGGAAGTGACCGTCGTCCCGATATTGGCCCCCATGATGATCCCAATTGCTTGGCGTAGCGTTAATAGACCGGCACTTACTAATCCAACCGTAATAACAGTTACCCCGGTACTAGACTGGATAAGGGCAGTCACGACAATCCCTACGAGCACCCCAAGAAATGGATTACTGGTATATTTGTCGATATAGTAACGAAGGCGATCCCCTGCAGCCTGTTGCAAGCCATCACCCATAGTTTTGATACTATATAAAAATAGTCCCAAACCACCTAAGAAGTTAAATAAAATGTTCTGCCAATCAATGGACATTCCTTTTCCTCCATCATCATTCGATAAAAGTTTACTCACTCTATTTTAAAACATCCACCCCTTCGGCACAAGTTTTTTTTGAAATTTCTTCTGAATTTTGCCATAAAAAAACGATAGACTCTACAGAATCTATCGTTTTGTTCATTATTTTTTATCAAGATCGCGTAACATTTGGTCAATCTTGTTTCCATATTCAATGGATTCATCTTTGACAAAGGTTAAATCTGGAATTTTGTACAATTTTAAATTCCGACCTAATTCGCGCTTGATGGTTCCTGTTGCTTTTTCCAGCCCTGTCTGAGCCTTTTGATTATCTGAAGCCAGGTCACTCATAATCGAATAGTAAACCTTAGCCATCGACAAATCGCCTAGCATTTGAACATCCGTAATAGTGACGCCTTGGACACGCGGATCACGAACTTTCTTTTGCAAAATTTCGTTGACTTCCCGCTTGATTTCCATACCGACTCGGTCTGTCCGAAAATGACTTGCCATAGGAACTCCTTTCTGCTCTGTCTTTAAAAACTAGGAAATGGGAGATTACCTCTCTTACTTCCTAGTTAACAGTTTATTTTTTAATTTCTTCCATGATGTAAGCTTCGATGGTATCATCAGTCTTGATATCATTGTAGCCTTCAATCATGAGACCACCCTCACGACCGTTGGTCACTTCTTTGACATCATCTTTATAATGTTTCAAGCTTGCAAGAGCACCGTCATAGATCACGACACCGTCACGAATGACACGAACTTTGGAATCACGAGTGACCTTACCACTGAGGACCATAAATCCACCGATAGTACCCACTTTAGAGACTTTAAAGGTTTCACGAATGACTGCTTCCCCGATGACTTTCTCTTCGAACTCAGGATCCAACATTCCCTTCATAGCATCTTCCATTTCTTCAATCACTTTGTAGATGATTGAGTGAAGACGGATTTCTACCTCGTCAGCTTCTGCTTGCTGACGCGCTTGAGGCGTAGGGCGGACGTTAAATCCAATGATGAAGGCATTTGAAGCTTCTGCGAGGGTAACGTCTGATTCGTTGATGGCACCAACTGCTGAGTGAACGATGGTCACTTTCACACCTTCCACTTCAATCTTTTGAAGGGAAGCAGCAAGGGCTTCAACCGATCCTTGAACATCGGCTTTAATGATGACATTAACGGATTTCACTTCTCCAGCCTTCAAGGTATCAAAGAGATTTTCAAGGCTGACACGGTTGGTTGCTTGACGTTGTTTCATCAGCGCACGTTTGGCACGTTCTTCACCGGCTGCACGCGCAGATTTTTCATCTTCATAAACCGCAAAGTGGTCACCCGCCATTGGCGCTTCGTTCAAACCAGTGATAGAAACTGGAGTAGATGGTCCAGCTACTTTCACACGACGGCCAAGGTCATTGGTCATGGCACGGACACGTCCGAAAGTATTACCAACAACGATTGGGTCTTGGACATTCAAAGTACCTTGTTGAACCAGAAGGGTTGCGACCGCACCTTTACCTTTATCCAAACGAGCTTCGATAACAGTACCGATGGCACGAACTGTTGGATCTGCCTTGAGTTCTTGGATTTCAGCTACAAGAAGGACCGTTTCCAAAAGTTCATCGATATTTTGGTTGAACTTGGCAGAGATTTCTACAAACTCAGAATCCCCACCCCAGGCAGTTGACATAACCCCATGCTCTGCCAATTCACCGATGACACGTTCTGGGTTGGCACCCGGTTTATCGATCTTGTTAATAGCCACAATGATTGGGACATTAGCCGCTTTTGAGTGGTTAATAGCTTCGATAGTCTGAGGCATCACCCCGTCATCTGCCGCTACGACCAAGATGGTAATATCCGTAACAGATGCACCACGCGCCCGCATAGAGGTGAAGGCCGCGTGTCCAGGTGTATCCAAGAAGGTAATTTTTTTGCCATTTTCCACGATTTGGTAGGCACCGATATGCTGGGTGATTCCTCCCGCTTCACCTGTTGCTACACGTGAATTACGAAGGGTATCCAAAAGGGTTGTCTTCCCGTGGTCAACGTGTCCCATGATGGTGACAACTGGTGGACGCTCTACCAATTCATCTGGATTCAAATAGCCATCTTCGACGAAGAAGCGTTCGATATCCGCATTGTCCACTTCAACCTTTTTCTTGGCTTCAATTCCATAATCCACTAACAGAAGTTCAATGGTATCGCCATCCAAGGATTGGTTTTGTGTCGCCATCACTCCCATCATGAAGAGTTTCTTAACGATTTCCGCAGGCTCACGCTTAATCCGTTTTGCGATTTCCGCAACCGTCATTCCATCTGTGTACTCAAGTTCACTTGGCAACTCATGGAATTTACGCTCTGTTACTGGTTTTGGAGCTTCATTGCGGTTATTCTTTCCTTTTTTATTCTTTTTGTTGTTGTTCCAGTTACTATTTCTTTGATTTCTCACTTGGTTTTGACTACTTCGATTCTTTTGTTGTTTTCTTGGACCATCTTCTTCGCGATCAAAATCTTCACGTTTTTTGTCTGGTCTAGCTTGCTTTTTCCGACGTGTATCAACTGCTGCAGGACTTGGAGCCGCTACCGGAGTTGCCTTCGCTGCTTCTACCTTCGGTTGTGGAGCGACAACTTCAGTCGCAACTGCCTCTTCGCGCTTACGACGTTGTTGACGGTCTTGCTCTACCTTGGCTGCCTGGTTTTGCTTGTAGCGTTCTTCACTACCACGTGCATATTCCGCATTTTGCTCTGCTTTTAATGCTGCCGCACGGGCTTTGAAGTCAATCTTCGGTGCGCCATTTACAGGATTTGGACGTCCTTGACTGTTTCCAGCTTGGTCACGGCGACGATCATTCCCTTGGTTCCGGCGGTCATTTCCTTGATTTTTTCGTTCACTACGATTTTGGAAACGATCCCCATCCCGACGGTCGTTTTGTTGTTTCTTAGGTCGATTTCCTTGTTGCTGACGACGTTCCGCCTGCTCTTTTGCACGGGCTTCGCGTTCCGCCTTGAAATTACGACTCTTTGGCTTCACAACAGGTGTTGCAGCTGTTTCCGTTGTTTTTTCTGGTTGGTTTGCAACAGGTTCTTTTGCAACCGGTGCAACTTTTACTTGTTTTTCTTCCGTCACTTTAGGAGTTTGGGGCGCCTTTGATGCAAAACTATTGACCAAACGCTCAACCGCTTCACCTTCGATACTAGAAGCGTGACTCTTTACCTCCAACCCTAATTCTTTTGCCCGTGTGACGACTTCTTTACTTTCCTTGCCTAGTTCTTTGGCAATCTCATACAATCTTTTCTTAGACAATTGCTGTCCTCCTCTTCTATTCCATAAGAGACCTCATTTTCTTTGAAAATCCAGCATCTGTCACGGCCGCTACCTTGCGTGAGCGACCAATGGCAGTACTTAATTCTAGTGTTGAAAACACGGTTAATACCGGAATGCCATAATAGTGGCATTTATCTGTGATTTTTTTGGTAAGATTGGGAGCTGCATCATCTGCTAGAAAGACCAAACGAGCCTTTCCTTCTTGAACAGACTTGATGACAAACTCTTCTCCAGAGATGATTTTCCCTGCTCGCTGAGCCAATCCCAATAAATTACTGACTTTTTGCTTATTCAAGGCCTAACTCTCTTCTTTTCACCTTATGATCCACATAAGCAATCAATTCGTCGTAGAAAGCTTCATCTACTTCCATGCTAAAGCTGCGATTGAAGACTTTCTTCTTCTTGGCTTGAAGTGCTTCCTCGTTATCGAGCTTGATATAAGCACCACGACCATTTGCTTTCCCAGTTGGATCGATAAAAACTTGACCTTCTTTATTTTTTACGATTCGCAAGAGATCTCGTTTATCGATGACCTCATTTGAAACGACAGACTTGCGTAAAGGGATTTTTCTTGTCTTTACCATGATTTCCTCCCTATTCGTCTACAGAATTCAAATCACTTTCTACTTCTTCAAAAGCAGGTTCTTGACTTGCTTCCATTTCTTCGTACTCACTAGCTGATTTGATATCAATCCGGTAGCCAGTTAAGTGAGCCGCCAAGCGCACGTTTTGACCACGACGACCGATCGCAAGAGATAGCTTGCTATCTGGTACTACCACAAGGGCATGCTTGCTGTCTTCTTCATCAAAGATGACTTGATCGACCTCAGCAGGCGCAATGGCATTGTAGATAAATTCTGCTGGATCTGGAACCCACTCAATGACATCAATATTTTCTTCTGTTGGGACCATACGATCCAATTTCTGATCATAACGTGCTGGGTGGAACTTGCTAGTAATCTTTTTGATGTTCGATCCACCACGACCAACGATGGTTCCAATCGCATCTACGTTTGGATTATGGCTACGAACAGCTACCTTGGTCCGGTCTCCAGCTTCACGTGCCACGCTCATGATTTCAACGGTTCCATCATAGACTTCAGGGATTTCTTGTTCCATCAAACGTTTGATCATTTCTGGATGGCTACGACTTACGAAAACGTTGACCCCACGAGGATTGTCTTCTACTTTGTAGACAAAGACTTCGATGCGATCATGAGATTGGAAAACTTCACCCGGGATCTGGTCTTGTTTAGACAGTTGAGCTTCGATAGACCCTAAATTTACATAGATAAAGCGATTATCAAAACGCTCAACCGTTCCACTCATAATTTCATTTTCATGTTCTTTATAAGTGTTGTAGGTAATCGCACGAGTTTGCTTGCGCATTTTTTCCATGATGGTTTGTTTGGCAGATTGAGCTGCGACACGGCCAAACTCAGCAGGTGCTTCTTCAAATTTGATTTTGTCTCCTAATTCATAGGCAGAGCTAATCGCAAGAGCATCTTTCAAGCTAATTTCTAACCGGCTATCAAATACTTCATCCACTACTTCACGAACAGTATAAACGCGGAAGTCACCAGTCTTTTCATTAAATTCGATAGCAGCACTTTCTGCTTGACCATACCGTCTCCGATAAGCCGAACGCAATGATTCTTTGACAGCTTCAATGATATCTTCTTTTTTGATTCCTTTGTCTTCTTCCAAGATGCGAAAAGCATCTAGCATTTCTTTACTCATTCTTTTCTTGCTCTTAGGCTACTAAGAGCCTTCCTTTCTTTTCTGCTATAATTTGACAGCTAGTCTTGCTTTTGAGACAAGACTATAGGGGATTTCAATGGTTTTCTTTCTGGTTTTGTCCATGTATTCCATGGTCAATTGGTCATCTTCGAACTTAACGAGTGTTCCTTCAATGACCTTTTGTTTGTCAACTGCCTTGTACAAGCTGACATGGATATATTGACCCAGAGCTTTTTCCACTGCATCTTTGGTTTTTAAGGGACGCTCCAAACCAGGACTCGTCACTTCTAGGAAGTACTGTTCTGGGAATGGATCTGGTTGAATCTGATCCAACAGAGGACTAATCACTTCTGTTAAATCCGCTGTATCATTTAGAGTAATACCACCTGGCTTATCAACAAAGATACTTAGAACATAATCTCCTACAACCTTTTCATATTCAACATCCACTAATTCAAAGGGAGCTTGGATGGCCGGTTCAATAATTTCTGTTACTAATTCAACAATTGTTGCGATAGGACAACACCTCCTCACAGACAAGAGGCGAAGATATGTCTTCGCCTCTCCTTTTCTATTCGTTTTAAATATTTTAGCACAAGTTCCGTCGAAATGCAAGAATTTCGCCTTCCTCATTCATACAACTACCATCCAAAAGAAAAACGCCTCCTTTTCAGGAGACGTCGATCCTTAACTAGACTTTAAAATTGTGCTTCAACCCGATAAATGACCTGACCCTTACTTGAGAATTTCTTTTCATATTCGGTCATGACATTTCCCTCAAAATCACTAGCATGAAGATCTAACCAGACACCCTTCAAGGTCATTCCATACTGAGAAAAACTCACCAAACTGTATTCAAAGAGTCCTCGATTGTCCGTCTTGAAATGAATCTCTCCATGCTCTGGCAAAATCTGTTTGAAGGTATCTAAGAAACTCTTGTAGGTTAGACGACGTTTTTCATGGCGTTTCTTCGGCCAAGGATCTGAAAAATTGAGATACAATTGATCAATCTCACCGTCTTCAAAATAATTGGTCAAGCTATCTCCGTCCACCCAAAGTAACTTGATATTGGGAACGTCAGCTTCCAACACCTTATCCAAAGCGTAGCTTAATACTGATTTTTGAATATCAATCCCGATATAGTTAATGTCTGGATTTTGTTTTGCCATTCCAGTGATAAAGGCTCCTTTACCGCTTCCCACTTCAATATGAATAGGATGGTCATTCCCAAAAATCTCATGCCACTTCCCTTTGGCTTCTTCTGGCTTCAAAATGACATATTGCGGATTGGCTTCTAATAATTCGGTTGCACCTTTACGGTTTCTAACTCTCATGCTTCCTTCCCATATTTTGACCGGAAATTACGCAAGGCATAAATTTCCCGGTTCACATTCTCTAAATCATTATTTTCATAGTATTTTACAATCTGACAAAGGAAAGAGTATTGACCAAACCAGTACAATTTACCAAATACAGTTTCATTGTACTTATAGCCGTAATAGACCAACCAATCCTGCCACTGGGAATCTGGAATGTAGTGACTTAAAACATGAGCCACATCCATCATCCGATCTGTTAAGCGGACAGAATCCCAATCTACCAAGTAGATAAATCCACTGTCTGTTTCAATCCAGTTACTGTGACGGACATCTCCGTGAACAATGGTTGCATAATCTTCTCGAAAAGCTGGAACAGTCTGTCGTAAACTCTTTAATACAGATTGCAAATAATTGTTTTGACGCAAAGCGATTGGCAACTGACTGCTCAAAGAATTCAATAAATCCAATGGCGACTCAGCTGTGTAGCCCAACTTTCTCAATTGCGTCATCAAGGGGCGTGAACGGTGCAAACGAGTCAGGATATGAACCACTTGCTTTTTCCCCATCCCATTTGGAGTTAAAATTTCTCCATTTAACCATTCTTGTGCGCTCATCACATTTCCGTCAGGTAAGCGTCGGCTCCATAAGAGTTGTGGAGCAATTTGTTCTTTAGCTAACCCTGCTAATATTGGAGTCGTATTCATTTTGACAAATACTTTCCCCCCATCTGGATAAGTCCCCATAAAGGCTTTTCCGCTTTTACCAGCAATTGGGGTTAACGTTAGCTCTTTTTCGTTCGAGTCCATCTCTTCCTCCGTAAAAAGTTTCCCATCTATTTTACTAATTTTAAAGCGTTTCGTCAACTAATCGTCTCACCTTGAAAGGTGCATAACCATAGGCTAAAAAGCCTGTGAAAGCTAGCAAGGCCAGGACGAGAATTTTCTCTTCAAAGACCAGTAATCCCAGTCCTCCCTCGACAAGAACCACAAACAAAGTCACCGATTGAACTGTTTGAAGAAGCCCTCGTGTTTTAGCACTGATTTCCAAGGGGAAGAGTCGCGTTAAATACTGATAGTCAAAGGCCTTGTAGAGTCCGAGCAATTGAAAAACAAGTAAATAATTCAAGAGCCCCGCGACGGCTACTGCTACTAGCGTTTGCGGGATGAAGACAAAGACAGCGATTGCTAGTCCTAATAGACGCAGGCTCATGGAAAACAGATCTCCATTTCTGAGATAAGAACGGAGATACAGATTGTTCCAGGTCTTAGCACTGACTTTCGGAACCATGCTTGTTAATCTGTCTAAGTAGGCTCGCCGTTTCACGCTGTTGGTCATTCCTTTTACTGTGGTAAAAAGGGAGAAAAATCTTAGAATACTTTGCTTTCTCTGGTTTTCTAGCTCTACGATTCGTTTCCAATCAAGACCCGCCTGATTATAGAATCTTTTGCCCTTCCCTTGAAAAACAAGAACCTTCAACAAGAAGAGAATAGACAAATAAACCACTACAATGGTCAAAGACAGTCCTAAAGCCAAAGCCAAAGGGACAAACAGGACAAGTACAAGAGTTTGCAAAATCCCCCAGAAAATAGTCGCTCGTATAGTCTGTTGTTTCAAATAGCCTTTCAATTGCTCTTCTTTTGCCAGAAGGAAAATCATGTCTGGCTTCTCAAAATAGGTTGCGATAGAACCAATTGGAAGCAGGAGCAAAGGAGCTAGGGCAAGTACAAGGAGGAGAAGGCTCTTATCTTTTGGTAGAGAGCGCAAAAATTGGCTATACTGAACCGCTAAAAAGCCTAGAAAAATCAGGAGAAAGAGGACAAAGTGATCATTAAACACATAGCGAGAATATTTCAAGCACTGATTGCGAAAGGTCGTCTTCCTCTTTTGTAAAACTTCAATCATCGGTCCGCCTCTTTTGTTAGTGCAAGGTAAATTTCATTCAAATCGGCATTCGCCATTCCAAATTCTGTCCGCAATTCCTCTAAAGTCCCCTGAGCACGGACCTGCCCCTTATGGAGGATGACAAAGGCATCACACATTTTTTCAGCAGAATCCAGAACATGGGTACTCATTAAAATAGATTTCCCCTTCTCTTTTTCCACCTTCAATAATTGAATTAAATCTGAGATCGCAACTGGATCCAAACCTAAGAAAGGCTCGTCGACAATAAACAAACTTGGATCAACAGCAAAGGCACAAACAATCATGACCTTTTGTTTCATCCCCTTAGAAAAATGGACAGGAAACCAATCTAATTTTTCCTCTAGTCGAAATTGCTTCAAGAGAGGAGTCACACGCGCAAAAACTGCTTCCTGATCCAAGTCATAGGCCATCGCCACTGTCTCAATATGCTCACGCAGGGTTAACTCCTCATAAAGGCTCGGTGTTTCAGGAATATAACCAATTTTTTGGCGATAAGCACTTGGAGAAGTAGCTAAAGTCAAACCGTCGATCCGGATTTCGCCAGCATAGGGACGCAATAGACCTATAATTTCATTAATGGTCGTTGATTTCCCTGCTCCATTCAAGCCGATCAATCCAATCAATTGACCATCACCGACCTCAAAACTAACTTCTTTTAAGACAGGGATATTGACATAGCCTCCTGTCAGGTTTTTTATTTCTAACATATTTTCTTAGCTTTCTGGTATAATGTTCTTATATTATAACAAAATCTAGCGAAATTGAGGTACATTTATGGTTTCGGATTGTATTTTTTGTAAGATTGTTGCCGGAGAAATTCCTGCTTCTAAGGTCTACGAAGATGACCATTTTCTTGCTTTTTTAGATATCTCTCAGGTCACTCCAGGCCATACCCTTGTGATTCCAAAAAAACATGCCCGTAATCTGTTGGAAATGACACCAGATGAAACAGCTGATCTTTTTAACATCGTTTCAAGAGTCACCAAAAAAGTGGAAAGTGCTACACAGCCTCAAGGAATGAATATCATTAGTAACATGAAAGAAATTGCGGGTCAGTCTGTCTTCCACACCCACGTCCATATTCTTCCACGCTACTCTCAAGAAGACGACCTAAAGATTGATTTCATTGCCCACGAACCTGATTTTGACCGCCTTGCTCAATTAGCCAAGGATATCTCAAACCATTAAAAAGGAGCTTACTATGAAATTAAGAGATCTATTTTGGTTTGCGACTGGAGCAACCATCAGCTATCAACTTGTTAAAAATCGGGAACCCATTAAAAATGAATTCAACGAAACCAAACAACTCACGGATGGAATCCAATCAAATGTTTCTAAAATCAAAAAAAACATTGAAATCATTCAGGAGCAACGAGTCCTTTTAAACCAATTACTGGAAGACTTTTCCTATAAGGCAAGGGTCTTTTCTCAGCAAGCCAACGCTTCTGTAGAACAAATCCAAACTATTTGGTCTGAGAAATCTAATACGAACGACTAACCAAAAAAGGTTTTGAGATAGCTATCTCAAAACCTTTTTTTTTTAAGGGAACTATATACCTGTTTACACTAACCACAATATGGAGTGCTTCCGAAAATATACAAAAAGGCGACTTCCGAAATGGAAATCGTCTTTTAATGTGATGTCAATAATATTTTCTAAGTTTATCTTGATTTTCTTTGAAAAAGTTCTCTAACCAATCCATGCCATAAGCATAGCTAAAACCTTCTAGGAGAACTGAGAAGTCAATACTATCAAAGCCCATTTTTTTCAAACCATCAAAGGTGTTGAATGGTGAACGAAAATGCTTGTATTTAATAATCGCACCAATATCTTTTAAATCCTGTTCTCTAGTACTCACCATCTTCATTCCCAACACATACTCAATCGGGGTTGCTAAAACCGTTAGATTCTCAAACAAGTACAAGGTTTCACATAAACTTAACGGTGGCTGTTTGTTCATATTTGCCACATTATTGTTGAGCCATAGCTCTTCGTGAGTGTTAAGATTAAACTCTTGTCCGACACGAGCGATAATTTCATTGATTTTTTGACTTTCTTCATAAAAAGCATCTACATCTTGCGTTGCACGCAAACCATGATATTCCAAGACATAGCCACCAACACAGATAATGGTCAAAGTAAGATTTGCCTGAACCAATTCCTTATTCAAGGCTTCAAAGACAGGTTTCATTTTATCCATGTTTGTATTTCTCCATCATTTTTTGAACATTGGCTAATTTAGCTGGCTTATTTAACGAAATCACATATTCATGAGTTGGTGTGTGCTCTTGAATGGCATACTTTAAGCTAACCTTTTGAAAATCAGTTAATTCTTTGGAGACTAGTAATTTCTCAACATCCTCATTTGTTAAATAAGAATGGTCTTCAAAAATGACTTTTCGCAAATAACGAAACCAATGACTTGCATTGAAACGTGATTGCTTGGATGCATTTATCATATAATCGTACCAATCCATCATCTTCCTCCTGTAAGATTTAGTTCATGTTATTGTCGTTTATATTTAAAAGTCTAACTTTTTCTCTTTCTTAACTGTTTATCTTCTTTAGGATTATAATTCAAAGCCTGTTGTAGTTTCAAATCAAAATCAGAAAGTTCTAGTTTTTCCTCCTCAAAAGGAATATCGGGAAGTTTAAAACGAAATTTTTTATAAAAGAAAGTGTTGAACTCCTCTTTGCTATCTGAAATATCTACTAGAGTATCTAGTTCGGAAAGTCGATTCTGTATGCTGATTTTTGTAATATCGTCGAGCTTTTGGTAAATTGCATAATACGATAAATCTTGGAAAAATTTCCGATGCGATTTAATAACTGCCTGAGTATAAGGGCAATTATAATAACTGAGATATTTCTTGTAAAAATTATCAGAAAGAGAAATTTGGTAATCTACTAACTTATTGTCAATCGTTTTGGAAACTGTTCGCTCCATTTCTGCATGTAGTTTATCCATGGATTAGCTCCTTGTATGTTGTACGAACTCCTGAAGATGCTAGTAGAAGATTGAAGCGGTCATTATCCGCCATACTACGAGTATTATAGCGGAATACAAATTCATCCACGTAGTCCTGCAAATGTTTCTTAGACCATGAATGGTAAATTCCTAATACCCCTCGTTTAAGTCCTGCCCAGAAACCTTCAATCGTGTTTGTATAAATATCATCAATGACATACTCATGAGCACCATGGTTTACAAAAGCGTGGTCATACATCTTCGCAACTTTATTATAACCTAACCATTCATCAGTGTAAAGTTGAGCGGTATCTTTAACAAATTTAACGACTTGTTCTGTCAGAGTTTTTATACCTGTATCACTTACCTTATGGGCATTTAATTTTCCTTCTCGTGCAACCATACCGACAACTGGAGTTTTATCTTTTAGAGAACGACCTTGTGCATTTTTGACCTTTTTAGAGTTATGACGATTCTTATTTTTGCCACCGATGTAGGTTTCATCTACTTCGACAGTTCCGTCCAACTCATTGTTATTTTCTGAGCCAAAGCATCTACGAATACGCTCTAACATAAACCAAGCAGTTTTCTGAGTAACGTGAATGTCTTTTGAAAGTTGAAGGGAGGAAATACCTTTTTTGTGAGAAGTCACCATCCAAATAGCGATAAACCATTTTTGAAGAGAAACCTTAGTGTTATCGAACATCGTACCAGTTTTAACGCTAAAATATTTACCAGTATTCTTGCACCTATATTTACCATTCTTGCATTTATAAACCTTAGATGTTTCATCAAAAGGACTGACTACATAGCCATTCCAGCGAATTTTTTCTAAATGTTGTTCACAATGATAATCACTTGGGAAAGCATTCATCAAATCGTACAATGACCTAAACTCACCTAACATCTCTCTGCTCCTTTTATATTCTAAATCCATTATATCATTTAAAACATAAAAGTCAATAAAATGGTGTAAAATTGGATATAATTCTTTTCAAAACTAGTATTTTGTGATATAATAGTATTGTTATATGAACAAGGAGAAAAATATGACAGAAATCAAATCAAATCAAATCAAATCAAATCAAATCAAATCAAGCTGATTATGTAGCTACTCAGCCTTTTTGTCAACCCCTTTTGAAGACTTTTTCACGTTTGTGTGAAGAAGTTTTTTGTGTTGGTAAGGAGGTCTTCAATGCTTGAGAGAGAAGTTGAAAACCTTTTAGAACAACAATTACGAAAACTTAATTGGAAACTAGAAGTTGGTCAAAAAGATAGACAAGTATATAGGCAACAACCACGTTCTAGAGATGAAATCAACAACTTGAAGACTAGTGGTTCAGTGAAATTTCCTGATTTTATATTGTATGAATCAGATAAAGTAGCCGAACCTATTGCAATTATTGAGACAAAACGACCAGAATATAAAGATTTAGAACAAGCCAAAAAACAAGGCATGTTATATGCTACGGCATTGAAAGCAAAGTTCCTATTCTTATATAATGCTAATCGTTTTATCACTTACTACGTACCTTCTGGAGAAAACTTATTTGTAGATGGAATAGAACTTACAGAACTTGTTTCTTTAGAGGATTTGATAAAGTTTAAAGGAAACAAATTAACTCTAAATGAAACAGCCGAAATAAAATCAAAATCCGACCTCATCAATGTATTCAAAGTAGCTAACGATAAGTTAAGAGAAGCTGGAGTAAATGCTGGCATTGCTAGATTTGCTGAATTTTCCAATCTCCTGTTCTTGAAATTGGTGAGTGAATTAAATAATGAGCGTCACTATAACATATCTAAACCATACCTTTGGGAAACATATAGAGGAATGGATAGTGATGTTATGCTCCAATACATTAATGCTACTGTAATTCCCGGTCTTAATGTACTTTTTGATAGTTCTGAAGCTCAACCTCTGTTTACCCCTTTAAGGATTAAAAATCCTATAAAATTAAAAGAGATTGTAAACAAACTTGATACTCTTGACCTCAAAAAAATAGATACAGATATTAAAGGAGATGCTTTTGAATATTTTATTCAAAAATATAATCAAACGAATAATGATTTAGGAGAGTATTTTACACCTAGACACATTGTGAAATTTTTGAATGATATTGTTAAACCAACTTTTGGCGATAAAATTTATGACCCGTTTTGTGGTACAGGGGGTATGTTGATTGTTGCGTTTGAAAAAATATTATCTGAGCTAAGTGATAAAGGATTATTAGACGAATATAATTTAAGTAGCTTGAGAGAAAAGACTATTTGGGGAAGTGAGATTTCTGATACTTCTCGTATTGCTAAAATGAACATGATTTTATCTGGTGATGGACATAGTAATATTAAGCAACAAGATAGCTTTTCTAACCCAGTTTCTGATAAATACAGTGTTGTGATATCTAATATACCTTTTAATATGGATGTTAATGAAGAACAGGCTCAATTATATAAACCATATATTAAAAAGGGAAATTCTGTATCTATTTTACATATACTGAAATCATTAAAGAAAAGTAATTCAAAATCAAGAGCAAGTATTATTGTTCCAGATGCAGTTCTTAATGATAGGTCTATGAAGGATTTGCGTGAAAAAATTGTAAAATCAGGACAGTTGCTGGGGCTTATTTCGTTACCATCTAAAGTCTTTGAACCATATACCGAAGCTAAAACTAGTATTTTAGTATTTGGAAGCGAGGTAAACGTTCCGACTGAAAAAGTTTTCTTTTTCAAAGTTAAAAACGACGGTTTTACTCTAACGAAACGTCGCCGACCACTGGTCGGAATCAATGATTTAGATGAATTTATTGCACTTCATGAGCAGATGCTAAAAACAAACTACCATGAAATACTAGAACATCGAAACTTATTCTATGTAGATAGAAATGACATTTTAACTAACTCAAATAATAGTTTGCTACTTTCTCAATATCATGATGAACTTAGAGATGGATTTATTAGAATTGAAACTATTATGGAGAGAATAAGAGAGAAGAATAGTGACAGATTCCCAACAGCAAGTATTACAAATTCTGAATTTTGGGGAATGCCTCTTGGAGAAGAGTTATGGGGAGAAAACTTCATTTCTGTTACCTCAGAAGACAACTCTGATTACAGTGTCGTTAGAAAGAATGACATTAGTTTCAACCCAGCTAGAGCGAATATTCGCTCCTTTGGTTTATGTAAATCTGAAAGTCCTGTTGCTGTATCAAGTGCTTATCCAGTATTTAGATTGAAAGAAGAATATACAGGGAAATATTTAGCTGAATATGTTTATTTACAAATAAAACATAATCCTGAAGTTTTAGAAGATATAGCAGAACGTGCCTATGGTACAATCCGCCAAAGTCTTTCAAAGGATGAGTTCAAAAAGGTTCAAATTCCAGACTTACCAATATGCGAGCAAGAACGGATTGTTACTGACGTGAACTCAAAATTTGAATTATATAATTCACTGAAAGATGAATTGAATACATTAAAGTTATGATACCCAATAAAAAAGACGATTTCCGCTTGGACAATCGCCTTTTTTCGTATTTTCAAAAATACTATATCTTGTGGTTGGTGTAAACTGGTATATAGTTCCCTTTTTTAATTTAGTTTCCTCCAACACCAGCTACAGTTGTATCCGTATAAGGAGGCACTATCTGTTGGTATGGTGTCACCGTTTCTGAACTTACAGAAGTTTCCGGAACATAGGAAGGATCGTAATAGCCCCCACCAGTATTCTGACTCGACTCTACTGGGCTTTCGCCACTTTCTGACGAATCAGTACCCCTAGCTTCATCGCTATCCAATAGAACAGCACTTGTTTTGAG
The DNA here is from genome assembly GCF_022240605.1 of Streptococcus sp. DFI.7.26. NCBI lineage: Bacteria > Bacillati > Bacillota > Bacilli > Lactobacillales > Streptococcaceae > Streptococcus > Streptococcus sp. DFI.7.26. The sequence goes on along the minus strand of NZ_JAKOGN010000006.1, from coordinate 23,234 downwards.
CTTTCTTACAGGCGATAATCCAAGACTTTTGCGCAGGATATTCTGCATCTTCAACAGGTGTTCTGAAGTAACAATTTGGTAACTTCCGCCATCCGCTAGGGTGGCATCTTCCCCTTTCAACTGTTCCATACGGATGTTCTTCAAGGCATCTCGATAGCCCATCAAGTGCATCAAGCTATTCGTATCCAAGGAGATATTGGTCTGCATATTATCACTAACCGCTTCAATAATTCCTTGATAGTTGCTCAGACCATCCAAAGTCAATACTTTCTTGATGATCTTTTCAATGACTTCCCGTTGGCGTTTTTGACGACCATAGTCTCCTTCTGGATCTTGATAACGCATCCGTGAATATACCAATGCTTGTTCTCCATCAATCTCTTGACGACCAGGTGGAATTTTTGCTGTATATTCCGGTTCATTTTCTTCGATTGAAATATCAAAATCAAATGGATTGTTTACTGTGATGCCGCCAACCTTATCAACCAGTTGAACCAGGCCTTTCATATTGATCATCGCATAACGGTCGATATGAATATTCATCAAATCTTGGATGGTTTTAATGGCCAATTCTGCTCCACCTTGAGCATAAGCCGCATTCAGCTTAGCTTGGACAGTTTCTCCATCCTGCGTAATATTGGTCAAGATATCCCGTTCCAAACTCATAATCGTTGTTTCACGCGTCTGTGGATTTACCGTCACCAGAATCATGGTATCACTGTTTCCTACCCACTGATCCTCTCGTGAGCCTGATCCAGTATCAACCCCCATGAGCAAAATGGTCATTGGTTTGTTTTCTGCGATGACATTGTTTTCATCACCAATCCCTTTATAAGTCTTACTCAACGTATTTGTTGACTGATTGAGGATGGTCAGCCCATAGGCCGCAATCCCTATTGTCGTTACAGCTAACAAACTAAAAAACATTAATAGAATTTTTTTAATCATTAATTCTGTCTATCTATCAGTTTGCCCATTAGGTAAACATCCAGATATTCCCCTTCCTTGTATACGCCTCTCTTGCGGAGACCTTCAATTTCAAATCCTAGCGTTTGGTAGAGATGGATGGCCCGTTCATTTCGAACTTGGACACTGAGGTCTAACTTCCGAAGGAGGTTGGTACCTTCTGCCCATGCGATTCCTTCTTCTAGAAGAATACGACCCAATCCTTTATTCCAATAGGCCTTCCGAACAACGATAAAGAGATCTCCAATATGGCGCAAGGCTCTGTTTTGATCCGCTGCAATATTTAAGACACCTACCAGATCCTCACCCAAGTATAATAAGAGACATAATTGATTGTCTGTTTGTGCTTGTGTTTCAGCAAATATTTCCAACTCTTGCTTGGTCATCCCAAGCCCTTCTGGAGCCAAGGTCATAAAATCCGATTCAGTCGCTACATCTTTAAAAAAGTCGAGTAAACACTCTGCATCCGAAGCCTCAGCCTCTTTCAAAAAGAGATCCAATACCTGTTCCATCTTCAAGCTCCTACAGAAGTTAGAAATGAGTCCTTTAATTGTTCTGCACGTTCACCGACAGCTGACAAGCATATCTCACGTCCATCACCGTCCTTAAGCAGTTCAACCTTTAAATATCCAGCAGGAAGACTGGTCTCTAACAATTCTCCCCACTCAATGACGGTAACTCCTTCACCAAATAAAAAGTCATCCAAATCAATCGAATCTGGATCGTCTCCAATACGATAGACATCCAGGTGATACAAGGGCAAACGGCCTTCATATTCTCTCACGATAGTATAAGTAGGACTTTTGATCATCTGGCGAATGCCCAACCCTTGAGCAAGGCCTTTTGTAAAGGTTGTTTTCCCTGCCCCCAGATCTCCCGTCAGAATCACGACATCCTGTTTTTCTAAACGTTGACCCAACTGTTTTCCAAGGGCAATCAACTCTTGTTCATTTTGACTTTTCATTCCTCCATTATACCAAAAATAATTGATTATTGCCCACTATTTTTAGTCGATCAACCTTCTGCCTCACCTAAGACAATCAAAAAAAGCTTGGGCTATTTGTCCAAGCTTTCCTCTATGTTCATTCTAATGCAAGGCCATACTGATAAAGTTCAAGATAAACAAGGCATCTAAAATCCAAATCATACTGTGAACTTCTTTGGCTTCACCTTTGACCAATTTGGTTACTGTATAGGTAATAAAACCTGCTGCAATCCCATTTGTGATGGAATAGCTGAATCCCATAAAGATAGAGGTGAAGAAGGCTGGTACAGCTTCTGCCATATCATCCCAATGGATGTTTTTCAAGCTACTCAACATCATGATCCCAACGATGATCAAAATCGGTGCTGTCGCTGCTGTCGGTACAATAGCAAGAAGGGGACTAAAAATACTTGACACTGCGAAACAGATGGCTACTACAAGGGCTGTCAAACCAGTCCGTCCACCAGCTCCAATTCCCGCAGCTGACTCAACATAAGTCGTCACATTCGAAGTACCTGCAATAGCACCAACAGATGTCGCTACGAGGTCTGAATAAAGGGCTTTATCCAATTTAGCGGATTGATGATTTTCACCATTTGTGGCAACAATACCAACTTTTTCACCAGTTCCAATCAAGGTACCAATCGTATCAAAGATATCTGTCAATGAGAAAGCGAGGATGGCCATCAAGGTTTCAGGAAGACGAGAAGTATTGGTAATCAAGGAACCTAATCCTTCTGAACCAAGTGCAGCTCCAAAAATTTTCCCAAGATCATTAACAGCTGCTCCAAGATGGGTACTACCAAAGTCAATCGTTGAAAGATCAACAATGCCAAACACAATAGCGAGGATTGTTGTCGTAAGGATAGAAAGGATAATTCCTCCTTTAATGCCCTTGATGACAAAGAAAACAGTAATGGCTAAGCCAGCCAAGGCAAGGAGGACTGTCGGACTATTAAAGCTAACAAGTCCTGGGACCGCTGCAGAATTTGCTGTAATCGCTGCATTCGCTTTGTCAGCCCCTTCTCCTGCCACCGTATAGGTATGCGGATCAATCGAAAACTTCAACAAGCCAGCATTTTTAATTCCGACATAAGCCAAGAAAATTCCGATACCAGCTGAGATAGCTGAACGCAAAGCATTTGGAATGGACTCAATAATCATTTTCCGAACATTGGTTAATGTGATAACCAATGAAATTAGTCCGCAAATAAAGACCATTCCCAAAGCTTCTTTCCAAGAATAGCCCATCCCAAATACCACTGTAAAGGTAAAGAAGGCATTCAAGCCCATTCCTGGTGCTTGGGCATAAGGCAGATTCGCATAGAAAGCCATCATGAGAGTCCCAACGACTGACCCAATAATGGTTGCCAGAAATACTCCTTGAGCAGGCATTCCTGTTTGGGAGAGCATTTGAGGGTTTACAAATAAGATATAAGACATAGCAAAGAAGGTCGTTAAACCAGCTAATACCTCTGTACGAACCGTCGTTCCGTGTTCAGATAGTTTGAAAAACTTATCCATTTTTCTAATAAACTCCTTAAAAAAAAATAAATCTGCTCGCGACTCAATCACGAACAATACTAATATTTTATCAAATATCATTCACTTTTACAAGAGATTCATCTGGATAATCTTTTGTGCCACATCATTTACTATTTGAAAAACTGAAATTTTCCTGTTTATCTGGTATAATGGTAGCATTCTTCTTAAAATATGGCACTTCTATACTCCTTATTTAGAGTTCGAAAAACCATACAAATGAAAGGATTCTTCCTATGAATAAAAAACTAATTGCTGTCGATTTAGATGGCACCTTATTAAATTCTGAGAGCAAATTATCATCCTATACGATTGAAACCATCCAGAAAGTCAGTGAACAAGGCCACCAGGTCATTATTACAACCGGGCGTCCCTATCGAATGGCAGATCACATCTATAAGGAATTGGGATTGGAAAGTCCCATGATTAACTTTAACGGCGCTCTCACTCATATTCCAAATAAAAAATGGTCGAAAGAACTATCCATGACCCTTGATAAAAAATACCTCCTCGATATGGTCGAGAGAGAAAATGACATCCAGGCGGACTTTATTGCAGGAGAGTACCGAAATAAGTTTTATGTCACCCATACCTACCACCATACGATTGATCCCGCCTTATTTGGAGTTTCAAAAATCTCCTCCAAAACAAAATTCGAAGCCCGTAAAGTTACCGAAAACCCAAACGCCATCCTCTTTCAAACACGCGCTGAAGATAAGTATGCTTTAGCCGAAGAAATGCGTGATTACTACCATCACGAGCTAGAAATCAATAGCTGGGGTGGTCCCCTCAACATTCTTGAATGTGCTCCAAAAGGCGTCAATAAGGCCTTTGCCCTCAACTATCTTCTCGAGACTTACGGACTTAATCGGAAAGATCTGATTGCCTTTGGAGACGAACAAAACGATACAGACATGTTGGCTTTCGCAGGAACTGGTTATGCAATGAAAAACGCCAATCCTGTCCTCCTCCCCTATGCCGATAAACAAACCGAGTATACAAATGATCAGGACGGCGTTGCTCGTCAACTAGAAAAACTCTTCCTATAAATAAAGTGAATCGCTTGAATCACCTTTTACAAGAAAGGATTCAAGCTTTTTTGTTTTCTCAAACATACGAAACTTTATAGGGACTTTCTCTGAAAATAATTTAACCAGTTAAGTTTATTTTCAGAAAATTTTCTATGTAAACGCTTGCTAACTGATGGAGTTTGTGATAAAATTAACATAACAAAAATAAAAAAGGAGCCTAGCTCGTTTCATACGATAATGATTCAAGTGATGTTACTTCTCGTTTTATTACCGTCTCTAATTCAACTAAGCTCTTGAGGAGGAAAACTATGAAAGCTGTTGTTGTAAATCCAGAAGGTACTGGTGTTGAAATTGTTGCAAACAAGGAGATGCGCCCATTAGAAACAGGGGAAGCTCTTGTTCAAATCGAATACTGTGGTGTCTGCCACACGGACTTGCACGTTGCTCACGGAGACTTCGGTAAAGTTCCAGGCCGTGTTCTTGGACACGAAGGAATCGGGATTGTTAAAGAACTTGCTCCAGATGTGACAAGTTTAAAAGTTGGTGACCGTGTCAGTGTTGCTTGGTTCTTCGAAGGATGTGGCACTTGTGAATACTGTACAACTGGTCGCGAAACTCTTTGCCGTACTGTAAAAAATGCTGGTTACTCTGTTGATGGAGGAATGGCTGAACAATGTATCGTAACTGCAGACTACGCAGTAAAAGTACCAGAGGGATTAGATCCAGCTCAAGCTTCTTCTATTACCTGTGCCGGTGTTACAACCTACAAAGCTATCAAAGAAGCCAAAGCTGAACCAGGACAATGGATCGTTATCTATGGAGCTGGTGGACTAGGAAACTTGGCTGTTCAATATGCTAAGAAAGTCTTCAACGCTCATGTCATCGCTGTTGATATCAACAATGATAAACTCGAATTGGCCAAAGAAGTTGGGGCAGACTTTGTCATCAACGGTCACGAAGTCGAAGATGTCCCAGGATTGATCAAAGAAAAAACAAATGGTGGAGCTCACTCTGCTGTCGTAACCGCTGTTTCTAAAGTAGCCTTCAACCAAGCAGTAGATTCAGTTCGTGCGGGTGGTCGCGTTGTTGCAGTCGGACTTCCTTCTGAAATGATGGAGCTCAGCATTGTGAAAACAGTATTAGATGGTATCCAAGTCATCGGTTCTCTTGTAGGAACTCGTAAAGACTTGGAAGAAGCCTTCCAATTTGGTGCAGAAGGCTTGGTCGTTCCAGTTGTTCAAAAACGTCCAGTAGAAGATGCTGTCAAAGTCTTTGACGAAATGGAAGCCGGAACCATTCAAGGACGTATGGTACTTGACTTCACCAACTAATCAACTCAACCTATTAGACCAGCCCAAATGGACTGGTCTTTTTTAGTTTCTCACAAACAGGACCTGCAAGGGGTTGCTATATTTTTATTTTACCTATTAGAAGCTACTACGACTCTTTTTAGAAACTTTGGTTCCCCTTCATTCCCCTCTTGTCAAGGAATTCCAAAGGATTTTCGAATTTAATGGCTAGATATGGATATTAATAATTCAATATATTAAAACCTCTCTTTTTCCTTTAATTTAGTACTGAAAAATTGACTTTATCATGAAAACGTTTTATAATAGATAAGCTTAAAGTTTTCTTAAACTGAAAGTCAAACAAATTTTATAAGGAGGAATGTCAATAATGAGTATTGGTATCATTATTGCTAGCCACGGTGAATTTGCAGCTGGAATCCACCAATCCGGCTCGATGATCTTTGGGGATCAAGAGAAAGTTCAAGTGGTTACGTTCATGCCAAGTGAAGGCCCAGATGATCTCTATGCTAAATTCAATGCTGCTGTTGCCGCATTTGATGCAGAAGATGAAGTCTTGGTTTTGGCTGACCTTTGGAGTGGTTCTCCATTTAACCAAGCGAGTCGCGTTATGGGAGAAAATCCAGATCGTAAATTTGCGATCATCACTGGATTGAACCTGCCGATGTTGATTCAAGCTTATACAGAGCGTTTAATGGATGCAACTGCTGGCGTTGATCAAGTTGCTGCAAACATCATCAAAGAATCTAAAGATGGAATCAAAGCTCTTCCAGAAGAATTGAATCCAGTCGAAGAAGCAAGCACTGCTTCAGTTGCTCCTGTTGCCCAAGCCGCTATTCCAGAAGGAACAGTGATCGGTGACGGAAAACTCAAAATTAACCTTGCCCGCTTAGATACTCGTCTACTTCACGGACAAGTCGCAACTGCTTGGACACCTGATTCAAAAGCGGATCGAATTATCGTAGCTTCAGACTCAGTTGCCAAAGATGAGCTCCGTAAAGAGTTGATCAAGCAAGCAGCACCGAATGGTGTGAAAGCAAACGTTGTCCCAATTCAAAAATTGATCGACGTTGCAAAAGATCCACGCTTTGGTGAAACACATGCTTTGATCTTGTTTGAAACACCTCAAGATGCCCTTCGTGCCATCGAGGGTGGTGTTCCGATTAAAACCTTGAACGTTGGTTCAATGGCCCACTCAACTGGTAAAACCATGGTTAACAATGTCTTGTCAATGGACAAAGAGGATGTGGCTACATTTGAAAAAATGCGTGATCTTGGAGTGGAATTTGATGTCCGTAAAGTACCAAATGACTCTAAGAAAGATTTGTTTGACTTAATTAACAAAGCTAACGTTCAATAACCGATTACTTACGAAAGGATTTTAAACATGTCTATTATTTCTATGGTATTAGTGGTCGTTGTTGCCTTCTTAGCAGGTCTTGAAGGTATCCTTGACCAATTCCAATTCCACCAACCACTTGTTGCTTGTACCTTAATCGGTTTGGTAACAGGTAACTTGACTGCCGGTGTTATGCTTGGTGGTTCCCTTCAATTACTTGCACTTGGCTGGGCCAACATTGGTGCCGCAGTTGCACCCGACGCTGCTCTTGCATCAGTCGCTGCTGCCATCATCATGGTACTTGGGGGAGACTTCAGTGCAAAAGGAATCGCTGTGGCTCAAGGTGTAGCTATTCCACTTGCAGTTGCTGGTCTTTTCTTGACCATGATCGTCCGTACTCTCTCCGTTGGTTTGGTCCACACTGCCGATGCTGCTGCTAAAAAAGGTGATATCAAAGGCGTAGAACGCGCTCACTTTGTAGCCCTTCTCCTTCAAGGTCTTCGTATCGCCATTCCTGCAGCCCTTCTTTTGATGATCCCTGCTGACACTGTTAAAGGTGCTCTTGAAGCGATGCCTGCTTGGTTGTCAGACGGTATGCAAATCGGTGGTGGTATGGTCGTAGCCGTTGGTTACGCCATGGTTATCAACATGATGGCAAGCCGTGAAGTTTGGCCATTCTTTGCTATTGGTTTTGCTCTTGCTGCCGTTAGCCAATTGACCTTGATTGCTCTTGGTGCAATTGGTGTTGCACTTGCCTTGATCTACCTTTCTCTCTCTAAGAAAGGTGGCAATGGAGGTGGCGGAGTTGCTACTTCTAATGACCCAATCGGCGATATCCTTGAAGACTATTAAGAAAGGTGTGACACTATCATGACTGAAAAATTACAATTATCTAAATCAGATCGTCAAAAAGTTTGGTGGCGTTCAACCTTCTTGCAAGGTTCTTGGAACTATGAACGGATGCAAAACTTGGGTTGGGCTTACTCATTGATCCCAGCTATCAAAAAACTTTACACGAAGAAAGAAGACCAAGCGGCTGCTCTTGAGCGTCACATGGAGTTCTTCAACACTCACCCATACGTAGCTGCTCCAATCATCGGGGTAACTCTTGCCCTTGAAGAAGAAAAAGCAAATGGCGCTGCGATTGATGATGCCGCTATCCAAGGGGTTAAGATTGGTATGATGGGACCTTTGGCGGGTATCGGAGATCCTGTCTTCTGGTTTACAGTTCGTCCAATCCTTGGAGCACTTGGTGCATCTCTTGCCTTGACTGGTAATATCCTTGGTCCACTTATCTTCTTCTTTGCTTGGAATGCGATTCGTATGTCCTTCTTGTGGTACACCCAAGAACTTGGATACAAAGCAGGTTCTGAAATTACCAAAGATATGTCTGGTGGGATCTTGCAAGACATCACTAAAGGAGCTTCTATCCTCGGGATGTTCATCCTTGCTGTCTTGGTAGAACGTTGGGTATCTATTAAATTCATCTTTAATGTTTCTTCTGTCAAATTAGACGACAAAGCTTATATCCACTGGGATAAACTTCCTGAAGGATACAAGGGTATCCAAGAAGCCTTCGCTCAAGTTGGTTCAGGTCTATCTCAAACACCTGAAAAAGTTACGACTTTCCAACAAAACTTGGATTCATTGATTCCTGGTTTGATGGGATTGCTTCTTACTTTCGCTTGTATGTGGTTGCTTAAGAAGAAAGTATCTCCAATCACTATCATCATCGCCCTCTTTGTAATCGGTGTCTTGGCACACGTTGCTGGCTTGATGTAAGCAAAGATCAACAAAAAAGAAGGTTTCGACCTTCTTTTTATTATGGTATAATGAAATGAACATTGTTACAGGAGGATCACATGGCGCAATCACAGAATAAAACCGTGGAATTCCATACCACTGGTGTCTCTTATCTAGGTGTTGGTGGAAAGGTTGGAAAAATGTTAGTTGGAGATGTGGCTTTTGAATTTTACGCAGATGCTAATGTAGAAGACTACGTCCAAATTCCCTGGAAAGAAATCGAACAGATTGGAGCCAACGTATCCGGGCGTAAAATTAGCCGCCATTTTGAAATTTACACCAAGGAAAGTAAGTTCCTCTTTGCTTCTAAAGACTCGGGTAAAATCTTAAAAATTGCCCGTCAACACCTTGGAAATGATAAAATTGTCAAGCTACCGACCTTGATCCAAACCATCGCAGCTAAAATTAAAAATCTATTTGCAAAATAGCTCCTTTTCTTGTATAATAAACGAAAACGGATAAGTAAATTAAAGAAATCTTTCAGAAAGTCTGCGGTTGCTGCGAGCAGATAGAAATCTTAATTGAAATTCTACCGTTTAGTTAAAATACAATATCGAATCAAGTGCACACCTGTGAAGTTGGATGGAACCGTGGCTCTGCCACTCCAACACTCTGACAGGTGTGTTTTTTGTTAAAGGAGAAGCTATGTTAGATATTAAACGGATTCGTACAGACTTTGATGCAGTTGCTGAAAAATTAGCGACACGCGGTGTAGATGCTGCCATCTTGAACGAAATGAAAGAAATCGATGCCAAGCGTCGTGACATCTTGGTCAAAGTAGAAGGCCTCAAGGCTGAGCGTAACACAGTATCTGCTGAAATTGCCCAAGCCAAACGCAACAAAGAAAATGCAGATGATAAGATTGCTGCCATGCAAACTCTTTCTGCAGAAGTCAAAGCACTCGATGCAGAATTGGCAGAAATCGATGCGAAATTGACAGAATTTACTACAACCCTTCCAAACATTCCTGCTGATAGTGTACCTGTTGGAGCAGATGAGGATGACAACGTAGAAGTTCGCCGTTGGGGAACTCCTCGCGAGTTTGACTTCGAACCAAAAGCTCACTGGGACCTTGGAGAAGACTTAGACATCCTTGACTGGGAACGTGGTGGTAAAGTCACTGGCGCTCGTTTCCTCTTCTACAAGGGGCTTGGAGCTCGCTTAGAACGTGCTATCTACAATTTTATGTTGGATGAGCATGGCAAGGAAGGATACACAGAAGTCATCACACCTTACATGGTCAACCACGATTCTATGTTTGGTACTGGTCAATATCCAAAGTTCAAGGAAGATACTTTTGAACTCAGCGACACCAACTATGTCTTGATTCCAACTGCCGAAGTGCCTCTGACCAACTACTACCGTGACGAAATCATCGATGGCAAGGATCTCCCAATCTACTTTACTGCCATGAGCCCTTCTTTCCGTTCAGAAGCAGGTTCTGCTGGTCGTGACACTCGTGGTTTGATCCGTTTACACCAATTCCATAAGGTAGAAATGGTCAAATTTGCCAAACCGGAAGAATCATATGAAGAATTGGAAAAGATGACAGCCAACGCTGAAAACATCCTTCAAAAACTCAACCTTCCATATCGCGTAGTTGCTCTTTCTACAGGAGACATGGGCTTCTCAGCTGCTAAGACTTACGACTTGGAAGTATGGATCCCAGCACAAAATACCTATCGTGAAATCTCAAGCTGTTCAAATACGGAAGATTTCCAAGCACGTCGTGCCCAAATCCGCTATCGTGATGAAGCTGACGGTAAGGTTAAACTTCTTCACACCTTGAATGGTTCTGGATTGGCTGTTGGACGTACAGTGGCAGCTATTCTTGAAAACTATCAAAACGAAGATGGTTCTGTAACTATTCCTGAAGTCCTTCGTCCATACATGGGTGGCGCTGAAGTCATCGCACCAAAATAAAGTTTTAAAAAACTGAGTCTTGCAAATTGCAAGCTCAGTTTTTTAATATTTACGAAAACGTTGGTAACGTTGCTCTAGAAGTTCTTCGAGAGGCAAGGCTTGTAGCTCCTTCAATTCTGCTTTGATTTCCTTCTTCACTTGAGCTAGTAATTCGCCATTGGAAAAACCATGCTCCGGAATCACCTTGTCCACAATGTCCATATTCAACAACTCATGCGAAGTAATCTTCATCAATTCAGCTGCTTCCATGGCACGGCTTCCGTCTTTCCAAAGAATAGAAGCAAACCCTTCTGGACTCAAGACTGCATAGATGGAGTTCTCCAGCATCCAGACCTTATCTGCTACACCAAGAGCTAGGGCACCACCTGAGCCACCTTCTCCGATGATAATCGCGATAATCGGAACTTTTAAATCACTCATTTCCATGAGGTTGCGGGCAATAGCCTCACCCTGTCCCCGCTCTTCAGCACCAACACCCGGATATGCACCCGCAGTGTTGATGAAGGTTACTACTGGACGACCAAATTTCTCCGCCTGTTTCATCAAACGCAAGGCTTTTCGATAGCCTTCTGGGTGGGGTTGGCCAAAGTTTCGACTGAGGTTGTCCTGAAGATTCTTTCCTTTTTGAATCCCGACAACCGTTACCGCTTGATCCCCTAACCAGCCAATTCCACCAATCACTGCACCATCATCTCGGAAATTTCGATCTCCATGCAATTCGATAAAGTTATCAAAAATTCGATGAGCATAATCGAGAGCAGTCAAACGTCCTTGGTCACGAGCTTCTTTAATAATTTGTGTTATTCTTGTCATTACTTCCCTCCATGAAAGGCTAACAAGTCTGCGATTGTTGAACGCATCTCACTACGCTGGACAATCACATCCACAAAGCCATGCTCCTGCAAAAATTCAGCCTTTTGGAAATTATCCGGCAACTGTTCCCGTACAGTAGACTCGATCACTCGTCGACCTGCAAATCCCACAAGGGCCTGGCTCTCTGCAATGATAATATCCCCTTCCATTGCAAATGACGCCGTTACCCCACCTGTTGTTGGGTCTGTTAGAACTGTCAGATAAAATAAGCCTGCTTTTGAGTGTCTTTGAACAGCTGCAGAGATTTTAGCCATCTGCATCAAACTGACGATTCCTTCTTGCATCCGAGCGCCACCAGAAGCGGTAAAGAGCACAACTGGGAGCTTTTCTTCTGTCGCCAATTCAAATAGACGCGTAATCTTTTCACCGACCACAGAGCCCATAGAAGCCATGATGAAATTAGAATCCATAATACCAAGAGCCACTTGATGGCCACCGATCTTTGCAGTTCCTGTTAGCACAGCTTCATCAAGTCCTGTCAATTCACGAACAGCCGCCAATTTCTTCTTGTAGTTTGGAAACTTAAGCGGGTCCTTGGTCTCAATACCCGTAAACAATTCAATAAAGCTTCCTGGATCAATCGTCAATTGAAGTCGCTCAACCGCAGTGATGCGGAAGGTATAACCACACTTAGGACACAGACGTTCACTTCCAAGATCCTTTTGGTAAATCGTATGTTTACAGCCCGGACACTGAGAAAACAACTCATCTGGAACCTCTGGTTTTGGCTGAGGTGCTTCAATGGCCGACCGATTGGGATTAATTCGAATGTACTTATCTTTTTTAGAAAATAAAGCCATCAACTTCTCCTTACTTGGTAAAAGAACTTTGTAATTGTGCGCGTTCATTCCTTGTGAAAATGAATCTCACATTTACAAAGTTCAATGCTTATTGATTTTTCTGATAATTTGGTAAAAATGTCTCCATCAGAAAGGCGGTATCGTAGTCACCAGCAATCACGTTCGAATCTGAAATCAAATCCAATTGGAAATCACTGTTGGTCATTACACCGTCAATTTCCAACTCATAGAGGGCGCGTTGCATCTTCATCAAGGCATCAAAACGATTCTCTCCATGGACAATGATTTTGGCAATCATACTATCGTAGTAAGGTGGAATCGTATAGCCAGGATAGACAGCTGAATCCACGCGCAAGCCGACTCCTCCACTTGGAAGATAGAGATTGGTGATTTTTCCTGGGCTAGGTGCAAAGTTAAAGGCAGGATTTTCTGCATTGATCCGGCATTCAATGGCATGACCAGAAATTTGAATATCTTCTTGGCTTACAGACAATTCTTGCCCAGCAGCAATTTTAATTTGCTCTTTTACGATATCAATTCCTGTGACGAATTCTGTCACGGGATGCTCTACTTGAACCCGAGTGTTCATCTCCATGAAGTAAAATTCGCCTTTACCTTCATCGTAAAGAAACTCGATGGTCCCAGCATTTTCATAGCCAACAGATTCTGCTGCGCGGACGGCTGCAGATCCGATTTGGTCTCGAATTGTCTTACCGATTGCTACGGATGGAGATTCTTCGAGGACTTTTTGGTTGTTTCTTTGAAGGGAACAATCCCGTTCACCCAAATGAACCACATGTCCAAATTGGTCAGCCAGGATTTGAACCTCAATATGACGAGCTGGGTAGATGACGCGTTCAAGGTACATAGCTCCATTGCCAAAGGCCGCCTTAGCTTCTGTCGAAGCAGATTCAAAAGCTGGAACTAGGTCTTCTGCCCGTTCTACTTTACGGATCCCTTTACCGCCACCTCCAGCTGATGCCTTCAGCATGACAGGATAACCAATCCGTTCGGCAACTTCCAAGGCTTCTTCAGCTGTATGAACTTCACCATCTGATCCTGGAATCACAGGTACGCCTGCTTTGATCATTTGTGCTCGGGCATTAATTTTATCACCCATCATATCCATAACAGACCCTGATGGTCCAATAAACTTAATCCCTACTTCTTCACACATGGTGGCAAACTTCGAATTTTCACTCAAAAATCCAAATCCTGGGTGAATCGCTTCTGATCCAGTCAAGACAGCTGCAGATAAAACAGCATTCATGTTCAAATAAGATTCGGTTGACTTGGCAGGCCCAATACAAACTGCTTCATCCGCTAGTAAGGTATGCAAGGCTTCTTTATCAGCCGTTGAATAGACAGCGACTGTTTCAATTCCTAATTCACGAGCAGCTCGAATAATCCGGACCGCAATTTCACCACGATTCGCGATTAAAATTTTTCGGAACATAGAAACCTCCCTAGTTACCAATTGCAAATGTTAGGGTCCCGCTAGCAGCTAATTTCCCATCGACTTCCGCTTTTGCTTCCACGACCGCAATCGAACCACGACGCTTGACAAAGGTAGCCGTCATCACGAGCTGATCTCCCGGAACGACTTGTTTTTTAAATTTAACCTTATCCATTCCAGCGTAAAAGACTAATTTCCCTTTATTTTCTGGTTTGGATAATTCTAAGACACCGGCAGTTTGTGCCAAGGCTTCCATAATGAGGACACCTGGCATTACTGGGTAGCTTGGAAAGTGCCCATTAAAGAAGGGCTCATTGATCGTCACATTCTTAATGGCTACAATCGTATCCTCACTTGTTTCAAGGACGCGATCCACCAACAACATCGGATAGCGATGCGGAAGAGCCTCTTTAATAGCTTGAATATCGATCATTTAATCCGTACCAATCCTTTCCCAAACTCAACCATTTCTTCATTTGAAACAAGGATTTCAGTGACAATTCCATCCCTTGGTGCAGGAACTTCGTTCATAACTTTCATCGCTTCAATAATCAATAGGGTTTGGCCTTTTGAAACGCTATCTCCAACCTGAACAAAAGCTGGTTTATCTGGACCTGAAGCTAAATAAGCTACACCAACAAGAGGACTTTCAACCACTTCCCCTTCTGCTGCTACTGCTGGACTTGCTTCAGGAGCTGGTGCTGAAGGAGCAACTGGTTCTTCTGCAAGAACAACAGGGCTCTCAACAGCAGGTGCCACTTCCTGAACTACAGGAGCTGGCGTAGCAGGTTGTGGGCTAGCTACACTGCCAGTATTTTTACTAAATGATAGCACATCAGTTGCATTTTGATAGCTAAATTCACGAAGACTAGATTGGTCAAATTGACTCATTAGGTCTTTAATCTCTTGAATATTCACTTTATCCCTCCCAACGTTTAAAGGCTAAGACAGCATTGTGTCCTCCAAATCCAAATGTATTGGAAATAGCATAGGAAATCGGACGTTCTTGCCCTTCACCAAAGATGACATTGGCTTCAATATAATCTGATAACTCTTGTGTTCCAGCAGTTTTTGGAACATATTGATGGCGAATTGCTTCAATCGTCGCAATAGCTTCAACTGCCCCTGCTGCCCCCAAGAGGTGACCTGTAAATGATTTTGTAGAAGATACTGGAACTTCTGTACCAAATACAGAAACGATTGCACCACTTTCTCCTTTTTCATTTGCTGGAGTAGAGGTACCATGAGCGTTGACATAATCAACTTGAGCTGGTTCAATTTCTGCCTCATCCAAAGCCAACTTCATTGCTTTAATAGCACCTTGACCTTCTGGATGTGGAGAAGTCATATGGTAAGCATCACAAGTATTTCCGTAGCCCACGACTTCAGCAAGAATGGTTGCACCACGTTTTTCAGCGTGTTCCAAACTTTCAAGTACCAACATTCCTGATCCTTCACCCATTACAAATCCATTCCGATCTTTATCAAATGGAATAGAAGCACGAGTTGGATCTTCTGTTGTTGAAAGAGCTGTCAAGGCTTGGAAACCGGCGATTGCAAATGGCGTAATAGAAGCTTCTGAACCACCAACCAACATCAAATCTTGGAAACCAAACTTAATAGCGCGGAAAGCATCCCCAATCGCATCATTGGAAGAGGCACAAGCAGTATTGATCGATTTACAAATTCCATTAGCTCCAAAACGCATGGCAACATTACCAGATGCCATATTTGGCAAAGCTTTTGGAAGGGTCATTGGTTTGACACGTTTTGGTCCTTTTTCATGCAAACGAATCACTTGATCTTCGATTTCTTTGATACCACCAATACCAGAAGCAACAATGACACCAAAACGATCTTTATCAATAGCTTCTACATCTAAACCTGCATGATTCACAGCTTCTTGAGCAGCATACAAGGCATACAAAGAGTAGTTGTCAAAGCGGTTTGTATCTTTCTTGATAAAGTACTTATCAAATGGGAAATCATGGATTTCAGCTGCATTATGAACAGCAAAGTCACTGTGGTCAAATTTTGTAATCGGACCAATCCCAATCTTTCCTTCTTTTAAACTATTCCAAAATTCTTCTGGAGTGTTTCCGATTGGAGATGTCAAGCCATAGCCTGTTACAACAACACGATTTAATTTCATTTCAAAACCTACCTCTTTTTATTGCATGGTTAAGCCACCATCAATTGCGATGACTTGCCCTGTTAGATATTCTTGAGTCGCAAGAAAGACTGCAACATCTGCCACTTCTTCTGTATTTCCAAATCGTTTCATTGGAATTTGAGCGAGAGACATTTCTTTAATTTTTTCAGGAAGTCCTTCTGTCATATCAGACTCAATGAAGCCCGGCGCAATGACATTGACACGGACATTTCTACCAGCTACTTCACGTGCTACAGATTTAGAAAAACCAATCAAACCAGCTTTTGAGGCTGCATAGTTGGCTTGTCCAACATTTCCTGTCAGACCGACAACACTCGACATGTTAATGATAGCACCTTCACGTGCTTTGGTCATCGGTTTTAAGACTGATTGTGTCATATTAAAAGCACCGGTCAAATTCACCTTCAAGACTTGCTCGAAATCTTCTTCCGTCAATTTCAACATGAGCTTATCATTGGTAATCCCAGCATTGTTGACAAGGATGTCTACTGAGCCAAGTGCTTCAATCGCTTCCGCGACCATTCGTTTCGCTTCCGCAGCTTGGGATACGTCCCCAGTAACGCCAACTACCTTCACACTGTATGAGGCAAATTCATCCACTAGGCCTGCTGGGAGCTCTCCACGACTATTTAAGACAATGTTGGCACCTTTTGACGCAAATTTATGCGCAATAGCCAATCCAATGCCTCGACTTGAGCCAGTAACAAATACATTTTTATTCTTTAGTTCCATAGTCACCTCATCTTATTCGTTCAGTAGGGCATCAAGACTGGCTTGATCCTCCACATTTTTCGTTGGAAGAGTTTTATCAATCTTTTTCAAGAAACCAGTCAAGACCTTACCTGGACCAATTTCAATCACTTCATCTACTCCAAACTCTTGAATCGTCGCAATCGAATCATAGAAACGAACGGGCTCCATCACTTGGCGAGCTAATAAAGCTTTGATTTCGTCTGATTTCATGATCTTTGCTTCTGTATTCCCAACCAAAGGCAAGCTAAAGTCCTTAAAAGTAACTTTTTCAAGTTCAGTCGCTAGTTTTTCACTAGCAGAAGCAAGTAAGGCCGTATGGAAAGGACCAGAGACATTCAGAGGAATCAACCGTTTTGCCCCTGCTTCTTGTAAGAGTTCAACTGCATAATCCACAGCTTCAACCTCTCCACCGATCACAATTTGGGCAGGAGTATTGTAGTTAGCTGGTGTTACAACTCCCTTTTCAGAAGCCTGTTGACAGATTTCTTCAATCAAGGCAGGATCAGTATTCATAACAGCTACCATCTTCCCGCTTCCAGCAGGCGCAGCTGTTTCCATAAATTCCCCTCGCTTAGCTACCAAGGCGACCGCTTCTTCAAAGGAAAGAGCGCCTGCAGCAACCAAAGCAGAATATTCTCCTAGGGAGAGACCAGCCACAACATCCGGTGTTATGCCATTTTCTGCCAATAGACGATAAATAGCTACAGAAGTTGTCAAAATAGCTGGTTGAGTATAGCGTGTTTGATTGAGTTTTTCTTCGTCAGAATCAATCAATTCACGCAAATCATAACCTAGAATACGACTAGCCGTATCATATGTCTCTTTGACAACGGGATAAGTTGCATACAAGTCACTAGCCATCCCCAATTTTTGGGCACCTTGACCAGCAAATAAGAAGGCACGTTTTGTCACTGTTCTCTTCCTTTCCTTAACCTTATCTGTTAGAATTTCACATCTGCCCAGCGAGCTGCTTCTTTCTGAATGACCTTAGCAGCTCCAAGATAGATATCTTCCAAGATTTCAGCACAGGTTTCTTCTTTACTTACGAGACCTGCAATTTGTCCTGCCATCACAGATCCATTATCAACGTCTCCGTCAACAACAGCATTGCGAAGAGCACCTGCTCCTAATTCTTCAATTTCTTCTTGAGTCTTCTTACCTGCCAAGAAATCTTTTTCAGCTTGGTTATAGGCAGAAGCCAATTTATTCTTAATCGCACGAACTGGGTGGCCAACAACTGACGCAGACACCACTGTATCAATGTCCTTAGCTTTCAAGATTTTATTCTTAAAGTTTTGGTGAGCATTTGATTCTTTAGCAACGACAAATCGTGTTCCCACTTGAACAGCATCTGCTCCAAGCATGAAGACTGCAGCCGCTCCTGCACCATCTGCAACACCACCAGCACCGATAACTGGAATAGAGACCGCTTCGACCACTTGGCGAACCAAGGTCATGGTCGTCAATTTACCAATATGACCTCCTGCTTCCATTCCTTCAGCAATGACAGCATCCGCACCTAGTTTTTCCATCCGTTTTGCTAAAGCTACTGAAGGTACAACCGGAATAACGGTAATGCCTGCTTCATGGAAACGATCCACGTATTTCCCAGGATTCCCTGCACCAGTGGTAACCACTTTAACCCCTTCTTCGATAACTAAGTCAACGATGTCATCTGCAAAAGGAGAGAGGAGCATGATATTGACTCCAAAAGGTTTGTCAGTAATGGATTTGACGCGATCAATATTCGCTTTGACAACTTCTTTAGGTGCATTTCCTCCACCGATGATCCCAAGACCACCCGCATTAGATACAGCTCCAGCAAGATCTCCATCTGCTACCCAAGCCATACCACCTTGGAAAATTGGATATTTAATGTTTAATAATTCAGTAATTCGTGTTTGCATAGTACCTTCCTCATTTTCGCTTAAGTAATAGTTTGAAAGCGGTTCTTTGCTTTGAGCGTCAAACTATTACCTAAACAAGAGAGAATATCTTTCGATACTCTCATCCATTATTATTTAGTTTTTTCTTCTACGTAAGCAACAAGGTCCCCTACAGTAGACAATCCTTCTTCAGTTTCAATTTGAATGTCGAATGCATCTTCAATTTCTGAAATCACTTGGAACAAATCCAATGAATCAGCTTCAAGATCTTCAAAAGTAGACTCAAGAGTTACTTCTGATGGTTCTTTACCAAGTTCTTCAACGATAATTTCTTGTACTTTTTCAAATACTGCCATGATTGGCCTCCTTAAAATAATAAAAATTTTTAAAATGTGTTACCACATATTTAACTAGATTGTAACAAGAAGTGAGCCCCATGTCAAACCTCCACCAAATCCTGACAGAAGAATTATTTGACTTCCATCCAATTTGATTAGTCCTTGGTCGACACACTCCGATAATAAAATTGGAATACTTGCGGCACTGGTGTTGCCATATTCCATCATATTTGCAGGAAGTTTTTCCCGATCAACCCCGATTTTCTTAGCCATTTTATCTAAGATACGGTCATTTGCCTGATGCAAGAGG
Organism: Streptococcus sp. DFI.7.26; assembly: GCF_022240605.1. Lineage (NCBI taxonomy): Bacteria > Bacillati > Bacillota > Bacilli > Lactobacillales > Streptococcaceae > Streptococcus > Streptococcus sp. DFI.7.26. The sequence goes on along the minus strand of NZ_JAKOGN010000006.1, from coordinate 3,749 downwards.
AAATAGTCAATTTCATCAACAGCTACTGGAGCATTAGCCAACATATGTTTAATACTCTTAGCCACATCCCGAATAGCAAAATCAAAGACTGCTCTTCCATCCATTGATAGATATTTTTTATCTTCTTCCTTATCTGAATATGGTGAAGATAAACCAACAGATGATGATTGAAGAACCTCTCCACGAGAACCATCTGAAAATAAACTTTCAGCTAAAAAAGTTTGTTGTTCGGAAGCTTCCAATAAAACACCGCCAGCACCATCCCCAAATAGGACCGCTGTTGTCCGATCTTCCCAATCAATCACTTTCGATAAGGTTTCACTCCCAATAACGATTCCTCGTTTGTACTGGCCAGACCGAAGCAACTTTTCAGCAGTCGCAAGCGCAAAGACAAATCCACTACAAGCTGCTGTCAAATCAAAAACAAAAGCTTTAGAGGCCCCAATTTTAGCTTGAACACGAGCTGCAGTGGATGGCATCATGGAATCGGGCGAAATCGTTGCAACAATAATAAAATCCAACTGATCCGCTTGTAAACCACTTTTTTCAAGCAAGCGTCGAGCCACTTCCGTAGCTAAATCGCTGGTTGATTCTGATTGAGTAATATGACGCTTCCGAATTCCTGTCCGACTAGCAATCCACTCATCGCTGGTATCCATCCGTTCAGAAAGATCCTGATTAGAAATCACTTGGCTTGGCGCATAATGGGCTACCTGACTAATTTTTGCAAAAGTCATTATTTCAACTCCTCCAAGAAACGATAAAGATTCTGCAACCCTTTTTGCATCACTTTCCGTTCATCTGGAGACATCCCATCAATAATTTGATTAACCATCCGCTTGTGAAATTGTTGGTGAAGCCGATACAAGAGCTTGCCTCTTTTGGTCAAACTCAAATGGACGACCCGACGATCAACTTCAGATCTGGTTCGTTCAATATAACCTTTTCGTTCAAGATTATTTAAACTGGTAGTGACTGTACCTAACGTTACCATTAACGAACGCGAAATATCACTTGGAGTTGCGTTTGGTGTTGAGCCGATGACATCAATGGTGTGCATTTCCTTAATGGAAACATCATTAAATCGACTGCTACGTAAACTAGTTTCTTCGATGACTAATACGTTGTTAAAAATGGATGTAAGGTAATCATTGACTAGTTGAAAATTCAAAAACCACACCCCCTATTCATTACTTTGATAATCGAATTTTATCAAAAATCAAACCAAATAGCAAGCCTCAGCAACAAAAACATAAAAATTTTACGTTTTTATTTTCCTTGGAATTTTGGGCGCCGACGCTCTGAATAGGCATTAACTCCCTCTTTAAAGTCTTCCTTTAGAGAAAGATTTCTCTGCAATCGCAACTCAATTTCAGCATAACGATCCCAGTCAGTCAGCATGCTTGACCAAGCCAACTCTTTAATCGCAGCAAAAGAATTGTCTGAGCTACGTCTTAACTTGATGAGTAGTTGGTTGACAGTCTTGTCTAATTTTTCTACTTCAGAAACCTTGTACACAACGCCATATTCCAGAGCCTTTTCAGCACCTAATGGTTCACCAGTCATTGCTAACTGAGTTGCTCTAGTCAAACCAATGGCTCTTCCTAAAAGGAATAGACCACCAGCATCAGGAGCCAAACCGACCCCAACAAAGGCTTGAATAAACTTGGCTTTATCAGAAGCAATACAAAAGTCCGCCGCTACTGCCATATTAGCAGTTGCTCCTGCAACCGCACCATCTGCAACCATAATCACTGGTTTTGGAATTTGCTTCATTTTTTTAGAGATTTGATTGACCAATTCCGCAATTTGCGTTAACGAATCGATATCATCAGCATCAACAGCCCGTTTCATCTCAGCTAAATCACCACCAACTGAAAAAACCTTGCCGACTGCTTTAAATAAAATAAAACGCACATCTGGATTCTTCTCAGCTAATTCTAATGCTTCAAGGATTTCCTGACACATTGGAATGTTAAAACCATTTGAAACCTCTGGTCTATTTAAAATAATAGATGCGAGATCCTCTTCTACAGAATAAATAATCGTTTCGAACACCATAAGCCACCTCTTTACTAATTAGCTATTCAAATTGTTTGATAATTGAACTTATTTATTTTCATATTATTTTAGCACAACTACTTTGAGAAGTAAATTACATTTTCATAAAAAAGTGTCTCACCCGAAAGACTCGCTTGATAACAGTGTTTTTTAGATTGTAACCAAGCCTTATCTTTGGTATAATTTAAAGTAAGTTTTGTAAAGGAGTCCACATGAAAGTAGTTAAATTTGGTGGTAGTTCGTTAGCATCTGCTACCCAGCTAGAAAAAGTATTCAATATTGTTAAAGAAGATGAAACCCGTCAATACGTGGTCGTTTCTGCTCCAGGGAAACGCAATGCGGAGGACACAAAAGTCACAGATGCCCTCATCAAGTATTATAAAGAATATACCAACGGAAAAGATACGAACCAAAGTCAAGAATGGATTATCAATCGCTATCGTTCCATTACAGAGGAGTTAGACTTAGACGAGGAAATTATCGAAGAGATTGCTAGAGATATCAAATCCCTTGCAACACTTCCCAAGTCCGATAATACCTTCTTATATGATACCTTCTTAGCAGCTGGAGAGAACAACAATGCAAAACTCATTGCAGCTTACTTTGTAAAAAAGGGTTTAGAAGCAAAATATATCCATCCAAAAGATGCAGGTATCTTTGTAACAAGTGAACCTTGCAATGCCCGCATTCTCCCTTCTAGTTACGATAAGATTGAAGAACTGAGAAACCATAATGAAATTTTAGTAATCCCTGGATTCTTTGGAATTACTAGAGAAGGACAAGTCTGTACTTTTTCAAGAGGTGGTTCTGATATTACAGGATCAATTATCGCAGCGGGAGTTAAAGCAGATCTCTACGAGAACTTTACAGACGTCGATGGTATTTTTGCAGCTCACCCAGGCATTATCAAACAGCCACATTCTATTCCTGAATTAACCTATAAAGAGATGCGGGAATTAGCCTATGCTGGCTTTAGTGTCCTACATGATGAAGCACTTGTTCCTGCATATCGTGGAAAGATTCCAATGGTGATCAAGAACACCAACAATCCAAAACATCCAGGTACGAAGATTGTGCTGAACCATACCGATGAAAATGTTAAAGTCGTTGGGATTGCAGGAGACTCTGGATTTGTCAGCATTAATACCACCAAATACCTGATGAATAGAGAAGTCGGTTTTGGTAGAAAATTATTACAAATTTTAGAAGACTTGAACATCAGTTGGGATCACATGCCAACTGGTATTGACGATTTATCTGTCATTCTCCGTTCGAAAGAATTAACACCAATTAAAGAACAAGAAATTTTAAAACATCTAATCCAAGATTTACAAGTAGATTATGCCGAAATTGAACATGATCTTTCCATTATTATGATTGTTGGAGAGAATATGAAAAATCAAATTGGTGTAACAGCTACAGCCACAAAGGCTTTATCAGAAAATAACATTAATATCCAAATGATTTCTCAAGGATCCAGCGAAGTTTCCATCATGTTTGTCGTAAATCAAGAACAAGAAAAACAGGCTATTAAAGCTCTATACAATGTATTCTTTAACTAAGAAAAAGGTTCGAAAGAACCTTTTTTTACTTTATTAATAAAGAGAAATAAAAAAACCCTTTCGGGTACTGACTCCGCCAGTAGGACTCGAACCTACGACATCATGATTAACAGTCATGCGCTACTA